>JAZSEZ010000036.1:0-11549 GCA_045531975.1 Candidatus Egerieisoma sp. | reverse complement strand
ATAAAGTTCTGGATACTGCAGAAGTTGCTTCCTTGTCTGAACAGGACAGAATCCGCTATGAATCTGACTGGAAAAACTACCTGGATACTATGAGCTGTATTGAACGGGCAGAAGAAAAAGGTATGGAAAAGGGGATGGAAAAAGGCATAGAAATAGGGGAAGAAAAAGCAATTCTTACTGTTGCCAAATCTATGAAAGCGAAAGGACTGGATAATGAAACCATTGCCCAATGTACAAATCTTCCAATTGAAGAGATTGAGAAACTATAAACAATAGGCGGCCACTTATTGTGTAGCCGCCTGTTTTATAGTGTATCAATTCAGGCCCTTAAGCAATCGCAACTCTTTTTTAGTATCTTCTTAAAATACAGAGCCATACAGCATAATACAGGGCAACTTCATTGGGGGATGTGCTATCAGAGTAAAATTGGATTGATGATGATATAATTTTGTGTCAGAATTATAAATCTGGAATCCATGAAAAATTGCGTTATTTATTTGTTAGTATGTTCTGCAATGGTATTTGCAGGATGCAGCGGTAACGGTTCATCCAAAGGAGAGCTGCTGAGGATAACTGCTGGAGAGACTATCGGGAAAGAAGGAACAAACATTATGTTGGAAGAGTTTTCTGAAAAGGTTTTGGAAATTCCTCTGGAAACATCTGATATATCTTTGTTGGATGATATTGCCAATATTGTGCCGTGCAAAGATCATTTGCTGGTACTTAATGGTGGAAAATGTTCATTGTTCAAGGAAGACGGCTGTTTTGTGGCACATCTTGGAAATAAGGGAAATGGCCCGCAGGAGTATCTTTACATTGAGGATGCCTTTGTCTTAAAGGATACGGTTTATCTGTATGATTCATCAAAGAACAAGATTTATTGTTTCAATTTTAAAGGAGAGTATATAAGGAGTAATGAACTGCAGATTAATCTGCGTCACAGCAGAGGTGCAGCAATGCTTCCAAGTGGTGATATAGCATTTTATCTTCCCGATAAGGGGATGTCTAAGGAGTGGAGAGCCCTTACCATAATGGATACTTCCGGCAACTTGAAGGATTCTATTGTAATGGCTTCAAAACTTGCTTCCCTGTCAAATATCAACTGGTACTTTAAGGAGTGTTCTTTTGTTGGTGATGGGAAGTGGGTAAGGTTCAAATATATGTTCAATGATACAGTGTACAATATTATCCAATCAAAAGGGAAATATGAAATTGTGCCTGCATATGTTTTTGAGTTGGGCAATTACAAGGCAATTGAAAATGCAAGGGAAGAGGTGGTGAGAACAATGATGCAACCTAAGATGTTCAACCCTTTCCAGGTTATGGCCAAAACAGAATTGTTGGGAGAAAATAAGAACCTGCTGTTCTTTATGGCTAACGGTCATAGAGGGTATTTCTTTAAAAAGAAAACAGGAGAGGTGCTGAAATATAATATTTCCGGTTCTGGCAATGCAGAATCTGATGATACGTTCAAACTTTACTTTTTGGATAATAATAGTGTTTTATGGGGTTCCATTCAGAAAAATGTGGAGTCAAATCCGGTTATATTGAAAATTGAAGCCAATATTTAGAGTGATATTATTTTGGCATTTTGGGTATAAAAGAAAACAGGCGGCCACTTATTGTGTACCCGCCTGCTTTATAGTGTGTTTTATATTACTTCCACTCCCTGCTCCTGGAGCATCTTCAAACCTATATCCTTAAGTTTGAATTTCTGAATCTTGCCGCTGCCTGTTAAAGGGAAACCTTCTACAAACAGGATGTATTTAGGGATTTTGTAACGGGCAATTTTGCCTTTGCAGAACTCTTTGATATCACTCTCGTGGATGTCTGCCCCCTCGTGAAGAATAATGAAGGCTCCAACTTCCTCTCCATATTTCTTGGATGGGATACCTGCCACCTGCACATCTTTAATGCCTGGGTAGTGGTAAAGGAACTCTTCAATCTCCCTTGGGTAGATGTTTTCACCACCGCGGATAATCATATCTTTTATACGGCCGGTGATACGGTAGTTGCCGTTTTCATCTTTTACTCCCAAGTCTCCTGAGTGCAACCAGCCGTTTGCATCTATTGTCTCAGCTGTAGCCTGTGGATTCTTGTAGTATCCTTTCATTGAGTTATAGCCGCGGTTGCAAAGCTCTCCCTGTACTCCTACAGGGCACTCCTCGCCGGTTTCAGGATCAATTACAGCCACCTCTGTATGCTCAAACTCATAACCTACGGTTGTGCATCTCTCCTCAAAACTCTGGTCCATACGGGTATGAGTCATACCAGGAGAGGTTTCGGTAAGTCCGTATACACTTGTAACCTTCATATACATCTTCTCCTCTACCTTGCGCATAAGCTCAATAGGGCATAGGGCTCCAGCCATAATACCAACCCTCAGTGATGAGAGGTCAAACATATCAAACATAGGGTGGTTCAGCTCTGCAATGTACATTGTAGGGACACCGTACAAAGAGGTACATCTCTCCTTATGTATTGATGCAAGTGTTACAAGCGGATCAAATCTCTCTACCATAACCTCTGTACAACCGTGTGTAAGGACATTCATTGTTGCCAATACAACACCAAAGCAGTGGAACAGCGGAACGCATACACAAAGTTTGTCATCGGCTGTAAACTTCATATGCTCTCCTGTAAGGAAACCGTTGTTGGTAATATTGTGATGCGAAAGCATAACACCTTTAGGGAATCCTGTTGTGCCGCTGGTGTATTGCATATTTACAACATCGTGGCAATTTACAGAGCTTTTTATTTTAACATACTCCTCATCCCTCAAACTGTTTTTGCCCAACAAAAGGAGTTCAGGAATATTGAACATACCTCTGTATTTCTCCTGTCCAATGAACACCACATTTTTAAGCACTGGAAATTTATCACTTTTCAGATTTCCTCTCTGGCAAGTCCTTAGCTCCGGAAGCATATTGTATACCATAGTTACAAAATCGCTCTCACGCTCGCGGTCTATGATACACAAGGTGTGCATATCTGAGTTCTGGCAAACATACTCAAGCTCAGACTGTTTGTAGTTGGTGTTCACTGTAATGGCAACAGCTCCAAGTTTGGCGCAGGCATATAGCACTGTAAGCCAGTCAGGCACATTGGTTGCCCAAATTCCCACGTGTGAGCCTTTGGTTACACCAAGTTCCATAAAGCCTTTGGCCAAATTGTCTACCCTCTGGTTCAATTGGGCGTATGTGAACCTTAAATTTCTGTCGGAGTATACTATAGCCTCTTTGTTTGGAGTCTCATTTGCCCATTTCTCCAACCACTCACCAATGGTTCTTTCAAATAATGGTAATGTGCTCATAACAGAGATTTAAAATGGTACATATACAACTGCCAATAATTTTGCACCCTCGGGTGTGCGTGGCAGTACAAGGTGAGGAACAATAGAGTCGTAATAGATTGTGTCACCTTTTCCAAGTACGTGCACATCTTTGCCGTATCTCACCTCAATTTCCCCCTCAAGAACATACATAAACTCTTCACCCTCGTGAGAAGACAACTGGTTTCCCCCCTCACAGGCATTAAGGTTTACAATGTATGTTTCCATATTTCTGTCTTGCTTTTTGCTTGACAGGCTATAGTAATTCATTTTGTTTGCAGAATTCTCTTTGCTTCTCAATACAGGATTTTCTTGCCACTCCTGTGCCCTTGAAATAACAGGGCCGTCATTTGAAAAGTCATCCAGGACAGTTCCTACTCTTACGCCCAGGACACGTACAATCTTTATCAGCTCCCCAATTGTAGGAACCTGAAGATTTTCTTCAATTGCGTTAAGATACTGGATTTTCAACCCGCTCATCTGTGCCATTTCCTCAATGGAGATATTTTTAATCTCTCTAAGACCCTTAATTTTTGAGCCAATGGCAGAATTCAACTTTTCCATTTTCATTAATATTAGTAGTAAACTGAAATTTGTGCACGCCATAACTGCGTGCGAAAGGAACAAAAATATGAAAATATTTCTTAGGTTGTAACAATTTCTTTACACTTAAAAACCTGCCTGTAAATACATTATTTGTACACTCTAAAGATTTTTGTTTAAATTTGAAACATCATTTTAGACTTTTACTTTTAAAATTGCACTTAAGGCAGTGGAAAAGATTATAAAAACAATTTTTGAAAATTATTCCAATTTCACCGGCAAGGGAAAAGTGGCAGATTATATACCGGCTTTAGCCAAAGTATCTCCCCATAAGTATGCCATTTCGGTTTGTACCGTAGATGGAGAAAAGTACAATATTGGGGATTATGATGAGAAGTTTTCCATACAAAGTATCTCAAAGGTATTTACATTGTCTATGCTCGCTCCAATGGTAGGGGAGGAGATATGGGAAAGTGTGGGGAAAGAACCGTCGGGAAGCGCATTCAATTCTCTTGTGCAGCTGGAGTATGAAAAGGGTATTCCTCGCAATCCGTTCATAAACGCCGGGGCCCTTGTAATCACAGACAAATTGCTTCAGAAGATGCCTGATCTTAATGACAGATTACTGGAATATGTGAGAGAATTGGCTGGCTCACAGGAGATTGATTATAATGAGGAGGTTGCCCAGAGTGAGTACTCAACAGGTGAAAGGAACAAGGCTCTTGCCCATCTTATGAAGAGTTTTGGAAATTTTAGCGGAAAAGTGAGCAAGGTGTTCAGGACCTATTGCAACCAGTGCAGTATAGAAATGAGTACCAGCCAGTTGGCGCAGGCTTTTCTTTATCTGGCAAACAGTGGTGTAAATCCGTTGAATGGCCAACAGGTTGTATGCTACAGAGATGCTAAAAGAATAAATGCCCTTATGCTTACCTGTGGCTTTTATGATGAGAGCGGCGAGTTTGCCTATAGGGTAGGGTTGCCAGGAAAAAGTGGAGTTGGCGGTGGTATAGTTGCAGTTATACCGGGCAGGCTCTCAATAGCTGTATGGAGCCCGGAGCTTAACAAATATGGAAATTCTTGCAGAGGTATAGTAACCCTTGCAGATTTTACAACAGAGTTGGGAATAAGTGTATTTTAAGTTGAGGTATGGATTTCAGATTGAAAGTATTTCTTGCAGTAGCAAACCATTTGAGCTTTACAAAGGCCTCCAAAGAGTTGGGCATTTCACAGCCTGCAGTAACCAAGCATATACAGGAACTGGAAAATACATATAATGTGGAACTTTTTTCCCGACAGTCTGGCCGCATTATCCTTACTTCCAAGGGAATTGCATTCAGGGAGCATGCACAGGGCATTGTTGCAGCATATGAAAACTTGAAGGATGAGATGAATCTGTTGGAGTATACTGTAGAGGGGGAACTGCGTGTTGGAGTGGAGAATACTCTGGCAAAAAGGATGTACAATGAGGTGCTGCCTCTCTTTGAGGAGCGGTTTGGGAATGTGAAACTCTCTGTTATGGTGTCATCGGGAAGAAATCTGGAACTCTCCCTTACGGCCAGAGATTTGGACCTTTTGCTTTTGCAGGATGAATCTTCTTGCGGTTATAAGGTTGTATATGAACAAAAGCTCCCGCCACAAGCGGAAGCCTTTGTAACATTCCTTAATATATATCTTGGGAAACTTTAATCTCTTTTTCTGTAATTTTCTTCTTGTCCATTGCCCTCCAGGCATATATGATGTATGCCAGAACAAATGGGATAAGAAGTGAAACACAAGACATTACAAACAGGGTGTATTGGCTTGAACAGCTGTTTGCAAGGGTTAGCGAACTCTGCAGATCTGCATTGGAAGGGTAGTATGCCGTACCGTTGAATCCTGCAAGGAAAAATACAGACATTACAGTAAGGACTGTACCAATACCTCCAGCCCAGATAGCTCTGCGGCTTTTGGTAAATCCACCCATCCAGATACTTGCCAGAACCAGTACAACACCTACAAGCAACATTGCCAGTACAGCAGGCATCTGAAGCAGATTGTGCAGATATTTGAATTTCTCCATAAATACTGTGCCTGCAGAATCAACTGCAAATCCCTCTTTTACAAGGAGCATTCCAGCCCAGACGAGGAAGCACACAAGGAAAGGGAGAGCGGCAAATTTAATGGTCTTACGCATTTTGCCCTCCAAATCTGAATCCTCAATATTATTCAAAAGATACTGTGCCCCCAAAATTGTTGTAAGTCCCACAAGGGTAAGTCCAAGCAATACGGCGTGTGGCTGGGCAAGTGCCTCCAATCCTCTCCATCCGGTTGTCCAGTAGCTGATTACCGGAGCAGACAAATCCATTATGGCAGTTTTGTTCACTATAAAGTTTGATCCGGTAAAGAATGTTCCCACAGCTGTTCCAACCACAAACGGTGCAAGAAAACCATTTGCTACAAGGGCTATACGGAACCCTTTTACCCCCAAAAGGTTCTCTTTCTTATTCAAAAACTCATAAGATACCGCCTGAAATACAAAAGTTACCAACAGCAGCATCCATACCCAGTAGGCACCGCCAAAGCTGGTGCTGTAAAACAGTGGGAACGAGGCAAAAAATGCACCTCCAAAAGTTACAAGGGTGGTAAAGGCAAGCTCCCATTTGCGCCCTGTAGAGTTCACTACCATCCTTTTCTGCAAATCACTCAAAGATTTGTTTATCAGGTGCAGGTTGGCCCCCTGAACAAACATAAGGAACACCAACAAACCACCCAAAAGGGCAATCAGGCACCACCAGTAGTTCTGTAAAAATGTATATGACATAACGTGTTATTTTTCAGATTCAGACTCAAGTTCAGGCCCTTTTTTAATTGCACCAATCATAATCCTTATCTCAATAACAAGGAACAGTGCAAAAATTGCAAGGAATACAAAGAATGTGGTTTTAACAGCAGCAACACTCACATCCGAAATTGCCACATTTACAGGGAGAAGACCCTGAATAGTCCAAGGCTGGCGGCCAACCTCCGCAACAATCCAACCTGCCTGCCCGCAAATATAAACCAATGGAATAGAGATGAGTGCAACCCAATGCAACCAGCTCAATCTGGCAATTTTATCTTTATAAGTATACCATACGGCAAGCAGCAGCACAAGTGTAAGGAACATACCCAAACCTATCATTACACGGAAAGACCAATAAACAATTCCCACCGGAGGAATGACATCTTCTGGTGCCTGCAGGTATCCGTAACCCATATATTGTACATTCTCTTCCAAAGTCTCCCTTGCCTGTGCAGCAAGCTGTGGATTTCTCTCTTTCTCTTCCCGATATGTAGACAATGCCTCAATAGCAGTTTTACCCATAGCCATTTTCTCAGCCACAGAAGGAATCACATTCCCCTCATTATCTGTATAACCGTTAAGAATATCATTTATACCAGGAACAACCCCATCAATGTCGTGTGTAGCCAAAATGGAAAGCATTCCCGGAATCTCAACTCCCGGAACAATACTGAAAGCAGCTCTCTTTCCTCCATCCTCCAATCCCTCAGCAGCCGCCAATTTCATAGGCTGGTATTTTGCAGCGTGTATTCCCGATGAATCCCCGGAAAGCATTACCGCAGCAGCACCCAAAAGACCAACCAAACCACCAACAAGCACACTTGCTTTGGCAAATTTCAGTTCCCTTTTGCGCAACAGATACCAGCAGCTGATACCCACTACAAACACACCACCTGTTAGCCAACCGCTTGTAACTGAGTGGAAAAATTTGCTCACCGCAACAGGATTTGAAATAACCTCCCAAAATGCCTGTGCAGAGGCCATCTCACTACGTACTGTGTCTGGATTGAATGTGGTTCCAACAGGATTCTGCATCCACCCGTTTGCCACAAGAATCCAATAGGCAGAGATTGATGCCCCAATACCAGTCATCCAGGTTGAAACAAGATGGAATCGTTTGCTCACCTTCTCCCAGCCAAAGAACATTACCGCAAAGAAGGTAGCCTCCATAAAGAACGCCAGAATACCCTCAATAGCCAGTGGTGCCCCAAAAATGTCACCTACAAACCAGGAGTAATTGCTCCAGTTTGTGCCAAACTCAAATTCCAGAATAATACCGGTGGCAATGCCAACGGCAAAATTGATGGCAAAGATTTTCATCCAGAATTGGGCTGTCTTTTTCCAGAAATCATCTTTTTTAATAACATAGATTGTCTCCATAACGGCCATTACCATTGCCAGCCCTAATGTAAGCGGTACAAAAAGCCAATGGTAGCCTGCTGTCATAGCAAATTGGAGTCTGGACCAAATTACTGCATCCATAGTGTTTAAGTTTTATTTGATTAATAGTGTATCCTTGTTATTTTTTTTAACAAGATGAGTTCCAACCTGTTCACTTTTTTGTTCATCTGTCATTCCACCCATTGCCGGTTTAAAGAAAAAAACTCTCAATACGGCAAAAAGGATAATTACCTTAAGAATTATAAGCCCCCATAGAGGTTTTCCCCAGGTCATATCCCTAAAGCCGTCTCTGTACAAGTGCCAGATAGCTGCCAATTTTCCATCATTTCTTTTCATACCGTAAAATTATATAATAATTTGAAAATATACTAACAACAAATAAATTAAAATAATAAAAATTTATAAAAAAAGGGGACTGGCCCTCAAAACCAGTCCCCTTGCGGTATTTTTCCAATAAACTATTATCTGTACAAATCCTGAATATCCTCAAGCATAAACCACATATCATCATCTATACCGTTGTCATAACTGCGTGAATTGCAAAGCACAACACCGTTAACATTATCTGTGCCCCTTGCCCAGATAGTACAAACACCAGCCAAAGTACCACCGTGGTAAGTTGTCCAAGTATCAATGCTTGGATAGTTTGCCCTCCACCCAAGTGCATATCTGTTCCAGCTGCTGCCACTTGTAGTTTTTACACCAGAAAGAGGGGTGTACATACGGTCCAAAGTCTCTTTCTTGAACATATCAGGCACTTTTGTGCCATAATCCAAATAAGTCATAAGTTTCATTAGGGCAGGGGTAGATGCAATAACACCACCTGCAGCAACACCGGCCTCAACATCATTTCCAAAAGGATTCTTTCCGCCCTGGCCATAATAATTCACCTCTTTCTCCTTAATAATGTCGTTGTCACCACAATCAATATCCATAATTTCTCTTGGTGTATAAATCTCCTCTTTAAGGAATGTCATGAATTTTTTTCCCGACAGTTTTTCAACAACCAATCCAATAATACCAAAGTTTGAGTTATTGTATGAATAAGTGCTGCCCGGCTCGTATGCAACACTTGCACTCTGAAGCAATAGTGCAACCCTGTCGTGAGTATTCTTGCCAGAGTAAGCGCTGCCGCCAAAAATACAGTCTGTAGTAATACCGCTGGTGTGTGAAAGAAGGTGCTCTAGGGTAATTGACTTCCAGGAATTTGGCATATTGTCTCCAAATTCATCTGCAAGAATACCGTTTTTACCAAATACAGTATCCTCAAGTTTTAGAAGACCTCTTTCAAACAAAGTCATAATTGCAATTGCAGCGTGTTGCTTAGACATACTTGCAAGTCTGAATTTATGGTCTGGGGTAACCCTCTCCTTATTCTCAACATTTGCAAATCCATATCCTGCAGAATAAACAATCTCCTCATTTTTGCTCACTGAAACAGATACTCCAGGAAGATCGTGCTTGACCATAAATGAGTATACCATATTATCCACTTTTGAATTACCGTTCTTTACAAGTACATTGTAGTGTCTGGTAACACCGCTTTCAGATGTTACAGATATAACAACAGCTTGTGAGAAGTCCAATTGTGTAGATTCGCTTTGAACTGTAGTTGAACCGCATTTAACAGTAGCTTTAGGGTCTGTATTGATGCTTGGAATAAGTGAACTCAATGAAACGCCCTCAGGAACAGTAATATAAATTACATCATAGCCCGATGTTGCAAAGTAGTTTGCATCCAAACTTGGATTGCTCCCTTTCTGGAATGAGAAACTTCTGATAGAGTTGTCTGAAGAAAGCTTTTCGGGATTGTTATTCTCTGGAGTTGTACCACTTTTATCACAACCCACAAGAAGTGCAGCTGCGGCAAACAGTAAGAAGAAATAATGTTTGAAATTAGTTTTCATATTGTTATTGAATATTAATTTTCAAGTGTAAAAAAAAAGAGCAACTTTTACAGTTGCTCTTTTTGGCGGTGCGGACGGGGCTCGAACCCGCGACCCCCGGCGTGACAGGCCGGTATTCTAACCAAACTGAACTACCGCACCAATCCTGTATGTCTCCTTTTCAAAGGCTGCAATGTTGAGGATTACAACTTGCTCTTGAAATAGTTTTTAGTTCTGCGGTGCGGACGGGGCTCGAACCCGCGACCCCCGGCGTGACAGGCCGGTATTCTAACCAAACTGAACTACCGCACCAGTAGTTGTTTCCCTTTTGGGATTGCAAATATAGGAGTTATTTTTTAATCTGCAAAATTATTTTGGCCTAAAGAATGAAAAATGCACATTGCCGTACTTTCTTTCTTTTACAAAAAGGGGATGCTGCTCAAAATTGAAAGTTCCTGGATGCTCCAAAATCAGATATCCGTCCGGTAGAACAAGCTCTTTTTCAAATACTTTGTCGGGAATAGTATCCAAACCCTCAATGCTGTATGGGGGGTCTGCAAAAATGATGTCAAATTTTTTTGAGCAGATGTTCAGGAAGTCAAAAACATTATGTCTTACAACCTGCATTCCTTTTACTTTATATGCTGTTGCAACCTGTTTGATAAATTTGGCGTGCACAGGGTTCATCTCTACACTTACAATATCTTTGCATCCGCGTGAAGCAAACTCAAGACTTATGCTGCCGGTACCGGAAAACAGGTCAAGTACGGTAAGGTCTTCAATGTCGTACTCGTTTATAAGTATATTGAACAGTCCCTCCTTAGCAAAATCTGTTGTAGGTCTTGCTCCGTAATTTGCAGGTGGCAAAATGTTTTTACCTTTTAAATCTCCTCCAATAATTCTCATTGTTGTATAAGATTGCTAAGATTGTTTGTTTCTACTCCATTAAAGAATCTTTTTATAGTATCTTCCTGCTGGGACTCAATTTCTGAGCATACCCTTACTATACATTGTTTTGGATTCATCTGCAATTGTTGGATTGAGAGGAAAAGGAAGTACAGCGCACTCTCAAAACTGTCAGCCTTAAATGAGTTTGCAAGTTTAAGCTCCTCACCTGTACATATAATTATATGTGCAAGTTTCCTCTCTTTGCTGTAGTGGAACACAACCCTGTTGTAGTTGCTTATTGTAAGGCTCTCTTCAAGAAGCTTTACTACAAACGGGAGTGAGGCCCCATTTTCATTGTTTTCCTCTTTTATAGCAAACGCAATTACGGCACCGGCACTTTCAAAACAGTAATCCTTGTATATGTAGCTCCCTTTTAAAGAGAATTGTGCATTAAGTGCCTCTTCTCCACATTGGGGAGTGTACAACTCTTTTGGTATAAGAGTAAAAGTTTCAGATAAAAAATATCTCTCCATAAGTGTTTTAGTCTACCGGTATAGCAAAACTCAAAGATACAAAAAATGCTCTTTTATAGAAAATCATAAAAAAAGACCGGCTTAAAAACCGGTCCTTTAAATTATATGATTTGAGAATTACTCCCAGTTACCTGCGTTGTTGTTAG
>JAZSEZ010000078.1:0-11035 GCA_045531975.1 Candidatus Egerieisoma sp. | reverse complement strand
AGCCTCCATGCAGTTTGTAAGCTCATCAAAACTGATTCTTACACTGTTAGGAGTAGGATAGAAGAAGTTAATTCCATCTACCTCTGCCCTTTCTCTAATCTCTTCTGCATTTACACCCTGCAATTCAATTGTGTCAAAGAAATGCTCAGTTGCAAGGGTATAGCCTTTAGCTTTAAGAAGGCCTGCCACTGCGTGTGCATAGTGGGAAACTTTCTGTGCAATTGATTTGATTCCCTCCTGTCCGTGGTATACGGCATACATACCGCTCATTGTTGCCATAAGGGCAGTTGCAGTACATACGTTTGAAGTAGCTTTCTCTCTCTTAATGTGCTGCTCTCTAACCTGAAGTGCAAGTCTTACAGCACTGTTGCCCAAACGGTCTACAGATACACCAATGATACGGCCTGGGATTTGTCTCTTGTAAGCATCTTTGGTTGCCATATAACCTGCTGTAGGACCACCAAAGCCCATTGGCAAACCGAATCTCTGTGCAGAACCTACTGCGCAGTCTGCGCCCCAAGCTGCAGGCTCTTTAAGTGCAGCAAGAGCCAACAAATCACAGTATGCAGTTACAAGACCGCCGGCTGCGTGAACTTTCTCGCAGAATGCAGCGTAGTCTCTAACCTCACCGTTTGCTGCAGGGTACTGTACCATTGCGCCATAACATTTCTCGCTAAGCTCTGCAGTTTTATAGTCACCAAGCTGGATCTCAATGCCCAAACCTGCTGCGCGGGTCTGAAGTACAGAGATTACCTGAGGGAACATATTCTCATCTACAAATACCACGTTCTTGCCAGCTTTTACGGCATCACGGCTTCTAACCTCAAACATCATTCTCATTGCCTCACCTGCAGCCTGTGCGTCATCAAGCATAGAGCAGTTTGAAAGAGGGAAACCTGTAAGGCTGCTTATCATAGTCTGGAAAATAAGAAGTGCCTCAAGACGGCCCTGGCTTATCTCTGCCTGATAAGGGGTGTAAGATGTGTACCAGCAAGGGTTCTCAAAAATGTTTCTTGTAATAACAGGAAGTACACCTGTGCCGTAATTGCCCATACCAATAAGGCTTCTGAACGGTTTGTTCTTTGAAACCATTTTCTTAAGGTTATCCAAGTACTGGTTCTCCGAAACGGCTGGTGTAAGGTCAAGTTCCTTATCCAAAAGGATGTCTGAAGGAACTGTTTGTTTTGTAAGTTCGTCAAGTGTCTGAACGTTCAAAACTTTTAGCATCTCCTCAATCTGGGAGTCTCTAGGTCCAATGTGTCTGTCAGTGAATGATAGTGACATAATTTTATATTTTAAGTGTAATTATTCCGTTAAAACGTAACTCACAAATATAATGAATTTTTGAAAAAATTTGTAATAAAAAAAAATCCGTTATTTTTGCGGAAACAAAACCTACACTGCAAACCTTCGTATTATTGGCAATTGAAGCCTGTACAAGACTGCTCCAATACTGGTGGTTTGTAGAAAATAAAATATTGACTATGAGTTTATTAAGTGAGAAAATTTCTGAACTTCAGGAGAGAACTGCAAGAGCGGTTATGGGAGGCGGAGACAAGGCCATAGCCAAACAGATTGCAATGGGCAAGCTACCTGCCCGAGAGAGAATAAACAAGCTCCTTGATGCCGGTTCGTTCTATGAATATGACCTTTTTATAGAGCATGATGCAAGGGAGTTTGGTATGGAGAACAAGAGCCTGGCCGGTGATGGTGTAGTTATTGGCACCGGAAACATCAATGGAAAACCGGTAGCTGTGTATGCCCAGGACTTTACCGTGGCAGGCGGTTCCTTAGGTTCAATGCACGCCAGAAAAATCACCAAAATTATGGATTATGCCCTAAGGATGAGGATACCTCTCATTGGAATCAATGATTCCGGTGGAGCCCGCATTCAGGAGGGCGTGAACTCATTGGCAGGTTATGGAGAGATCTTCTTCAGAAACACCCTGGCCAGCGGAGTAATTCCCCAGATTTCAGTAATCCTTGGCCCTTGTGCCGGCGGTGCGGTTTACTCCCCTGCCCTTACAGACTACGTATTTGTGGTAGACAAGATTTCCAAAATGTTCATCACAGGTCCGGAGGTAATAAAATCTGTATTGGGAGAGGAGATAGATATGGAGTCGTTGGGTGGCGCCCGTGTACATTGTGAAACTACCGGAAATGCCCATTTCTTTGCAGAGAGCGAGGAGGAGTGCTTTGCCCAAATAAAGAAACTTCTGAGTTATCTCCCTGCCCATAATGCAGAGAAACCTGCACCAATCAAGGCTTCGCAGCCGCTCAGAAAATACAAGATAGACAAGATTGTACCGGTAGACCCTACAACCCCGTACGATGTAAGGGATGTAATCCGTGCCCTTACAGATGATTCTGAGTTTATAGAGATTCAGGAGATGTGGGCTCAAAATATCGTTATAGGATACGGCCGTATGGAGGGAAGAACTGTTGGTTTTGTAGCAAACCAGCCGTTGTACCTTGCAGGTGTGTTGGATTGTGACTCATCAGACAAGGCAGCCCGTTTCATCAGATATTGCGATGCATTTGAAATACCTATTGTAACCCTTGAAGATATGCCGGGTTACTTGCCGGGAGTGGACCAGGAGCACGCAGGAGTTATCCGCCACGGAGCCAAACTGCTGTATGCATACTCAGAGGCATCGGTCCCAAAAATTACAATCATTTTGCGCAAAGCATACGGAGGGGGCTACATTGCAATGAACTCCCGCCACCTTAGGGCCGACTTTGTATTTGCATGGCCTACCGCAGAAATTGCAGTTATGGGCCCAGAGGGGGCAGCAAACATAATTTTCCGCAAAGAAATTATGGAGGCAGATAATCCCGACGAAATGCGCAAACTTAAGGTTCAGGAGTACAAGGACAAATTTGCAAACCCGTACGTAGCGGCAGCAAAAGGTTATATAGACTCTGTAATCACACCTCAGGATACCCGCAAGTTCATTGTGCACGCACTGGGCATCTCAGAGAACAAGACCCTTAAGAGACCAGCCAAAAAACACGGTATTCCACCATTTTAACAGTAACGGTTATGGAGAATAAAGAGATAGATTTTATAAGTGCGGATTTGGGTGATGCTGTGCTTATGTCAAACGACCCCAACCTCTTTACAGACAAAATTCAGATTCACGAGTGTGGCAGGAAATACAAAACCTGCTATACCAAAAAGTTTCTGGAGAGAAAGGTCTGGCAGGCCCCAAACCCCAAAGAGGTAAGATCCATTATTCCGGGATCTGTTACAGAGATAAAAGTTAAGGCCGGTGATAAAGTGAAGAAGGGTGGCAAGCTTATGATTTACGAAGCAATGAAAATGAAAAACGTAATAGTTGCCCCATTTGATGCCGTAGTAGAGAGTGTAGAGGTGCAGGTTGGCGACAAGCTGCCTAAGGGTACTTTACTTGTGACGTTGTCCTAATTTGTAAAACGCTGTTTTACAGCATTTTAAAAACCAGGGTGGTAAAACCCTGGTTTTTTTAATTACCTCTAACAGAGGTAATTGCAAATTAGGACAACGTCACAATTTGTGGAATATTGGAAGATTTTGTACCTTGCCACCTGATATAGAGCGGAGGGAAAATGGAGAATTTGAGGTTCAAAAACAGACAAGAGTTGGGCAAAAGAGGAGAGGAGCTGGCCTTGGAATATCTTTTGCAGCGGGGAATGAAACTTTTGGCCCGCAATTGGCGTTGTGGACATAAAGAGCTGGACCTGGTAATGGAGGATGGAGAGTTCATTAGGATAGTTGAGGTAAGGACCAGAGAGTACCCATCCCAAATAGACCCTTTTGAGAGTATTACATCCCCAAAGAGGAGAAAAATCATTGCAGCGGCAAAGGGATTTTTGGCGCAGGAGGGGGGCAGAGGTAAATTGTCGGGAAGAAAAGAGGTGGTTTTTGATGTGGTTTCTGTGTTGTGTAACAGAGAATTTTTTGAAGTAAAATATATAGGGGAGGCTTTTACCCCTTCCTGGTGAGATTAAAATTTGCTATGGGTAGAGAGAATACTTATTGTATTATTATGGCAGGCGGTGTGGGAAGCCGTTTCTGGCCGGTGAGCAGGAATGCAAAACCAAAACAGTTTCTGGACTTTTTTGGAACAGGTGTCTCATTTTTGCAGCAGACCTACAACAGGTTTGCCAAAATTATTCCCAGTGAAAATATTCTTGTAGTTACCAGCGAGCAGTACGGAGAACTTGTAAAGGAGCAGCTGCCTCAGATGCTGCCGGAAAATATCCTTCTGGAGCCGCACAGGAGAAATACCGCCCCGTGCATTGCGTATGCAACCTACAAATTGCAGAAAAAAGATCCTAAGGCAACCGTTGTTGTGGCCCCTTCCGACCACCTTATTATAAACGAGGATGTATTCCTCAGCACCATAAGCAGTGCGCTGGAGTATGCGCAGGACCATAATGACCTCTTCACCCTGGGCATTAAGCCAACCCGTCCTGAAACAGGTTACGGCTATATTCAGATAAATAGGGAGAGGGCAAAACAGATAGGCAACTCTCAGGTATGCAGTGTAAAGACATTCACTGAAAAGCCCGACCTGGAACTTGCAAAAGTATTTATGAGCAGTGGGGAATTTTTGTGGAATTCAGGCATCTTTGTATGGAATGTAACTGCCATTTCACAGGAATTGGAGAAGCATCTTCCCGACATAGCCAATCAGTTTAAGGACATCATACCATATTACTACACAGAAAAAGAGGAGGAGTATATAAAAGGTATATATGAGAGCTGCAACGGCATATCCATAGATTACGGTGTAATGGAGAAGACCAGCCGCGGATGGGTGTTTGAGACTTCATTCGGATGGAGCGATGTGGGAACGTGGGATGCATTGTACCACCTTGGGGAGAAAGATGAGGATGATAACCTTATGAGTGTGGGAGACAGTATGATAGATAAAGTTCAAGGCTCAATTATTGTGTCCAATGAGGAGGACAAGCTTGTGGTGGTAAAAGGGCTGAAGGACTTTATGGTTATAAACACCGATGACGTGCTTCTTATTTGTCCAAGAGACAATGTGAGGTTCAAAAATGTAATAACAGACCTTACGGTAAACGAGTTCAACAAGTATCAGTAACAGATTATTATGTGCAGATGTGCCAATATGGGTGCTTTCAGCGGCTGTTTTTTTGCGGCATAGATGAAAGTACGGGAATTTTGTGTAGATTTGCAACCTTAAATGATTTGATATGAAGCAGAAAATAGAAGATTTGCTAAACAGCATAGAGTCTCTTTCGGCCACCAAGTTGCAGGAAGTTGAGGAGATAAGGGTAAAACTATTGGGTAAAAAGGGAGAGATTACAGCATTGTTTGATGAGTTCAGGAATGTTCCTGCAGAGCAGAAGAGAGAGTTTGGCCAGAAGCTGAACGTATTGAAAACCAAAGCTGCAGAGAAAATAGAGGAGCTTAGACAGAAAGTGGAAGAGATGGGTGGCAGTGATGCCCCTTCATTTGACTATACAAAACCTGGAGACAAATTTGATTTGGGAACAAGACACCCTATATCAATTACCAGAGAGGAGATTATCTCAATATTCAGCAAATTCGGATACGCTGTTTCTGAGGGACCTGAGATTGAGGATGACTGGCACGTATTTGGAGCCTTGAACTTCCCGCCTGAGCATCCGGCAAGAGATATGCAGGATACTTTCTTTATCTCTGCAGGTGGAGACAACCCTATTCTGCTTAGAACCCACACAAGTTCTGTACAGGTAAGAAGTATGGAGAAGATGCCTCTTCCTATCAGAATTGTATGTCCTGGCAGGGTATTCAGAAATGAGGCTATATCTGCACGTGCACACTGTATCTTCCACCAGGTTGAGGGATTGTATATAGATAAGAATGTATCTTTTGCAGACCTTAAACAGGCTGTATTGCTTTTTGCAAAAGAGATGTTCGGTGAGGAGACCCAGATAAGGTTGCGCCCTTCATACTTCCCGTTCACTGAGCCAAGTGCAGAAGTTGATGTAAGCTGTAATATCTGTAAAGGTAAAGGTTGCAACATCTGTAAGGGTACAGGCTGGTTGGAGATTATGGGTTGCGGTATGGTAGACCCTAACGTACTTGAGGCATCGGGAATAGATTCTAAAGAGTATTCAGGCTTTGCCTTTGGAATGGGAGTAGAGAGAATTGCAATGCTCAAATGGCAGGTTAAGGATTTGCGCCACTATTTTGAGAACGATGTAAGATTCCTAAGAGAGTTTGAAACAGTAATATAGTCTGTTTTTGCAGTGAAAGGGAAAATTTTTCAAGAAATTTCAAAAAAATGTAAAAAATTTTTGGAGGTTTAAAATTTTTGTCTACCTTTGCACTCGCAAAACAGAAATGCGGAAATAGCTCAGTTGGTAGAGCACAACCTTGCCAAGGTTGGGGTCGCGAGTTCGAGCCTCGTTTTCCGCTCCAAAGCCTCAGAGAAATCTGGGGCTTTTTTTGTTGACCAGTAGCAAATATTTTTTTTCTCTTATGAAACGTATACTGCTTCTTGCATTTACAGTAATGTGTACTGTAATGCTTTCTGCCCAGGAGCCCGGTAAAGACAAGGATTGGGCAAAATACAGCCGCTATGCTGCGGCCAATGATACAATAACTGTTGCTCCAACTGCAGTGTTTATGGGCAACTCCATCACAGACAACTGGCTGAAGTACCGTCCTGAGTTTTTTAAGAACAACAATTATGCTGGAAGGGGAATAAGCGGCCAAACCACTTACCAGATGCTGGCCCGTTTCCACAGTGATGTTGTGGCGTTGAATCCTAAAGCAGTGGTAATACTGTCGGGAATAAATGATATTGCCCGCAATCAGGGAATAATTTCGTTGGAGAACATTATGGGAAATCTTATTTCTATGTGTGACATTGCCCGTGCGAATGGAATTGTTCCAATTTTATGCTCCCTTTTGCCTACAGACCATTTTTCCTGGAGACTTGATATACAACCTGCTCCAATTGTGGTTCAGATGAACAGACTTATTGAGGAGTATGCAAAAAAGATGGGTTATGAGTATGTGGATTACTATACATCTATGGCAGATGAGAATGGTGCCCTGAAAGAGGGGATTGCACCAGACGGTTGTCACCCATACCCCCAGGCGTACGCTCCAATGGAGGAGGCGGTTGTTGCTGCCATAAATAAAGTGGTAAATAAGAAGATATCTAAGAGAAAAGGCGGTAAATAATTAAATTTTATTACTTTTGTAGCTTATTCGTTTAGAATTCTTAAACTTAAATCTTATATGCTTAAAAAACTTTTTCTTTCAGTTGTAGCTTTGGTATTGGGCTGTGTAGCTTATGCACAGGTTGAGAACCCTGTTCAGTGGAGTGCCAAAGTAGAAAACGTTGGTGAAAATCTTTATGAGATTGTCCTTACCGGTGAGATTAACGGTGAGTGGCATATTTATGATTTGGGCCCTTATACAGACGGTCCTATTGCAACTTCTGTTGTTGTTGCAGGTGAGGGTGTGAAAGCTGTAGGAGAAGCTTATATTAAAACTGAGGTTCACAAAGCTTATGATGAGCTTTTTGGAATGGAGATTGGAGTTTGTGACTCTGGTGTGCAGATTGCCCAGAAAGTTGAGGTTTCCGGCAAATCTCCTGTTGCAAAAGTAACAGTTGAGTGGCAGACTTGCAGCGAGGGAAGCTGCCTTCCTCCAACAGATGATGTACTTACAGTAAAACTTCCTGCCGGTACAGGTGCAGTTGCTTCGGATGAGGTTGCTCCGGTTAAGAAAGAGGGTGGCAAATCAATTTGGGCTGTAATCCTAGAGGCAATTGCGTGGGGTTTTGTAGCATTGCTTACCCCTTGCGTATTCCCAATGGTTCCTATGACAGTTTCATTCTTCCTTAAGAGTAAAGACGGCAAAGGCAAGTTCTATGCCTCTATGTACGGTTTCTTTATTGTAGCATTGTATACAGTTCCAATTGCTGTAATTATTCTTCTTACTTACATTTTGGGTGGTGATGCCATTACAGCAGATATCTTCAACTGGCTTGCAACTCACTGGATTCCAAATATCCTGTTCTTCATTATCTTTATGGTATTTGCTGCCAGCTTCTTTGGTGCATTTGAGATTACAATGCCAAGCTGGATGATTAACAAAACAGATGAGAAGAGTGATAAGGGCGGTCTTGTAGGTGTATTCTTTATGGCCCTTACTTTGGTTCTTGTTTCATTCTCTTGTACAGGTCCTATTATGAGCTCGGTGCTTATCAAGAGTACCCAGGGTGAGATTTGGGAGCCAATCATTACTATGTTTGCATTCTCAGCGGCATTTGCACTTCCATTTACAGTATTTGCATTTGCTCCATCTTTGTTGAAAGACCTTCCTAAGAGTGGCGGATGGCTTAACTCAGTTAAAGTTGTGCTTGGTTTCATAGAGGTTGCCCTTGGTCTTAAATTCCTTAGCGTTGCAGACCAGGTATACCAGTGGAACTTGTTGGACAGAGAGGTTTATCTTGCAATCTGGATTGTAGTATTCTCATTGTTGGGATTGTATCTGTTGGGCAAACTGCGTTTTGCGCACGATACACCGGAGGATCATATTTCAGTTAAGAGACTGTTCCTTTCAATTGTTGTATTCTCATTTGTAGTATATATGATTCCTGGTATGTGGGGTGCTCCTCTTAAAGCGTTGAGCGGATACCTTCCTCCAATTGAGAGCATAGACTTCAATTTGGCAAAACAGCAGAATGTTGTAGTTCAGGAGGCTTCACACGCAAGTGCTTCGCACAATAACCCTTACCCTGCAAAGAAATTTACAGATATGGGTCTTAAGCATATAGACGGCATTCCAGGCTTCTTTGATTTGCAGGAGGCAATGGAGTACGCAAAAACAGTAAACAAGCCTGTATTCATTGATTTTACCGGCGCTGCTTGCGTTAACTGCCGCGAGATGGAGAGCAGAGTATTCAGCGATGCAAAAGTGAAAGAACTGCTTAATACAGAGTTTGTATTTGTATCTCTTTATGGAGATGTAAAGACAGAGGTTGCTCAGCAGGATTGGGTTACCTTGCCAAATGGAAAAGTATTGAAGAGCCTTGGCAAGATAAATACTGCATACATTATGGATAAATATAAGGCAAACGCAATGCCTTATTATATCATAACTGATGCGCAGGGTAATCTTGTAGTTGATCCAAGAGGATATAATTTGGATAAAGATGCGTTTGTGCAGTTCCTTGAGAATGCAATAGCAACTTATAGAAAATAACAGATGAATACCAAGATATTCAAAACAGTAAAAGAGTACAGTGTGATGGCTTTTGCCCTTGCACTATACGTTTTTTCCTGGACAGCATTCCTTATTCCAAACGGAATCACTGCCGGTGGAGTAACCGGTATGTCTACAATCCTCAATTATGCATTTCAGATACCAATCTCTTTCAGCTATCTGGTTCTCAATGCAGTATTGCTTATTGCCGGTACTATAATAATGGGAAAAGGATTTGGATTCAAGACCATTTTCTGCGTACTGGTAAGTTCACTATATTTTCAGATATTCCCACATATTCCTTGGGTGTCAGATATAGATGACAATCTTATCAACTCCATTATTGGTGGAGCAATGAGTGCTTGCGGTATAGCAATTGTCTTCTCCCAGGGCGGAAGTACAGGTGGAATTGATATCATTGCACTTGTAATAAACAAGTATAGAGAGGTATCTCCGGGCAGAGTGTTTATGATTGCAGATTTCCTTATCATCTCATCAGTACTCTTCCTTCCGGGCAGAACCTTGCAGGACCTTGTATACGGTTATGTTGTAACTGTAGCTTTCTCTTACACCGTAGATCAGATACTTACTGGTAACAAACAATCTGTACAGATGCTCATCATTACTAACAAGTATGAGGAGATGGCAGACAAGCTGTGTTATGAGCTTGATAAAGGTGTTACAGCCATCAACTCAATTGGATGGTTCAAGAAGAGCAGCAGTATGATAATAATGGTTGTAACCCGTAAAGAAAAAATGCACGAGGTAATGGCTGCCGTAAAAGAGGTAGACCCTCACGCATTCCTAACAGTTTCCACTGTAATGGGAGTTTATGGAGAAGGCTTTGACCAGGTAAAAGCAAAGAAGATAAAGAAAGCATAAATCCCTTTCAAACATATATGGAGCCCCACTATGGGGCTCTTTTTTTTGCTATAACTTCATTCTGTAATTCAAATTTATACAGTTATGATTATAGCATATTTAAGAGTAAGTACAGGCAAACAGAATCCCGACAACCAAAAAGAAGAAATAAAGAAATTTGCCTTGGAAAAAGGGTTTGAGATAGACCGGTGGATATCTGAAACCGTAAGCGGTAAAAAAGACAAAAAAGAGCGCAAACTGGGCAATGCCCTCTCCAAAATGAAAAAAGGAGACACAATGATAGTAACAGAGGTCTCCCGCCTCAGCCGCTCCTTAACAGACATAATGACCATAATGGGAATGTGCCTGAAAAAAGGGATAAACATCTACACCACCAAAGAGCGCTACGCCTTTGACGACACCATTAACAGCAAAATCCTCTGCTTTGCCTTTGGCCTGGCCGCAGAAATAGAAAGAAATCTAATTTCAATGCGCACCAAAGAGGCTCTTGCCGTACGGCGTGCTGAAGGGGTACAACTCGGTCGCAGAAAAGGTTCTTGCGTCAAACTCCAACACCTTCAATCCCACACCTCAGACATAGAACAGATGCTCCAAAAAGGGTGGTCTGTCTCCCGTATTTGCCGTACCCTCAAAGTCTCCCGCTACACCTGGTACCGGTATGTTAATCTGCAACATAATGAGCAATTCGCCTGCACTCATCCTCCCAAGTGCACTCAACCTTCTAAGATCTCTAAAAATTGATTCCCTATAATTTGCTAAAAAAGAGGGTGACCAAATGGCCACCCTCTTTTTTTATTTAATCACCTGATAAATCAGAGATTAGTTACCGAATTTTTTTAGAGTTACGGTTACAGTAGCCTCGCTCTTCATACCCCAATTATCTGTAATCACAACTTTAACTTTACACTCAGTGTCAACAACCAAGCTAGT
>JAZSEZ010000060.1:0-3823 GCA_045531975.1 Candidatus Egerieisoma sp. | reverse complement strand
TTAAAGAATACCAGCAAGAGATGAAAACCGAACGCGACATAAACAGCATCAAATGGACTGCCGAAATGCGGGGAAGAGAGCGAGGTTTGGAGGAAGGACTGGAGAAAGGCAGGCAAGAAGGCAGGCAAGAAGGTAGAGCTAAGGAAAAAATAGAAGTTGCAAAAGCCTTTAAAGAGAAAGGTGTCAATATGGAGCTCATTTGCCAATGCACCGGCCTGAGCATTGAACAAATTGAGAAGTTGTAGAGAAAACAAGAAGCTGACTCAAAAGGGGCACAAAATCCAGTGATTCTGTGCCCTCAAGTAACTACACCGTAACCATTGTGGCCCCATAGCCGTACTCCTTAAAAGAGGCGTCTTGCCATTTGCAGGCTGGGTATTTGGTTTTGAGTTCGGTGAGGATTGCCTTGCGCAATACTCCGTCCCCTTTGCCGTGGATGAAGACAATTCTTTGTCCTTTTTTGCGGAGTATCGCTTTCATTGCCTCATTGAATTTTTCCATCTGGTATTTCAGGATTGCGGTGTTGTCCATCCCAGCTGTGGTTTCCAATAGGACAGAGGCGTGCAAATCCACCTCCAGTATGCCGTTTGATGCAGTTTTGATAAGAGCCTTATCTTCCACCTCATCGTTGCGGGTTTTTGAAACCTCAACCCACTTGCCGTTAATGAATGCCTTCCCGGCAGTATCTTTTCTTCCCGATGAATTCCCTCCTTGTACTCCCCCCTTTTTGCCTGAGATGCCTGAGGTTGAAGCCTCTGCCTCTCCCTGGAATTTCTCCTTAAGGGCCTGACGGAGTTTCTCATCCTCATTATTCTGCAGTAAAGGGAGCTCTTTCAGATTCTCATTTACCAGGGTAATGATGTAAGATTTGCAAGGAGTATAATCATTCTCCTTGTACATTCCATCTTTGAGGAGATTCATTGGATCCAGTATGAAATCTTTCTCCACTACAGGTTTGAGAGTGTGAGGTGTGGTTTTCTTTATGCCGGTTCCCCTCTTGAACGGCACAAGCCTTACAAGTACCCTTTTGGAGAAGTCGTTAAGTTCCTCCCTCCCAAATTTGAACATCTCCTTGCGCTCGTATGGGAGCACTTCGCCGGCATACATTGTACTGTATTGTGCAGCCTGGTTAATACCTGTTGCTGATACAGTGTAGGTAACCAGCATATTGTAGTTGCACTCGTTTGCAATTGAGCATACGAATCCCGCACCGGTTTTGGTGTATGCAAGTGCCACGTTCAGCTTCTCGCCGTCTTTGGTCTGGATGTTCTTTTTCTCGGCTGCAACGGCATTCTCCTCCACCACTACGCACTCCTTTTCCGGTACCGGAATTTCAAAGCCCTCCTCATCTTCAACCGTTACCCAGCCTTTCTTGCCCATTCCAACAACAATTCCTCCGCCGGTTTGGTTGAGGAACCTTACTCTGTCTCCAATTTTCATTACAACAGTTTCTTTACAAGTGCAGAAATTGCTCTGCCGTCAGCTTTGCCTGCAAGGGCTTTGGTAGCTGTGCCCATAACCTTGCCCATATCTTGTGGACCTGTTGCACCTACCTGAGCAATAATTTTCTTAAGCTCCTCTTCAAGTTCAGCCTCAGAGAGTTGTTTAGGAAGGTAAACCTCCATTGCAGCTGCCTCTGCAAGTTCCTGAGCTGCAAGCTCCTCCCTGTTCTGTTGCTTGTAAATCTCAGCTGTCTCCTTGCGCTGTTTTACAAGTTTCTGAATAATTTTAACAACAGCCTCGTCTGCAATGCTCTCAGAGCCGTCTGCGGTTTTTGCAAGCAGGATTGCTGCCTTAATAGCTCTCAAAGATTCCAAACGGGTTTTCTCTTTAGCAAGCATCGCTGCTTTAATATCTTGTTGTATTTGTTGTTCCATGCTCATATTTGTATCCTCCCAGGCTTTAAAAAAGGTGCAAATTCTGCGTTACGCTTGCCTCAGAAATCCTCATTTACCAAAGTAAACTCCGGTTTCTTCGGCTTCGCAAGCCTTAAATTTGCACCTTTTTTGAAAAGCCTTATTTTGTTAATAAATTAATTAATCTCTTTTTGCTGTGCTTACAAGGAATAGCTCTTCCATCTGTGCATTGTCAATCAAGCTTGGTGCATCAAGCATTACGTCGCGGCCCATATTGTTTTTAGGGAATGCAATGTAGTCTCTGATGGTCTCCTGGCCACCGAACAATGAGCAGAAGCGGTCAAATCCGAATGCTATACCACCGTGAGGAGGTGCGCCGTATTTGAATGCGTTGATAATAAATCCAAAGCGGTAGTCTGCATCCTCTTTGTTGAAGCCAAGAACCTCAAACATTCTCTCCTGAACTTTAGAGTCGTGGATTCTTATTGATCCGCCGCCCACCTCTGTTCCGTTAAGAACAAAGTCGTATGCGTTTGCGTTCACTTTCTCCAAATCTTCTTTTTTGTTGCTGAAGAATTTATCCATATCCTCAGGTTTTGGAGCGGTGAATGGGTGGTGCATTGCGTAGAATCTCTGAGTCTCGTCATCCCACTCCAATAGAGGGAAGTCACATACCCATAGAGGTGCATAAACAGAGTTGTCTCTTAGGCCAAGGCGGTTACCCATCTCCAAACGTAGGGTACCAAGGGCTCCCTGCATTTTCTTCTTGTCACCACTTAGTATAAGGATAAGGTCTCCCTGCTCTGCTCCAATCTTCTCTGCAACAGCCTGCAACTGCTCTGCTGTGTAGAATTTGTCAATTGAAGATTTGATGCCGTCTGCGCCAAGTTTGATGTAAACCAAACCTTTTGCACCAACCTGAGGGCGTTTAACCCACTCGGTAAGCTCATCCAACTGTTTTCTGGTATATCCTGCGCAACCTTTTGCCACAATTGCACCAATGTACTCTGCGGTATCAAATACTGAGAAACCATTGCCCTGCAACATAGAAGTTACGGTGTTCATTTTCATATCAAAACGGATATCAGGTTTGTCTGATCCGTAATACTCCATTGCATCTGCGTAAGAGATTCTTGGGAAGTCACCTGTAAGCTCTTTGCCCAATACATTCTTGAACAATGCTTTTGCCAATCCCTCAAATGTGTTAAGCACATCCTCTCTCTCTACAAATGACATCTCGCAGTCAATCTGAGTAAACTCAGGCTGACGGTCTGCACGCAAGTCCTCATCTCTGAAACAACGTACAATCTGGAAATATTTGTCATAACCTGCAACCATCAGAAGCTGTTTGAAAGTCTGAGGGCTCTGAGGCAATGCGTAGAACTCGCCCGGGTTCATACGGCTTGGAACCACAAAGTCCCTTGCACCCTCTGGGGTAGATTTGATAAGGTATGGAGTCTCAATCTCCATAAAGCCTACGTTGCTAAGGTAGTTTCTAACCTCGTGAGCCATTTTGTGTCTTAGCTCCAAAGCTCTCTTAAGCGGTCCGCGGCGCAAGTCCAAATATCTGTACTGTGCTCTAAGCTCCTCACCGCCATCTGTATTCTCCTCAATTGTGAAAGGAGGGGTAACAGCAGCATTAAGAACAGTTACATCTTTAAGCTGAATCTCAATCTCACCTGTCTCAATCTTGTTGTTCTTGCTCTGTCTCTCAATAACGGTACCTTTAGCCTGAATAACCCACTCTCTACCCATCTTCTCCACAAGGTCATTTACCTCCTTGTTATGCTCATCGGTTACAAGCTGTGTAATACCATAGCGGTCTCTCAAATCAATGAAATTCAAAGATCCCATTTTGCGTACTCTCTGTACCCATCCGGCCAAAGTAACCTCCTGGCCTACATTAGAAATGCGGAGCTCCCCGCAAGTGTGTGTTCTGTACATATATGTAGAATTTTAATATTTTC
>JAZSEZ010000049.1:0-54140 GCA_045531975.1 Candidatus Egerieisoma sp. | reverse complement strand
AGCAACATTGATGCCATATACTCCAATCTCTCACCGGCAACCACATCCTCAGGGTGTGAACCTGTAACCACTACTCTTCCCGACAGGTTATTCTCTTTCCACGCCCAACTTGCAACCTCGTTATGTATCTGGGATTTGCTGTTTACAGAGACTGTGTCATAGATGTATCGCATAAGAATCTCGGTACCATCGGGAATAATCTGTCCCTCTCCGTAATATGCAAAGCATCCTCCGTTGTGGCGCAGACTGTCTACCCTCATGTCTCCTCCAAACTGGTAATATTTGAGCAGCGGGCTGCCCGGCTCAACAGACATTGCTGTATGGTTTTTCAGCAAAGCTGTTCCGGTTACCACTCCTGGCCATATACTCAGGTACTGATCATTTGGTTTCACCTCCTCACCTCTCCTTTTTGTACCCATTGATGATATGTATGCTCCGGCACAGGTTCCAACATATGAACCACCATTTTTAAGGAATTGCTGCATATTGCTGCGGCCTGCCGGGGTCAATGACCTTCCGTGTGCTGTGGCCTTTCCTCCGTTCATATAAATGACTCTAAAACGGGGTTCACTGTCGGGATAAAGAAGAATTCCATTCTCATCCATCTCACTGCCGCAAATCATCTCCCTCTGCAAAAGGGTATCCCTTAGGGTAAGCTGCATTGGGGAGTGTGGGGCTGAAATGAATGCTTCCCACGATGCTCCTATAAAACGGGCAGCAGGCAGGTCTTTTAACGAATTTACGTTAATGCCACTGTCCATAAACACATCCTTATAGTAACCGTAGCAGTTAGTTGCGGCTTCTGCCACCTGTTCCTGCTTGCTGGCAGCCTTCTTAGCTTTGCGCTGTGCATATCCCTGCTGGGATACTCCGGCAAACAGCATCATAACTGCCGCCATACCAAATACAAATAAACCTCTGTTTCTCATTTATTCTAAATTAAATTAATCCACTTACCAATACTATTGCAACCACTACAGGTGCAAGATATTTTATTGAGTAATAAACAAAATTCTGGAACAGCGGATTGAGTTTGTGCAATCCTCCGCTTGTAAGTTCATCTATAACTTCAGGTTTCTTCATCTTCCATCCAACAAATACTACTGCAAGGAATCCACCCAAAGGCAACAGGATATTTGCAGAGGTTTTGTCAAAGAAATCAAAAAAGTTGAGACCAAATATTTTTACATCTGCCAATGTTCCCTGAGAGAGTGAACACAACACTCCAAATGTAACAATAACAGCCAATGAAAGAAATATTGCCAACTTTCTGCTTATGTTAAACTCTTCTTTAAGGTAGGATACTATTACCTCAAGCTGTGAAATTGAAGAGGTAAGAGCTGCAATGAACAGCATAAAGAAGAACAGGATTGCAAGGAAAGCTCCTAATGGCAACTGTGCAAATATATATGGCAAAGTTACGAATACAAGCCCCGGACCCTCTGCAGGAGAGATACCAAATGCAAACACTGCCGGCATAATTGCCAATCCTGCAATTATTGCAAAAGTTGTATCTGTTATGGCTGTTTCTGCCGAAAGGCCAATGATTTTCTCTTTTTTCTTAACATATGAACCGTATGTCATAATAGTACCACATCCAATACTCAAAGAGAAGAATGCCTGACCAAGGGCATCAATCAATGTCTTTGATGTTACCTTTGAGAAATCCGGCTTAAACAAGAACTCCAAGCCTTCACCTGCCCCAGGAAGTGTAACCGAACGTATAGCCACTATCACAACTATTACAAACAGCATAGGCATCATAACTTTGGTATATCTCTCAATTCCATCCTTAATTCCAGCCATAACTATAAGGGCTGTTGCCACAAGGAAAATAAGCATAAATACAAGGGGTTCTGTACTTGATGTTACGGTTTGGGCAAACATTCCATCAAGAACCGCTGTATCTGTTGTGGTAAACTTGAATGTGATTGCTTTCCACAAATAATCTATTGTCCATCCACCCACCACACAATAAAATGAAATGATGAAAAGTGAACCCAAAACATACACAAGGCCCGATGCACACCATTTGGTACCCGGAGCAAGAACCTTATATGCACCAAACACATTTGCCTGACTTCTGCGACCTATAATGAATTCTGAATACATAATAGGAAGCGCCAGCAAAAATATGAATGCCAGATATATTATAATGAAGGCAGCACCACCGTTTGTTCCTACCAAATATGGGAATCTCCACAAGTTTCCCAATCCTACAGCGGAGCCAGCCATAGCTACAAGTGCGCCAAATCCGCTTCCAAAACTGTCTCTTTGTGCCATAACAATACTTTTAGAGCTAAATCAAACTTCTAATCATAATAATGCCTATTACCACAGGGGCAACATACTTGATAGACAAAATTATCACTTTCAAATAAACTGGATTCAATTTGTGTTTGCCGCCACTTGTAATCTCATCAACAAAATCCTCTTTCTTCATTCTCCATCCCGCAAACAGTACAATCAGCAATGCCCCTATAGGGATTAGGATGTTTGCTGTTGTTTTGTCAAACAAATCAAAGATGTTGTTCCCAAATATCTGCACATCTGCCAATACACCCTGTGAAAGTGAGCAGAAAGTACCCAGTACCAGAACAATAAAGGTAACAAGCAAAACAGATGCTTTGCGGCTAATTTTAAACTCCTCTATTACATACGCAACAGCAACCTCAAGCAACGATATTGAAGAAGTAAGGGCTGCCACATACAATACAAAGAAGAATATTGTAGCCAGAACAGAACCCAACGGCAACTGTGCAAATACGTATGGAAGAGTTACAAATACAAGTCCCGGACCCTGCCCAGGTTCAATGCCAAAAGCAAATACAGCCGGCATAATGGCAATTCCAGCAATTATTGCAAACATTGTATCTGCGGTAGCAGTCTGAACAGACATCTTAACAAGATTCTCATTTCTGTTCACATAAGATGCATATGTGAAAATGATTCCAAATCCAACACTCAAAGAGAAGAACGCCTGACCAAGTGCATCAAGGAATGTATTTGCAGTTACTTTAGAGAAATCTGGTTTGAAAAGGAAATCCAACCCTTCACCTGCTCCTGGCAATGTTACAGACCTTACAGCAATAACAATAACCATAACAAAAAGGAGCGGCATAAGCACCTTTGAATATTTCTCTATACCATCTTTTACTCCCGACAGCAATACAGCTGAAGAGCTTCCAACAAAAAGGAGCATAAAGAGCAACGGTCTGAAATTTGATGAAACCGTATTTGCAAACAACCCCTCAAAAGCAGTATTCTCTGCAGAAAACTCTCCTGATATTGCCTTTACCAGATAATCTATTGTCCATCCTCCAACTACAGAGTAGAATGAGACAATAAGTATACAGCACAATATGGCCAAAACTCCTGTTATACCCCATTTTGAACCTGGTGCCAGTTTCTTGAATGCACCGTATACATTAGATTGTGCACGCCTGCCCACCACAAACTCCGAATACATGATAGGAAGTGCCAACACTGCAACTATTGCCAGATAAATGATAATGAATGCCGCACCACCGTTGGTGCCAACCAAATATGGGAATCTCCATAGATTTCCCAAACCCACAGCAGACCCTGCCATTGCTACAAGGACACCAAAACTGCTGGCAAAACTGTCTCGCTTTTCCATTCTTCGCTAATTGTTTTTTCTTTTATATACTAAAAATTGATAATCAATATTATTCTCCTCATCGTGCATCATCTCCCCTTCCCTTACAATCTCCCAATCTCTCTCATCTACCTTTGGGAAAAATGTATCTGCATCCTCTGCGGTTGCATAAATCTTTGTTATATACAAATAATCTGCCTTCTCAAATGTTGCATTATAGAGCATACCTCCACCCATAATGAAAAACTCCTCCTCCCCTTGGGCAAGAGCAAACACATCCTCCAATGTATGTACAATTTCCATTGAGGTTGTCTGCGGATTCTTTATTGGAGGAATTTCCATATCTCCACGGGTAAGGACAATATTCCTTCTCCCCGGAAGCGGTCTTCCAATAGACTCATATGTCTTCCTTCCCATAATTACAGGATGAGCGGTTGTGGTACTTTTAAAGTAATTCAAGTCCTCTGAAATATGCCAGAGAAGCTCATTGTTGCGCCCTATGGCACCATTTTCTGCTACTGCAACTATTAAAGAAATCATAATTTTCTGAAACTTAACTTATCCAAACTTATAAATGTAAAATATTTACACTCTATTCTGTAAAATTTTTATACAGCAATCGGAGCCTTTATTACCGGATATGGGTCATAATCCACCAACTCAAAATCTTCATATTTGAAACTGAAGATATCTTTCTGGTCTCCGTGGATAATCATCTTTGGAAGGGCTCTTGGCTCACGTGAAAGCTGTGTCTTCACCTGCTCAAAATGGTTAAGGTAAATATGTGTATCTCCAAATGTGTGAACAAAATCACCCAACTCATAACCGCACACCTTTGCAATCATCATTGTAAACAGGGCATACGAAGCAATATTGAACGGCACCCCAAGAAACACATCCGCACTCCTCTGGTAAAGCTGGCACGAAAGCTTGTTGTCTGCCACATAGAACTGGAACAGCGAGTGACAAGGGGGCAAAGCCATATTGTCTACCTGCGCCACATTCCAGGCAGAAATGATGTGCCTGCGGGAATCAGGATTGTTTTTAAGCTGTTGCATAAGGTTGGCCAACTGGTCAATCTCCCCTCCCTCAGCAGTTTTCCAGTGTCTCCACTGCGCACCATACACAGGCCCCAACTCACCATTCTCATCTGCCCATTCATCCCAAATGGTTACACCGTGGTCATTCAGGTACTTGATATTGGTATCACCATTTATGAACCACAAAAGCTCATAAATGATTGATTTCAAATGCACCTTCTTGGTGGTAAGCAAAGGGAATCCGTCATTAAGGTTGAACCTCATCTGGTAACCGAAAATACTTTTTGTTCCGGTTCCTGTACGGTCACCCTTAACAACCCCCTCATCCATTATTTTCTTAAGCAGATTCAGATACTGTTTCATGATATAATATATGCGCAAAGTGTGTTTTAAACGGCAAATTTAACAAAATATAGGATATAATATCCGAAATAAACCAAAGTTTAATTCTCACTGTAACCATACAGAGTAAGGATTATTGGCAGATGGTCACTCACCCCACCCAGATATTTGGGACCCTGGTATGTTCGTCTTGGCTTTATCCCCATATAAGTTTTATCCCACTCCAGGAGGAATTCAGGTGAAAAAATTTCCATCTCCTTACGGCAGAACACCCACTGCGGCAGAACTCCCTCCTGCTCACACTCCAGTATCCCATGGGATACAAGAAACTGGTCTATGGTACTCCACACCCCCCTATACTTGTGGGTACCGTCTGCCCCCCAGGCAAATGGGGCAAGATTTACAAGTACTTTTCTTCCCGATGAATCATCGGGAAGATTATTTTCTGTTAAAATTTTCAGGGACTTGGAATTGTGTGTATCGTTGAAGTCTCCCATAAGGAGAATGTTTGCACTGGGATTTGCTGCAAGGAGGGAATCAGTAATCCCCTTTACTCTCTCTGCAACAGCTATTCTGCGGGGCTCTGAGGCCCTTTCCCCTCCGCTCTTGGATGGCCAGTGGTTTACCAGGATATGCAGGGTATCCAATGAGTTTACCACCCCTTTTGTATAGAGGATATCCCTTGTGGGGAACCCCACCGAATAGAAGTGTTTCTCCAGCGGTGTAAAGGTATCCTCCCTGTAAAGGAGAGCCACATCAATGCCACGGCTGTCGGGAGACTCCTTATGAATGAATTTATACCCCACCTTAGCCAATGGTGTATGGGCTGCCAACTGGTTGAGAGTATACGCATTTTCCACTTCACATAGTCCTATGAGTGCTGGAAATGTACCGTATTGCTCTGCTACAAGGGCAATTGTTTTTACAATATCATCCCTTTTTTGCTGGAATTTCTCTTTTGTCCAATGGTTTTCCCCCGTTGGGGTAAACTCATCATCATTGCGGTACGGATTGTTATATGTATCAAAGAAATTCTCAACATTCCAGAACATTACCAACAGCAGCATTATCTCTTTCATAGCGGTCTATTTTATTGCAATATTGGAAATTTACCCTAATTTTGCAACCTAAAATTTTAAATATCAGGTAATGGCACTAAGATGCGGTATAGTAGGCCTGCCAAATGTGGGCAAATCAACACTTTTTAATTGTATAAGCAGCGGAAAGGCACAATCTGCAAACTTCCCGTTCTGCACAATTGAGCCAAATATTGGTTCTACCATTGTTCCCGACGACAGACTGGAAGTTCTTGAGAAAATAGTAAAACCACACAGAGTTGTTCCGGCAACAGTTGAAATTGTGGATATTGCAGGCCTTGTGAAAGGTGCCAGCAAAGGTGAGGGACTTGGAAACCAGTTCCTTGCAAATATCAGGGAGACAGATGCAATCCTTCACGTGTTAAGATGTTTTGATGATGCAAACATTGTTCACGTAGACGGTTCTGTAGACCCTGTAAGAGACAAGGAGATTATTGATACTGAGCTTCAGCTTAAAGACCTTGAGACTGTAGAGAACCGTATAAGCAAGGTTCAGAAACAGGCACAGACAGGTGGTGATAAAGCTGCAAAAAGACTGTATGATATTCTTGTGAAATATAAAGAGGTGCTTGAGCAGGGTAAATCTGCCCGTACAGTTGTTTTTGACAATGCAGAGGATGAGAAGCTAGCCAAAGAGCTTTACCTGCTTACAAACAAACCTGTAATGTATATTTGTAATGTAGACGAAAACAGTGCAAAAGAGGGCAACAAATATGTAGAGCAGGTTAGAGAGGCTGTAAAGGATGAGAATGCACAGATTCTTGTAATTGCGGCTAAAATTGAGTCTGAAATTGCAGAGCTTGAGAGCTACGAGGAGCGCCAGATGTTCCTTGAGGAGATTGGTCTTGAGAAATCAGGTGTTGTAAGACTTATCAGAAGCGCATACGCTCTACTTAACCTTGAGACCTACTTTACTGCAGGTATTCAGGAGGTAAGAGCATGGACCTATAACAAGGGAGATAAGGCACCAGCTGCTGCCGGTGTTATCCACTCAGACTTTGAGAGAGGCTTTATCCGTGCAGAGGTTATCAAATATGATGATTATGTACAATACGGCTCAGAGGCTGCCTGCCGCGCTGCAGGAAAACTTGGAGTTGAGGGTAAAGAGTACGTTGTTCAGGATGGTGACATTATGCACTTCCTTTTCAATGTATAATTTACTTTTCAAAATTCAGTAATAGCATAAGGCCGGGAAATCACTTCCCGGCCTTTTTTTACTCAAATAAAGAGCTTTACCCTGCTCCATTGCCAGTATAGGGGGATTAAAGGGACAAAAAAAGAGGTTGGCCTTAGCCAACCTCCAATATTTATATCAGACTCTTCTGTTAGAAGAATTTGTATCTGGTATCTTTGATATCTGCACCCTCAGTGATGATTGCAGGAATAACTCTTGAAACGCTGCTGAAAATCTGTGCGTTTCTTGATTTTGCATCATCCTCAGTGTAGAATGCACCAACCTCTTTACCTTTAACGGTGAAGTAGTATACTCCTATCTCACCAACAACCGGACCTACCAAAGTGTTCTCAGCAGCTGCAGCCACTGCGCCAATGAATTTAGGATCCAACTGCTGTGAAGTAAGTGAAGAGAATGCAATACCGCTCTGATTGCTTACAGTAGTGTTAAGTTTCTCTGCAACCTCCTCAATTGTGGTAGCACCTGCAATTGCAGCTTTAGTCTCCTGAGCAACTTTCTCACCTCTCTTCTCTACAAGAAGATAGTTCTGAATGTCAGTGTAAACCTCGTTCAATGAAGCATAACCCTCAGGATGGATAGCTGTAAGGGCAACAACAAAGAAATATTTGTTGTCTACAGTAATAATTGGAGAAACATCACCAACTTTGCTCTCATTAGCCCATCTTGAAATCTCTCTTGTATGCTGGTAGTTAGCCAAAGTTTTTGCATTAGGAAGAACTCTGATTGCAGGATAAACAGCAACGTTCATCTCTTTAGCAGCAGCGTTGAACTTCTCAATGTTACCCTCGCTCTTAGAAGCAATATCATTAGCTTTAGCATAGAAATCTGAATAAGTTGTCTTGCTTGCTACAGCCTCTTTAACCAAGATAGCCACCTGCATTTTCTTCATTGCTTTAGTAACGTCAGTCACCTTAACAATGTGAGTACCATACTGGGTTTTGATCTTCATCAAATCACCTTTCTTAGCCTCAAGAACAGACTCCATACCAGGAATCATATACTGCTGTGTCATCCAACCCAAGTCACCAGCCTCAGCTACATTAGGGTTTTGGTCTGCTGAATATGCAGCAGCCAACTCTGCAAAGTTACCTTTCTTTGCAACTGCCAAAAGGCTGTCAGCTTTTGCCTCATTCTCTCCCTGAAGAAGAATGTGTTTTACAAATACTGAATCTGGAAGCTGTTTGATATCCATAACCTTTGCAGCCATAAAAGTATTCTCCTGCTGGAATGGAGCCAAAGTCTCACCAACTTTTGCTTTTGAAGCAAAATCCTCCAGCTCAGATGCAATTGTATTCAAATCACCCTCTTTGTAGAAGTAAGGATTATACTGTGCATCAGAGTTTCTTGCTAGGAAATTCTTAACATTCTCAGCAGCTACAAACTCAGTGTAAGTTTTCTCAAACTCCTCTCTTGCCGCATCCAAATCAGCCTCTGAAGGAACAACCTCAAATACAACATACTCAAGATCTCTGCTCTCTGTCTGTTTGAAGGACTCTTTGTTCTTCTCATAGTAAGCAGCAACCTCCTGTTTTGAAACAGAAACAGTTGAATCAACAGCAAAACCAAGAGGTTTAACTACAAAGTCAACGTTGTAGGTAGTGTTGTTGTTTGCAATAGCTCTGTTCAACTCAACAGGGCTCATATACATACTCTTCTCCAACAATGACATATATTTGGTAAACATCTGGTCTTTAACAATGTTGTCCTCCAAGAAGTTCCAGTACATACCCAACTGGCCTGACGCATCCTGATTAATTGCCTGAACGAAATCAACAACTCTCTGTTTGCTGAACTGGCCGTCCTCACCAACAAATGTAGCCTCAGACATTAGAACTGGAGAGATGTTTGCACCCTGAGTAAGGTCATAAAGCTCCTCCTCTCCAAGAGTAACACCTGCATTCTCAATTGCAGGAACCAATACTCTGTTGGTAATCTCATTCTGCCAAGCAGTGTTGTTGATAGCATCCTGAGTCTGCTCATCTGAAGATGTTGTACCTGATGAAATCTGATAAATCTTAGTGAAGTAATCTACTTTCTGCTGATACTCCTGATAAGTGATACCCTCACCATTAATCTCTCCAACATCATATTTTGAAGAGAACATACCCAACGCACTCTGAAGTGTGCTTGGATCAATAACGAACGATAGCAACGCAATTGCAATAAGAGCAGTAATGAATGCTCCCATTTTTACGCGTATTTTTTCTAGTACTGCCATTTTATATAATAATTTTAAGATTTTTTTCTTGCAAGGTGCGAAGATAGTAATTTTCTGATGAATACAACAAAAAAACTACTTTTCCAGCACTTTAACATTCACAGTCTCTATCCTGTTCCTTGTTGTTTTCAGTATTGTATATGAGTATTTTCCAAATTGCAGTATCTCTTTCTCCTTTGGAATATTCTCATTGTAATACATTATCAAACCCGCCAAAGTCTCATATTCATCAGACTCAGGAAGATCAAGTTCAAATTTCCTGTTAATCTCCTCAACCTCCAGTCTGGCTGAGAAAATATACTCATTTTCAGACAATTGCTTCTCCAAAAACTCCTCTTTATCAAGCTCATCATTTATATCTCCAAAAATCTCTTCTATAAGATCCTCAAGAGTTACAATACCGCTTGTTCCGCCATACTCATCCCTCACAACAGCTATAGATTGTCTGTTTTTGGTAAAATATGCCATAAGGGTCTGGGCACTCATCTCCTCCGAAACATAAGTGACAGTACGCAACAACTCAGCAATGCTTCTAATATCACCGTCTTTAAGAAGATCCTTTGTATGCACATATCCAATAATATCATCAATATTCTCTCTGTACACCAAGATTCTTGAGTACCCCTGCTCCACAAAGAGGGCAGCCAGTTCCTCCAACGAATCCTGAACATCAATTGCTGTCACCTCAGTTCTGGGAATCATACACTCCCTTACCTTAACAGAAGAGAAATTGAGGGCATTCTGGAAAATCACCATATCATTGGCGTGCTCATTATCATCATCTGAATCGCCCGACGAAATTTCTGCAGAAAGATGCATAAGGTCACTCTTGTCAAACAAAACTTTATGGGTATCCTTTATATCATTAACCCCGAACAATTTCATTATTCTTCCCGACAATTTGTTGGTAATGAAAGTCAACGGGTAAAATAGCCAATAGAAAAATATAAACAGCCAATACAATGACGAAAACACACCATTGGGATTGAGCCTGCTCATTGCCTTAGGCAAAAACTCGGCAGTCACAAGTACAATAAGTGTTGCAATAATTGTATCAATAGCCAAAATACCTCCCACAGAGGATGTAATATATTGCGCAATGAGAGGATCCAGAATCTTGGCAATTGCAATACCATATATTACAATAGCCACATTATTTCCCATTAGCAGACAAGATATGACCTCTTCGGGGTTCTTGATAAAATGGTCCATTACCTGTGCATACTTCTTCCCCTGTTTGCGGTCCAACTCAACCTTCAGTTTGCTGCCCTGAAGAAATGCAATTTCATAACCGGAAAAAAAGGCTGAAAAAAGCAATGCAAAAAATGTTATAATGATATTGCTAACCATATTATCTGTTCTTAATGGCAGGTCCAACCAAATTGACTGTATCTACATATGAAGCTGTGGAATCCCTGCTCACAATTCCATAACTGTCAAATGGCCTCTGGATATGTGCATTCCTGGCCATCTCATCACTCTCCATTCCATATCCCTGCATATAACCGCTTGGTGAATACATCTTCACAAAACAGTGTGTATGAATCAACCCCTCATTCCTGTCCCAATAAAGGGTATCGGTTTCCATCCTCTCACCCTTCAGAAAATTTGTTATTACAACATTGCCAAACGCCTCCCACTTCTCTTCCTTTTTCTTAATCTTGAATGTGGAGTGTTTTGCCACATCCGCACTTATTTGGGTTTCCAGTTCCCCTGCTTCGTTGTACGCATATACATTAAACCCGTCAGAAAACAGTTCATACGAGAGCGTATCATTATCAAAACGCTGCATCAGCTGTGACTCCATCCTCATTTGCAGTTGGCCGTTCACTGTCTGCACAGCACTCATCCCCTGAACTGTCTGAACAGGAATTGTTGTCAGATCCAGCGGTTCCGAAACCTCTTCACCTTTACAAGATATAACAAAGGTAGTAACCGCAATTGCGGTTACTACCATATATGTATACCTTATTATATTGGGTATCCCCCTATACATTATTCAAATAATATCTACTTACTATTTGATTGTTCTTACAGTTGTAGTTGCGCTCATACCGCCACAAGAAATGGTGTATGGTTTACCATCTGTAAGGTCATACATAAATGCATCCTCAGTTTTAGGGAAATATTGGCGGTAAGATGCTGAAAGTTTGTTAACCTCCTCTGCCAAAGTATCGTCAGCAGCTTTAGCTTTGTTAAGGTAATCTACAGCTACCCAATATTTGGCTCTGTTATCCATATCCTGAGCAGTACATTTCTGACCAGCCCAAATGTTTGCCATTAGAAGGTTAGCTTTACCAGCCTGTGCAGCATCTTTAGCAATAGCATCTTTGGCAGCAGCTACAGCTTTAGCGTGACGTCCAACTTTAAAGTTGTAAACTGCAAGCTCCATAGTAAGCTCACCATCTTTAACTGAATCAGACTCCTCACTTGCAATTGCCTCCTCAAGGAATTTTACAGCCTCATCCGCATTATCTTTGCTTGCGTGCAATTTGTACAAGAAGTATGAAGAAGTGTAAGAAGGCTCCATCTGGTGAAGTGAAGTTACAGCTTTCAAGAACAAGTCAGATTTTACACATACGCTGTCTGAACCCAAAAGGCTAACGATAGGTTTTACAACCTCAATTTTTGTAGGCTCAGCCTCATATCTTGGGGTGAATACAGCTACAAGGTTATCGCAAGTTGCTACACCACTGGTAACGAATGCATTCTCAAATGCACCCCTTGCAGTTTTGGTATCCTCAGATGGATTTGCTGAAATCTGAGCATCCAAAATTGGAGAGAAATCTGTATAAGCTTTCAAAATATCCTCACCAGCCATTTTACCAGCCTGATAAAGCTCAGAAGCTTTCTGCATATAAGCTACCAACAGGTCAGCTTTGGTCTTATTACCTGAAATTGTAACTACATCTTTAATTGCAGCAACAACTTTCTCAGGGTTTGTATTACCATAATATGAAAGCATATCAAATGCAATATTCTCAGCAACTGCAGCTTTAGATTTTGGGTAGTTTGCCTGTCTTGTCTGATGGATAAGCATTAGGGTATCAATCAAACCCTGTCTTACCTCTGTATTTTTCTCAGCTCTGATAAGGTTCTGGAAAATTGTTCTACCATCAATGAACAAATTCTGGCTTGCTTTTGGAGGACAAGTCTTGAAAGCTCCTCTCCACTGGTTTGCTGCCTCCTGAAGGTTACCTGCAGATTTGGTAGATCTGAACTGTTTAAGATAATCTCTGTAGAAGTTAAGATAGTTCACGCACTGTGCGCTGTCTTTTCCGTATTTACCTTGAGCATTTGCAGATACAGAACCTACAAGAAACAAAGCAACGGCTAGTGTTAAGAAAACGTGCAATTTTTTCATAATATTATTGTTAAGTTATATTTATTTTTAATTATATCTCCTCTTTATAAACCACATATCGTGCAGGTTGAAGTTCACATTGAACTGAACATATCTCTCTCTCACCATAGAATTCTCCAATGAACCTCTCTGACCCAAATCTACTGACCAGGTTATGGCATTATACCATCTGAACACCGGCAGTGACATACCGAATGTAACACCTGCCGCATTTACCTGGTTACCGTTTACATTTACGTATGTTTTATCATAATATGCTCCCACTCTGTATGTTACCCTTTTCATATAATACCTGATATCATATCTGTTAGGGATAAACTCAACTCCAAGTTTGATGGAACTTGAAACAGAAGGCTTGAAATCTACACCCGGTGTCTCTCCAAAAAACGATTTTGTCCAATCCTGAGAGATGTAATCAACTCCAAACATCCACTTGTCTTTTTTCTTTACTGAAAAACCTGCAGAGAATTCTTTAGGAATCTCAACTTTGTAACCTGGAGTTGTAGTAAGTTTTACTGTATCAATCTGAGAAGTGGATACTGTACAGGCATATCTGGTAAAATCACCGTCCATATTACTTGCAAGTCTGTATGTTGCACCTATAGTAAGAACGGTATTTTTTGCAATCTTGCCAAAATACTGTATTCCTGCTCTTCCCGATACAGCACTTACCCCATAATCCCATCCTGTATTTATGTCTCTCAATGAAGCATCTGAAGTGAACAGAACATTGCTGTATCTGTTAATGGATCCAAAATAATAAATGAACTCCGCTCCAATAGAGAAGTTCTTTGTAATATTCATTGCACCTCCCACAAACAGCTGGCTTATGCTTCCCACTCCATATTTCTGGTAGGTTATATTTCCATATTTTGAAATAAGCTGGTTGTCTGTTTCTACCGATGAGAATTTATATCCTACATTGCTGTATGGTATTACACCCGCTATAAGTGCAGATTTCTTGTATATAGGGGCAGTAAACACTATGTTCTGCATATTTGCCATATTGAATGCAGATTTTACCTTACCGTCTGAGCTGTATACGTTTTTCTGGTTAAGACCAAAATCAAACATAAATGAGAGTGTATCCCTCTCTGTTATGGATGCCGGATTTGTATAATTGATAAATCTGTTGTCTCTCACTCCAACTCCTATACCACCCATACCTTTATTGAATGCCGTACCACTCTTGTCTATATCTCCTACACCAAACAGTGAGTATGGGGTATACGTACCAAGTGCATCTGTTGTTTGGGCTTCAAGTGTACAAACAGATGCAAATAATAGAGCTGTAAAAACTAAAAATTTTCTAATCAATTTTTTGTTGTGCATAGTAATCTGCTATTAGGGCCAACCCCATCAATACCAAATTAGGAACTACAAAGATGGAACTTTTCAATTTTTCCGCAAAATAAAAAGAATCACCACCTGTAAAAACCACCGTATGATGAGGATATTTATTCAAATATCCCTCTACTTCAAATATCATTCCTAAAATTACACCGGATGTTATTGCCTCTACAGTATTTCTACCGTAATCCTCTATCTTCCCCTCCGGTTTTACGAGTGGCAACCGCCTTGTAAAGGTATTCAAAGCCCTGAATCTGCTCTGCATACCCAAAGATATGTTACCCCCCTCAAATATATTCCCTTTGGAAATAAAATCTACTGTAAGTGCTGTACCAAAATCAAATTTTATACAATCCCTTCCAGGGAAAAGCATTGCTACAGCCAACGCCGCAGCCAACCTGTCTGCACCCAAGCTATTTGCCGGAAATCCATAGTGCAAATCTATTGGCAATTCCATATGTGGTTTTACAACCACCAGTTTCCTGCATTTTGCAGCCAATACCTGCTGCATCTGCAAATCTTCTTCCCTAACAGTTGAAAGTACAATAACATCAATCTGTTTCCCTTCTATTGCGGAGAGTATAAAACTGAGAACATCTGTTTGGGAACTCTTTAATATTTCTCCCAATTCTGTCCCCTGCCCTATTGCTGCCTTACAGTTTGAATTGCCTATATCAATGAGTAAATTTGCCACTGGTATAACACTTTACAAGTCTGCAAAGATAGACATTTTCATTTTATCCACAATATTATATCCCTTTTCTATTGTGTCAATACCCTTGATTTTCAACAATAATTTGCTGTTTTGCTCACTTATTGCCATATTTTTCTGCGAAGAATTGATATAATTGAGAATTTTTGCAAAAGTTGGAGTACTGTAGTATGGTGATTGCTGATTTCCAACAAAGTATATAAACATTATGTTGTTTTTCATTACAATCCTTTCAAATCCTAACTTAATGGCTTCCCATCTTAACCTTACAACATATGTAAGTTGTACCAGCTGTTGCGGCAATTCTCCAAATCTGTCTTTCAGATCTTCTGTAAATTTTACAAGGGCTTCTTCAGTTGTAATGGCATCCAATTCCTTGTAAAGCCTTATCTTCTCAGAAGTTAAAGAGATATAACTGTCGGGAATAAGAAGTTCCATATCTGTATCTATGGTACAGTCTGTAATGAAAGTGATTTGTTCTTTGCTTCCCTGAAGTGCCTCTTTGTACAGCTCTTCATTTTTTACACCTTTCTTTGCCTCTTTCAGATTTATATTTTTTCCTGTTTCTATTTCTGAAGCTGCCTCTTCCTGTTTGATTTCCATAAATGCCTCTGCCAATATTCTCTGGTAGGTTTCAAATCCCATATCTGCAATGAATCCGCTCTGCTCTCCTCCCAAAAGGTTGCCTGCTCCCCTTATATCCAAATCCTGCATTGCAATATTGAATCCGCTTCCCAAATCTGAGAAAGCTTCAATAGCCCTTAACCTGCGGCGGGCATCATCTGAAATTGCTGCCATTGATGGCACTATAAGGTAACAGAATGCTTTCTGGTTGGAACGCCCTACCCTGCCCCTGAGCTGGTGTAAGTCACTCAAACCAAAATTCTGGGCCTGGTTTATTATTATGGTATTGGCATTTGGAATATCTATACCGTTCTCTACTATTGTTGTAGCTATCAGTATATCATAATCTCCGGCCATAAAATCAAGTATCTTCCCTTCCAGCTCTTTTGCATCCATCTGGCCGTGTCCTACACAAGTCTTTATTCCGGGACATATTCTTCTTATTATATCCTCTACAGCCAATATATCCTCTACCCTGTTGTGTACAAAATATACCTGGCCACCCCTTTCCAATTCGTAATTTATGGCATCCCTTATAACCTCTTCATTAAAATCTATAATTTCTGTCTGTACCGGCAATCTGTTTGGCGGTGGGGTATTTATTATAGATAAATCTCTAGCCCCCAATAATGAGAACTGCAATGTTCTTGGAATAGGTGTTGCTGAAAGTGTAAGGGTATCAACTGAGAGTTTAAGTTGTCTCAACCTCTCTTTGGCTGCAACTCCAAATTTCTGCTCCTCATCTATAATAAGAAGTCCCAGGTCTTTAAATTGTATCTCTTTATTCAAGAGCCTGTGGGTTCCTATAACAATATCTGTTTTGCCGCTTTTAATATTTTCTGATATCTGTTTTATCTCTTTGGCTGTTTTAAGACGGCTTATGTATTCTATATTGCAAGGAAAATTTCCAAGTCTTTTCTTGAAAGTTTTGTAATGCTGAAGTGCCAATATGGTAGTTGGTACAAGCAGTGCAACCTGTTTGCTGTCTGTTGCCGCCTTAAATGCTGCCCTTACTGCAATCTCAGTTTTTCCAAAACCTACATCTCCACATACAAGACGGTCCATAGGGTACTCTTTCTCCATATCTTCCTTAACTGCCTGTGTGGTTTTAAGCTGGTCCGGGGTATCTTCATATATAAAAGATGCCTCAAGCTCGTGCTGGAGATAACTGTCGGGAGAAAAAGAGAAACCTTTTGCCTGTCTCCTCTCTGCATACAATTTTATAAGGTCCTTGGCTATATCCTTTACCTTGTTTTTTGTTTGGGTTTTTAATTTTTCCCAGGCACCTGTTCCCAACTTATACACTTTTGGAGGGGTACCTTCCTTACTTTTATATCTTGATATTCTGTGTATTCCGTGAATTGATACAAAAATTACATCATTATCTTTATATATAAGTTTTATAGCCTCCTGAATCTTTCCATTCAAATTGGTTTTAACAAGACCTCCAAAAATACCCACACCGTGGTCGATATGAACCACATAATCACCTATCTGGAATGCGCTGAGTTCGTTTAGCGTAAGCCTTTCACTTCTTGGAACCTCCCTTTTTATTTTTACCCTATGGTAGCGGTCAAAAATCTGATGGTCAGTGTAAAGACAAACTTTTGAAACTGTATCTACAAATCCGGTATGGATAGAATAATTGAGTTCAGTAAAATTGGGAATTTTTCTTAAATCATCCCCGCTGTTATGGGTAAAAATACTTCTCAACCTTTCAAACTGCTTTCCATTTTCACTGCTTATATAAATGGTATATCCTGCAGCAGTTTTTGCCTTTATATCATCAAGCAACAAATTGAAATTTTTATTGAAAGGAGGTTGGGGAGAAATTCTAAATTCCACCTGCTCATAATCATCTGAATAACCGTTAAAGGCAATGATTTTATTTTCAAGAAGATTTTGCAGAATCTCTTTGTATATATCACCCTGCAGTACAGAAATATCATTTACCCAAACAGTACAATTGTTCTTCCCTACAAATTCAAATATATCCACATTATCTTCTTCACCAACTTTTCCCTCTTCATATATATTTGGAAAAATTTCTATCTCCTGAAGTTCCCTTACAGATCTTTGGGTATTGGTATCAAATTCCCTTATACTTTCAACCTCATTACCAAAAAAATCTATTCTATAAGGTTTGTCTGATGAATATGAAAATATATCAATCAGTCCACCCCTTAAAGCAAATTCACCGGGCTCCCCTACAAAATCAACTTTCTGGAAATTATACTCTGCAAGAACCTCTTTTATAAATTCGTGAGAAACCATATCCCCTTTCTTTACTTTAAGGAGATTTTTTTTCAACACTTTTTTGTTTGGAATTTTCTCATAAACAGATGCCGGATATGCAATAACTATTATTTTTTTAGTATTACTTTCGCCATTGACAAACCCGTTTAGAGAACTTATTGCAGCACTTCTCTGAACCTTTTGTGTAGAATCTTTTATAGTACTTATTTTACTTTGGGAGATATTGGCAGAACAAGGAAAAAAATAAACGCAATCCTCATCAACCATATTGTACAGGTCATTTGTAATAAACTGGGCCTCCTCTTTGTTATCCATTATAATAATGTTGATGCCATTATTTATAGAAGAGGCAACAGCAACAGATTTTGATGAACCAAAAAGTCCGTTTACTCCTATTTTCCTTATTTTACTGTCTCTCAATAATGTTAAAAGCCTTCTGCAAGACTCTTGGGAGATGAAATCACTAAAGGGTTCTATATTTTTCATAACTGTCTGCAAAATTAAGTTAAGTTTTTAACAATAGGTAAAAATAGTGTTGAAAACCGGTTTATAACTATTGATAACCCTTTTGATAACTTTTAAAAAATATTGCTTTTAAGTATGAACAATTTGTATAAATAGAATTTTATCCCATTAAACAATCAACTTCTGAAAGAATTTTACTTTTTGTTTCCATCATATTTTTCAACAATAATTGTATGTTGAAAATATACTTGTGAAATATTAACAGTTGTTGATAATAAAAATCATTATATTATAAATCAACAGTTTAATAAATTTTATACTTTTAATAACTTTGTTGATTATAAACACAGGTGTTGATAAAAATAATTATTAACATATTAACACAATATAAATAAACAACATTATTATTCTTTTTTAAAAAGATTATATTTGTGTTATGAATAGTTTTGATAAAAATTTTGATCCCAGAAAAGCTGGTATGCAATCAGAAGGTGACGTGGAGGGGGTTATAAGGCCCAAGGAATTTTCAGACTTTTCAGGTCAGGAAAAGATTCTGAAGAACCTTAAGGTTTTTGTAAAGGCAGCCAAACAGAGGGGTGAATCATTGGATCACGTACTTTTTCACGGTCCTCCAGGCTTGGGAAAAACCACATTGGCAAATATTATAGCCAATGAACTTGGTGTTTCTATGAAAATCACATCCGGTCCAATATTGGACAAACCGGGTGATTTGGCCGGTTTGCTTACAAGTTTGGATGAAGGAGATGTATTATTTATAGATGAGATACACAGGCTTTCTCCTGTTGTAGAGGAGTATCTTTATTCTGCAATGGAGGATTACAGGATAGATATTATGCTTGACAAAGGTCCTGGGGCCCGATCTGTTCAGATATCCTTAAATCCTTTCACTCTTGTAGGGGCAACTACCCGCAGCGGATTGCTTACCTCACCTTTAAGGGCCAGATTTGGAATACAGTGCCATCTTGAATATTATGATTCATCTGTATTGCAGAAAATTGTTGAAAGGAGTGCAAAAATACTCAATATAGGTATAGACAGCCAGGCAGCTATGGAAATTGCCTGCAGGAGCCGAGGAACACCAAGAATTGCCAATTCCCTACTTCGCAGGGTAAGGGATTTTGCACAGGTTGAAGGTTCAGGCAGAATAGATCTTCCTATTACCAGATATGCTCTGGATGCACTTAATATAGATAAGAGAGGTTTGGATTTGATGGACAATAAAATCCTTACCACTATAATAAACAAATTTAAAGGTGGTCCGGTAGGTGTAAATACAATAGCAACTGCAGTAGGAGAAGATGCCGGAACTTTGGAAGAGGTATATGAACCATTCCTTATAAAAGAGGGATTCATTCACAGAACCCCAAGAGGAAGGGAAGTTACAGAACTTGCATACAAACATTTGGGCATAAACAAATATATTCCCGACAATACATTATTTTAACATTAATATTTAAAAACTCTATTTTATGAAAAAACTTTTTGTAGCAGCTTTAGTATTAGCATTGGCGCTATCTGCAGATGTGTTTGCCTGCACTTCTGCAATTATTACCGGTAAAGCTACTCCTGATGGAAGACCTTTAATGTGGAAACACAGAGATACTGGTGAACTTAATAATAAGGTAAAATATTTTAAAGGTGAGAAATACTCATTCTATGCATTGATAAATTCACCTGATGCCTTTAAAAATGAGGCTTGGACCGGAACTAATGAGGTTGGTTTCTCTATTATGAATACAGCTTCTTATAACCTTAAAAATGATGATGTACCTTCTAGCCAGATGGATAAAGAGGGTGAAGTTATGTTTAAAGCTTTGGCAACCTGCCGTACACTGAAAGATTTTGAGAAACTTTTGGACAAATATAAAAGACCAATGTGTGTAGAGGCTAACTTTGGTGTTATTGATGCTGAAGGTGGTGCTGCATATTATGAGGTAAACAATGATTCTTGGACTAAAATAGATGTTAATGACCCTAAAATTGCTCCTCAGGGATACATTGTTTACACTAACCATTCAAATACAGGAAGATTGAATGACGGTATGGGTTATGTAAGATATACAACTGCCGATAAAATTGTTAAAGAGCAGATTGGCAGAAATGGTGACCTTACTGCAAAATGGATTATGCAGAACCTTTCACGTACATTCTACCACTCAGTTTTGGGTATTGACCTTAACAAAGATAAAGAGTTTGTAGAGAAATGTAACGGTTGGTTTATGGATCAGGATTTCATTCCTAGAAAATCTTCAAGCTGTTCTATAGTTGTAGAGGGTGTTAAAAAAGGTGAGAACCCTGCAAATACAATTATGTGGACAATTATAGGTTATCCTCCTATTGGTATAACAGTTCCTCTAATGGTAGCAAATGGTGAGAATATTCCAGCATTTATGACAGCTGAGGGTACAGAGAATGCTCAAATGTGTGACTGGGTATTGAAGAATAAAAAAGAGATTTTCCCTATTACTAGAGGTAATGGAAACAAATACTTGAACTACTATGCAATTGAGAAATATATGACTCCTGCAATTGAGGTAGAGAATGAGGTATTTGAACAGGCACGTCCAATTATTGAGAAAATTAGAGAGGGTAAAGCTACCGCTGCTGATTTGAAACCTGTATATGAAATTGTAGAGAAAGTATTTTAATTCTTTACTGTAAAAAATAACCCGGAAGAAAATTCTCTTCCGGGTTATTATTATGCTTTTTCTTTGCAGGAATTGATAATTTCAAAACATTTGTAGGGATTATAACCCATAATTTCTGCATATTTTTCCGACATCCATCTTGTCATCTGTTCTGTTGCAGGAAGCCTTTCAAAATTTCTGCACCCCTCTTCCATTCCTATTTTGTGGAATCTTATACGGTTAAGGTCTATTATTTCAAGTTTTATCCCTTTTTCATCCTCTTTAAAAAGGATATTTCCTCTCGACCAGTCTTTATGTACCATATTGTTCTGGTGCATATATGCAGTAAGGGCGGCTATTTCCTTTACAATCTTTTCTGTTCCTGGATATTTTCCGTCCATTATATCCTTATATGTATAAGGGCACTCAGATTTTAGTGATACATAATAGCTTTCACTAAAAAGAAACCATTTTCTGCTGGTATAATATCCTACTGGAAGAGGTGTGCCTATCCCCTTTTGAAGAATAAGGGAGGCATAATCGTATGAGCGTTTGGCTTTTGAAGGGCGGAATATTCCGTATGCAATTCTGTTTATAATATTTGGAATACGGAAACTTTTAATTACAACCGTTACTCCGTTATATTCAATCTCTTTAAGCTCATTTCTCCCCTTATAGATGACTTTACCCATCTTTTTGTAGTTATCAGGCAAATCCTTCATAAACTTTTCAAATTGTTTGAATGAAGGATTTGTATGATAACTCTCTTTATGTATAATTTTTTTCAGAATCATTATTTTTCAATTCTCAAATTCTGGAAACAGGTGGCAAGTGCATCAGACATTCCAGTAACACAAATTTTAACGGCCTTTACTTTATTTTCAGGTTTGATGGTTGCTATGCCGTAAACAAATTCTTCACCTTTAATGAAGTCTTTTCCATTATATGAATATTCAACGTGTCCCTCTGTTACACTATAGAATGTTATATTTGGAATACCAGTTTCAACTGTAATCTTGCTGCACTCTACAGGCTCCTCAAATGTATAGAGTACATAGTCTCCAGCCTGAGATCTTCTGTCTGCCCTGAAGTGTTTTTTGAAGTCGTAATTTTCAGCATTGCTTATAGGGTATTTTTTATGTATCTCCTCCGGTTTGTATGAACTGGTAATTGTTACTTTAGGGGTAATATAGTCATACAGCTCAACATTTGAAGGTGCTACAGTTATACTCTTGTTGTAGTCTTTATAGAATGTTGCAAATCTGAATTTTTCAGGTTCAAATGTTACAATGTCTCCGGTGTAGATGTTGGATGTTGCTGTAGGCTCTGTACAGTCTGTTGTATATCTTACTACTGCCCAGTTGTATGGAAGATTCACTTTAATGGTATTGTTCTCATATTTTACTTCAGGGTATGGCAATCTGAAAGCAATTCCCATATAGTGCATCCTGTCATAATGGGTTTTTGTAAGTCTGTGGTAGAAACAGTCATAGTTCTTAAGCTCTTTATTTGTCCAGCCAACCTCTGCAATGGCGCACAATCTTGGAAAATACTGGTATTCAAGGAATCTTGCAGGTCTGTTAAGAAGCTCTGTCCAAAGGGCTCCCTGAGGTCCAAGAATAAGGCTTTCCTGCTCTGGAGTAAGATTAAGTGCACTTGTAGGATCCAAAGAGTATGTTTTGTCCAATGTAACAATTCCTGCCCAGTTGTGGCCCCTTTCTGCAGGAGACTGTTTCATATCAAAGTAGCAGTACTCTCCAACCATAAATACTGTAGGTTGTCCTTTCTTCACAGATTCAATACCTCTTTTTACAGATTTCCAGGCATACACGGTAGTTGTAGGTTTAAGTTCTCCACCATCAATAATCTCATCCCATCCGGCCATAACCTTACCGTATTTGTTTACTATGTTCTCAAGTTTTCTTACAAAGTAGTTCAAAAGTTCAATCTCATCTTTCATCCCCTCTTTTTTCATAAGCTCCTGACAGTGCGGACAATTTTTCCAGTTGTCCATATTCACTTCATCACCACCAATATGAATTGTTTTTGAAGGGAACAGTGCGGCAACCTCTTTAATTATATTGTCCAATATTTTGTAGTTGTCCTGGTTTCCAACACACCATACATTCTGAACCTCTCCGTTAACGCTAAGGAAAGTTTCATTGTTTGTACATCCGGTTTGTGGATATGTGCTTATTACTGCTTTGCTGTGACCCGGCATATCAAGCTCAGGGATAATCTCAATATTGCGTTCAGCAGCATATTTGATAACTTTCTTTATCTCCTCCTGGGTATAGTAACCGCCATATCTTTTGTTGCCTGAACCATATGAAGGTGGAAGAACCTCATCCGGTCCTCTCCAGGCACCTTTTCTGGTAAGTTCAGGATATTTCTTAATCTCAAGTCTCCAGCCGTTGTCGTCTGTAATATGCCAGTGGAACTTGTTCAATTTGTGATGAGACATCCAGTCCAGCATATTATATACAGTTTCAATTGGGAAGAAAGTTCTTGAAACATCAAGGTGTGTTCCCCTGTAGCTGAATCTAGGGTAATCCTCTATTTCAACGCAAGGTACTTCCCATTTTTCCCAACCCTCACCTTTTCCGTAAATTGCAGGGGGCATAAGCTGCATCAGGGTCTGCACTCCATAAAATGCACCTGCCTTGTCTGAGGCTGCAATTGATATTTTGTCGGGAGCAACATTAAGTTTGTAACCCTCCTCTTTAAGGTTATTGTCCGGTACAATGTTTATTTCAATTTTCCTTTGAGTTTGGTTTCCAAGTTTTATTCCCGATGATTTTTCAATTTTTTCTTTAAGGTAATTAACCTCAAATGTTGCATTTCCGGTGATTGAAACAGTGTTGTCAATCTTGAACGAACCTTGGGTTTTCTGCACCTTCTGCGGAAGAGGTATCAGATTCAGCTCTGTTTGCTGTGCATTTGCTGCAAATGGAACAAGTGCCAAAATAGCGGCAATGATTTTTGCTCTAAGTTTCATTTTTTATCTTTTTTTATCTGTTGTTTTTAAAGTCCAAATATCCCTGATATATCATAGGATTCATCCTTATTGTCTGCATTGTAACAACACTCTCCCCATTAGGCTGAATCTCAATAAAGCATTCCCATATTTGGGGATTGTTAGAGTAGTATTCGTTTGTAAATGAGAAATAATAGTTTGTATTTCCGTTTTTGGGATTCTTTGATTTTACCGGTTCCACACTCTGTTCTTTTGCGTGTATGTAAAGGTTCTCTGTACCCATCATTGCAGTTGGGGCTTCCCCTATGTAAATGAAGTTTACAGATACTTTTTTGTTTTGCAGTTTGAGGGTATTGCCGGTATATCCCTGATATGAAGTTTTGTCTCTGTTTGCTGCAAATGAAGGTCTTATTTTGTCTATTTCTATTACAAGATTGTCTTTTTCTATGGCATCTGCCACCAGAGAAATCATTTGCTGCCTTTTTATTTCCCTTTTTTGCTCTTTGGTAAGGCGCTGTCTGTTTCCACTTGTTTCTGTTTGTGAAAATGCGGCATTGCCGGCAAGCAGAACGAATGAAAGAAGAAGTATAACCCTGTTTTTCATACCACAAAATTTTGTAACCAGTTGTAAAGATATGAAAAATGTGAATTACAGGTAGTTTTGGCAATAATTATTTGAGAATAATTGGTTATTTGATAAAAAGTGACTAAAATTGTAGAAAATTTTTTTGGATAACTATACACTTAAAAAACATAAAATGGCCGAAAAATTAATATCACAGATTCCTGAAGGGCCTTTGGCTGAGAAATGGACAAAGCATAAGGCTCAAATTCGCGTAGTCAGTCCGGCTAATAAACGCAAACTGGAAATTATTGTAATTGGTACTGGTTTGGGCGGTGCCGCAGCTGCTGCTTCATTGGGCGAGTTGGGTTACAACGTTAAAGTTTTCTGTATCAGTGATTCACCAAGACGTGCTCACTCAATTGCTGCACAGGGTGGTATCAATGCTGCAAAGAACTACACAAATGACAATGACTCAATTTACCGTTTGTTCTACGACACTATTAAAGGTGGTGACTACCGTGCAAGAGAGGCTAACGTTTACCGTCTTGCTGAGGTGAGCAACAATATCATTGACCAGTGTGTTGCACAGGGTGTTCCTTTTGCCAGAGATTACGGCGGATTGTTGGATAACCGTTCATTTGGTGGTGCTCAGGTAAGCCGTACATTCTACGCTAGAGGCCAAACCGGACAGCAGTTGTTGCTTGGTGCATACGCTGCACTTAACAGAGCTGTTGCCAAAGGTTCAGTAAAATCATATCCTAGATATGAGATGTTGGATCTTGTAGTTATTGACGGACAGGCAAAAGGTATCATTGCAAGAAACTTGCAGAATGGCCAGATTGAGAGATTCGGTGCTCACGCAGTAGTTATTGCAACTGGTGGTTATGGTAACGTATTCTTCCTATCTACCAATGCTATGAACAGTAACGGTTCTGCTGCTTGGCAGTGCTACAAAAAAGGTGCGTTCTTCGGAAACCCTTGTTTCGCTCAGATCCACCCTACCTGTATCCCGGTTCACGGAACTCAGCAGAGTAAACTTACCCTAATGAGTGAGTCGTTGAGAAATGACGGTAGAATTTGGGTACCTAAGAAGATGGAGGATGTAGAGAAACTTAGAAAGAAACAGATCAAACCTTCTCAGATTGCTGAAGAGGACAGAGATTACTATTTGGAGAGAAGATATCCTGCATTTGGAAACCTTGTACCTCGTGACGTTGCATCAAGAGCTGCTAAAGAGCGTTGTGATGCCGGTTATGGTGTAAACGAGACAGGTCTTGCAGTATTCCTTGATTTCAAGACTGCTATTGAGAGACTTGGTAAAGATGTAATTACACAGCGTTACGGTAACTTGTTCCAGATGTATGAGAAAATTACCGATACAGATCCATATAAAGAGCCTATGATGATTTACCCTGCAATCCACTATACAATGGGTGGTATTTGGGTAGACTACAACTTGCAGACAACCATCCCTGGTCTTTATGCAATTGGTGAGGCAAACTTCAGTGACCACGGTGGTAACCGTTTGGGAGCATCTGCTTTGATGCAGGGTCTTGCTGACGGATACTTTATCCTTCCTTACACTATTGGAGATTACCTTTCTCATAAGATTCAGGAGCCTAAGACAGATATCAACCACCCTGCATTTGCAGAGGCAGAGAAAGCTGTTAAAGAGAAAATCAACAAACTTCTTTCAATTAAAGGTAAGAGATCAGTTGATGAAATCCATAAAGAGCTTGGTCTTGTTATGTGGGATTACGTTGGTATGGCAAGAAATGAGGCTGGTCTTAAGAAAGCTCTTGAGCTTATTAAGAAACTTAAAGTTGAGTTCTGGAGCAACGTATATGTTGCAGGAGAGAACGGTGAGTTCAACCAGGAGCTTGAGAAAGCATTGCGTTTGGCAGACTTCCTTGAGATGGGTGAGCTGATGGCTTTGGATGCTCTTAACAGAAAAGAGTCTTGCGGTGGTCACTTCCGTGAGGAGATGCAGACCGAGGACGGTGAGACAAAACGTGATGACGAGAACTTTATGTATGTTGCCGCTTGGGAGTACAAGGGCGAGGGCGTAGAGCCACAGATGCATAAAGAGGCTTTGAATTACGAGTTTGTAAAACCATCAACTAGAAACTATAAAGACTAAGAAAAGGAACAAGATATGGATTTAACATTAAAAGTTTGGCGTCAGAAAAACGCAAAAGAAAAGGGACATTTTGAGACCTATAAGGTTAAGAATATTTCCCCTGACAGTTCATTCCTTGAGATGATGGATATCCTTAACGAGCAGTTGATTAAGGAGAACATAGATCCTGTAGCAGTGAACAAAGGTTGTAAAGCTAGCGGCCCTGTAAGTTTTGACCACGATTGTAGAGAGGGTATTTGCGGTGCTTGCTCACTATATATTAACGGTAGGGCTCACGGTCCGGACAACGAGATTACCACTTGCCAGTTGCATATGCGTAAATTCAAAGATGGAGATACCATTACAATTGAGCCTTGGAGAAGTGCAGGTTTCCCTATTATCAAAGACTTGGTAGTTGACAGAACTGCATTTGACAAGATTCTTCAGGCTGGCGGTTTCGTTTCAGTTAACACAGGTGGTGTTCCAGACGGTAACGCTATTCCAATTCCTAAGAAAGATGCAGACGAGAGTATGGACGCAGCTTCTTGTGTAGGTTGTGGTGCTTGTGTTGCAACTTGTAAGAACGGTCCAGCAATGTTGTTCGTTTCTGCAAGAGTAAGTTCTTTGGCTTTGTTGCCTCAGGGTAAAATTGAGGGTGCAAGAAGAGCTAAAGCTATGGTTGCAAAAATGGATGAACTTGGTTTCGGTGCTTGTACAAACACACGTGCTTGTGAGATGGAGTGCCCTAAACAGGTGTCTGTAGCCCATATTGCAAGACTTAACAGAGAGTTCTTGTGTGCTAAATTGAAAGACTAGTACATTGGGATAACATATAAAAAGGGGTTCACAATATTTGTGAACCCCTTTTTGTTAGTATAATGTGTTTTATTTGTTTCTGTTTTTAAGCATTTTAAGCACTTTATCTACGGGTAGTGCCTCTACCACTTTGCCTTTGTAGCCTTTGGTGGTTTCTGCCATAAACATTGAGTTCCATAGAGCCTCTGCAGTTGCCTCAATTGTTGCAGCAAAGATGGATGACATCTCTCCATTGTCAAGCAAGGTTTGTGCGTGCAATTTCTGTCCGTCCTTAATCAGATTTTCTGAAGCTACAGACATTGCTATCACATAGTCACCGCTACCGTTGGATGCTATACCGCCGGTTTTAGCCAGTCCCATCATGGCTCTTTTTGCCACTCTCTCAAGATTGCGGGCGTCAATAGGAGCATCAGTAATCACAACCATCATACAAGATCCGTCAGCGGTGTTTGCTTGAGGGATTACATGGTTTTTGAAAGAGTATTCGTTAAGCTTCTGTCCTACCTGTACACCGTCAATCTCAAGGATTCCGCCATAATTTGACTGTACAATCACACCAATTGTATATCCGCCCAAAGACTTAGGCAAAACCCTTGAAGAGGTACCTATACCACCTTTAAAGTTGAATGCCACTGTACCTGTACCAGCACCAACGCAACCCTGCTCAACAGGGCCTGATTTTGCATTTTTAAGGGCTTGAAGTACAATTTCTGGGGTAACATATCTCTGCTGTATTTTGTTCAATCCTCCGTCATTTGTCTCACCAACAACTGCATTTACTGAACGTACATTTTCGTTGCCAGGCTGTTGCAATGTGTAAGTGATAAGGCCATCAATACCTGCAGCTACATTAAGGGTATTTGTAAGGACAACAGGGGTTTCAATATTGCCAAGCTCATGCACTTGAGTTACTCCTGCCAATTTCCCAAAACCGTTTCCCGCATAAATTGCAGCAGGAATTTTATTCCTGAAAATATTGCCCTGATGAGGTATAATGGCTGTAACGCCTGTACGGATACTGTCTCCCTCAATACAGGTAACCTGACCTACGGTTACTCCGGGAACATCTGTAATAGCATTGTTTTTGCCTGTTTCAAAGATACCTATCGGGAAGCCATGCTCTCTCAAAGTTTTCTTTTGTGCAAATGTATTTGTGCTTGCAACTCCCATAAGGAGGGTAAGAGCCATAATTGTCAAATTTTTTCTTCTCATAAGTGCTTTAGTTTTATATTTGTACAAATATAAGAGTTACTTTTGTAGCTTGTAATCATTTGTATGAATAATTTTATGGAGAGAGCAATTTTTGTAAGTGTCATTACGCCCACTAACACAGAGGAGCAGGTTACTGAATATTTGGATGAGCTGGAGTTTCTTGCTGAGACTGCCGGTGCAGTGGGGGTGAGACGTTTTGTTCAGAAGGTAGACAGACCAAATTCCAAAACGTATGTGGGTAGCGGTAAACTTGAGGAAATAAAGGCCTTTATTGTAGAGAATGAGATTCCTCTTGTAATTTTTGATGATGAGCTTTCTCCTTCGCAGTTAAGAAACCTGGAGAGGGAGCTTGAGTGCAGAATCCTTGACAGAACCAATCTTATTCTTGATATTTTTGCCCAAAGAGCAAAGACTGCGTATGCAAAAACACAGGTTGAGCTGGCACAGTACCAGTATCTGTTGCCTCGACTTACCAGAATGTGGACACACTTGGAGAGACAGAGGGGTGGTATTGGTATGAGAGGTCCCGGTGAGACTCAGATTGAGACAGACCGTCGTATAATTTTGGATAAAATCAGCCGTCTTAAAGAACAGTTGCGCAAAATAGACAAGCAGATGGCTTCCCAAAGGGGAAATAGAGGCAATATGGTAAGGATTTCCCTTGTTGGATATACCAATGTTGGTAAAAGTACACTAATGAATCTGCTGGCAAAAAGTGAGGTTTTTGCAGAGAACAAGCTGTTTGCAACATTAGATACAACAGTACGTAAAGTTGTAATAGAGAATGTGCCTTTTCTTTTAAGTGATACGGTAGGATTTATCAGAAAATTGCCTCACCAGCTTGTAGAATCTTTCAAAAGTACCTTGGATGAGGTCAGAGAGGCAGATATTCTTATGCATGTGGTAGACATTTCCCACCCTAATTTTGAGGAGCAGATAAGGGTTGTAAAACAGACTTTGCAGGAAATAGGGGCAGGAGAGAAGCCAACCTTTATGGTATTCAACAAGATAGATGCCTACAAATATGTAGAGCAAGATGAGTTTGATTTAGGCCCTAAAAAGAGGGAAAATTACTCATTGGAAGAGCTTAAACACTCCTGGATGTATAAAGAGAACACCCCTGCAATCTTTATATCTGCAAAGGAAAAGCTTCATATAGACAAGCTCCGCAATGATTTGTACAAAATGGTTGCCGAGATTCACGCCGGCAGATATCCGTTCGACAATTTCCTTTGGTAGAATAAAAAAACCTGTTGCTATAGCAGCAGGTTTTTTATTGGTATAATCAGTTTTTCTTCCCGATAAATTCCTCAATTGCATCCAATGTAAGTTGAGGCTCTTCAATGAATGAATTGTGCCCTGTCTGAGGAATGACAGCAGCCTTAACACCAGGGAACTCCTCTATAAGTTTGTTTCTGGTCTCTTCAGTTATAAACTTGTCTTCAGTTCCAAACACAAACATAGCCTTTGGAGCATTTGAAAGTACAGATTTTGTCTCCTCTCTCTCCATCATTCCCTTAATGCTGGCCACAATACCGTTAGGGTCGTGGGCTTCAGTAATCTCAATAGTCTCTTCAATCTTTTCATCAAGACGTCTCAAATTGGCTTGTGCGTACATTTTAGGGATGCTCAAAGATGCCAGATGTCCCAATTTTGCACTAAATATCAAATCTATTTCCCTTTTTCTATCCTCTTTTTTCTCTGGAGTATCAGCAAAAGGGGTTGAATTAAGTAATATAACACCCTCAAAAACATCAGGAAAGAGTTTAATGCAGTTTTGTGCCACATAGCCACCCATAGAATGACCTGCAACGTATGCCTTTTCAACACCACTTTTCTTCAGAACATCGGCAGCAACTTGAGCACAGAATTCCATTGTGTTGATATCCTTGTTTGATCCCGATAGACCATGTCCTGGCAAATCAAGAGATATAACTCTGTATTTCTTTTCAAGGAGCTCTATAAATTCATTAAAAATGTACAGAGTTTCAAGATAGCCGTGCAGTAAAAGTATTGTGGTATCACCTTTTTTAGTATCTAGAATATGTACCGGGATACCGTTAGAAATTGCAAAATACTCCATTTTTTCTATTGCTTATTGTACACAAATATAGTTAAACCATTATTGTATAAATACAAATATAGAAATATTTATGTAAAAAAAAAGCTACCCGTTAGAGTAGCTTTTCTATAATTTTTTTAATGATTATCTCAACTGGAATACTACAGGGAAAGTATATTTAACCTTAACCGGTTTGTTTCTCTGCATACCTGGCTGCCATTTTGGTGAGCTTGAAACAACTCTTACAGCCTCTTTATCCAATGAAGAGTCAACACCTCTAAGAACTTTAACGTTTCTAACGCTACCGTCAGTGTCAATAGTAAACTGAAGAGTTACTCTACCCTGAACACCGTTCTCTTTAGCAATCTCTGGATAAACGATTTTTGAGAATACCCATTTTGTAAAACCTGGGTTAGGATCTTTACCCTGGAAAGTAGGTTTCTGCTCTACAACTGCAAAAGGAATCTCCTCTTCCTCTACTACCTCTTCCTCCTGCTGCTCTACAACGTAATCTTTAATCTCAACACCTAGAGATGCGTCATCCTCTGTAGAAATTAGGAAGTTGTCCTCAACCTTAATATCATCGTCCACGATGTCAATTACGTCTGACATAACTGGCTCTTTTGGTACTTCTGGTGGTGGAAGCTGCTCCTCTTGTGTAATAGGAACCTGCTCTTCCTCAATTACTACTGCTACTTCCTCTTCAAGGATACTTACTGAAGTCTCTGTTGTACTCCATTCAAACGCGCCTAGGACTATCAATAGTGCCACGATAAGTCCTATCTCCATGAACATAAATTTTTTGTTCTCTAGGTTGGCTTTTGGTGATTTCTTTATTTCCATTTTGTTACGTATTTCGTGTATAAAGCGGTTGTAAAATTAGTAAATTATTTACAAAAACGTATAAATTTTGTTAATAAATTATCACTTTATTCTGCAACTTGCAGTATAACAGAATGTTATATTTTTACAAAAATTGCTCCCTATGTTAATAAAATAGGGTTTTTATAGCTATTGCTACAAAAACCCTACCACGTTTTTATCTAATTTATAGAGCTTTTGCCTACGAAATTATTTCTGAAGAATGTTCATTTCGTAAAGGATATTGTTTGTCTTTCTTGTAGCGTCTGCGCTCTTCTCAAACAATGCCATCTCCTCTGCGTTAAGTTTGTATTTAACAACTTTCTCGCAACCTTTTTTACCAATTAGAGCAGGAACTCCAATACAGATATCCTCCTGGCCGTACTCGCCGTCCAATGCTACGCAGCAAGGATATACTTTCTTCTCATCCATAACAATTGCTTTAACAAGAACTGCTGCAGATGCACCTGGAGCATACCAAGCTGAAGTGCCAAGAAGTTTAGTAAGAGTTGCACCACCAACCATAGTGTCTGCAACAACCTGCTCAGCTGCTTTCTTAGAAAGAAGCTCCTGAACAGGAATACCTCTGTAGTTGGCAAATCTGATAAGAGGAATCATAGTTGTATCACCGTGACCACCAATTACCATACCCTCAATGTCGCTTGCTGGAGCTTTAAGAGCTTTGCTTAGGAAATACTGGAAGCGGCTGCTGTCAAGGATACCACCCATACCAATAACTCTGTTCTTAGGAAGACCTGTTTTCTTAAGAGTAAGGTATGTCATAGGGTCCATAGGGTTAGATACAATAATAAGGATAGCTTTTGGAGAATATTTAAGAACGTTCTCAACTACGCTGCTAACGATACCTGCGTTAACACCAATTAGCTCCTCTCTTGTCATACCCGGTTTTCTAGGAAGACCTGAAGTTACAACAACTACATCTGAATTGGCAGTAGCTTTATAGTCATTTGTTACGCCTGTAACCTTAGTGTCAAATTTATAAAGGTTAGCAGTCTGCATCATATCCATTGCTTTACCCTCTGAAACACCCTCTTTGATATCCAAAAGAACAATCTCTGAGCAGAATTTCATATGCAACATAGCATTTGCACAAGTAGCACCAACATTACCGGCGCCAATAACACTTACTTTAGCCATAATAAACAATAATTATTTTAAAGGTTTTATATTTGATTTCTAAGTTGTAGCTTTGCTGCTAGAACATAGCAAAGTTATTAACTTTTCTTAACATTCACATATTTTATGATCAGATTTTTCAATAAGGATATCAAATTCCAGCTCAAGCACAAAATGGTGTTAAAGAAGTGGATAAAAAATGTTGTAGAACAATACAGCTGCAAGGTGGGGGACATCAATATCATACTTTGCAATGATCCTTATATATTGGAAATAAACAATCAGTTCCTTTCCCACAACTATTATACAGATATAATAACATTTGATTATAGTGAGGAAAATATTATAAATGGAGAGTTATATATAAGTATAGATACAGTAAGGGAAAATGCTATTGAGTATTCACAGGAGTTTCCCGACGAATTGAACAGGGTAATCATCCACGGCATACTTCATCTTTGCGGGTTGGATGACCATTGCGAAGAGGACATTAAGGAGATGAGGGAGGCTGAGAATGCCGCATTGGAATTATTAACACAATTGTTGTAAATTTTTTCTGTAATATATCTATGAATAATGTATACGATGTTATTGTTGTAGGTGCAGGTCATGCAGGGTGTGAAGCAGCAGCTGCTGCTGCCAAAATGGGAAAGAGCACCCTACTGATAACAATGGATATGAACAAGATTGCACAGATGTCGTGTAACCCTGCAATTGGAGGAATTGCAAAAGGTCAGATTGTAAGGGAGATTGATGCTTTGGGTGGTTGTTCAGGTCTTGTTACAGATGCCAGTACTATCCAGTTCAGAATGTTGAACAGATCCAAGGGGCCGGCAATGTGGAGTCCTCGTGCCCAGTGTGACAGGGTATATTATTCCTTCAATTGGAGGTATATTTTGGAGAATACCAGAAATCTCTCTATTTGGCAAGATGTTGTAAATTCTCTAATTGTTGAAAATGAGAGAGTTAAGGGTGTTTCAACGGTTTTGGGTGCAATATTTGAAACCCGCTCGGTAATTATTACAGCAGGAACGTTTCTAAACGGCAAATTATTTATAGGAAAACAGACAACAGAGGGGGGTAGGGTAGGAGAGCTCTCTTCATACGGCCTCACTGAACAAATGGTCTCTTTGGGGTTGGAGAGTGGAAGGATGAAGACAGGTACCCCACCAAGAATAGATGCAAGATCAATTGATTTTTCAAAATTGGAGAGACAACCGGGTGATGAGTCTCCTGCCAGGTTTACTTTCCTTAATGTACCTTCGCCAATTCAGAATGGAGTTGGGCAGATGAGTTGCTATATGGTACATACCAATTCAACTGTTCACGATATTCTAAAAAGTGGCTTCAAGGATTCACCTTTATTTTCCGGTAAGATTCACGGTATAGGTCCCCGTTATTGTCCAAGTATAGAGGATAAGCTTAAGACATTTGAGGGTAAAGATTCTCATCAGCTATTCTTGGAGCCCGAGGGGTGGAATACATATGAATATTATCTTCAGGGTTTCTCTTCGTCGCTTCCTTTTAAAGTTCAGATGGATGCTCTCAGAAGCATTAAGGGTTTGGAAAAAGTGGAAATCTTCAGACCCGCTTACGCAGTGGAATATGATTATTTTCCACCTGTTCAGTTAAAGCATACTTTGGAGTGCAAAAATTTGGAAGGACTTTACCTTGCCGGCCAAGTAAACGGTACAACCGGTTATGAGGAGGCTGCAGCGCAAGGTCTGATGGCCGGAATCAATGCTGCACTTAAAGCAGATGGTAAAGAGCCTTTTGTTTTAAGAAGAGATCAGGCGTATATAGGTGTTCTTATAGATGATTTGGTAACCAAAGGGGTTGATGAGCCGTATAGGATGTTTACTTCAAGGGCAGAATACCGTATTTTGTTAAGACAAGATAATGCTGACAGAAGATTGACAAAACTTGGGTATGATATAGGACTTGTATCTGAGGACAGGATGAGACTTGTAGAGATCAAATATTCAACAGTTGATTCTTTGGAGAATATGTTTGATTCAACTTCTGCAGAGCCGTCAAAGGTGAACGGTTATCTTGAGTCCAAGAATTCTTCTCCTCTGCCTCAGAAGAGGAGATTGAGTGAACTTATTTCCAGACCTCAGATAGATATCAAATCTCTTTTGGAAAATATTCCGGAGGGAGAAGAGGTAAAGGGTGTACTTAAAAGTGTTTCAGAGCAGGCACCTCTTTCAAAACAATTCAATAATGCAGGTGTTGGAGAGACGCATTATATAGATATTCCATATCAGACACCAGTGGACGGTTTTTCAGATAATGCAGGGAATATTCTGTATGATGAACTTTTGGAGAGCGTAGAGATTGCAGTTAAGTATAGAGGTTATATTCAGAGAGAACAGAGGATTGCTGACAAGATTCTGAAACTTGAGAACGTGGTAATTCCTGAAAACTTTGACTTTTTAAAGGTAACATCCCTCTCTATTGAGAGCCGCCAGAAGCTTATGAAACACAGGCCAACCACTATTGCGCAAGCATCAAGAATACCTGGAGTTTCCCCAGCGGATGTTTCTGTTTTGCTTGTTTATTTTGGCAGATAAGTGTTTTTTTACAAAATGTTCCACGTGGAACATTTTAGGTATTACAAATGATATTAAAAATGCTCTAGCTTTTGAAAAATAATAAGTTAGAGCATTTTATTTTATTCTTAAGTACTTACTCCATGGGGAAGCAGAAGAAGCTGTTGTTGTATATTTCTGGAGTAAAAGGTGAAAGATTTCTTATAGCAATGTAGGTTTCTTCTTTTGATGGGTTTGGGATATACCCTTTCTGGTGTTCTTCCAGTTCTCCCAGAAGTATGAGCCCTTCCAGAATCTCTTTGTTTTCCCATTCAAATCTTGAGGGGAATTCTATCCCAATCTCCTCTAGAACAGCTTCTGAGAGGTGTTTTATACAGGTTTTTCTATGATTGTTCTCCGTGGAACCATATTCTGTTCCGGTTTTGAACAGGTATGGCTGTTTTGGGAGTGGCTTTGAGAATCCAAGCTTAAGATAATAATTGTTTAGACTCTGATTTGCAGGTCTTTCAAAGATGAAGTTATAACCTTCTGTATAAATTTCATTGCTGGCGTATTCAATTATGCCGGCTGCAAGTTTTCTCCCTTCTGCTGAGGCCGTAGTTGCTACGCCAAACATATAGAATCCTTTCAGGTGGGTTGGGATTTGAGGAGATATGAACTTTATTGGCATAAAAGAGGCTACGGAAACAACTGAGCCATTTTCTGTGTAAATATAGCTCCTGCATAGGGGGAAGATGTGTTCAAATATGGTATTAAGATAAATCTGGCAGGTTGTAAAACGCTCCTCCCAGATTCTCCTTATACCGTTAAAATCTTCTGCCGTTGTAGCCAGTCTTATCCCCATTTTGCTGTTGATTTATGGAATGCTTTGCACTGAATTTTATTTGTGAGCAGCAATTATCTCTTTTATATCTGCTACAAATTCGTCAATATTCTCCTTTGTGGTGTTGAAAGAACACATCCACCTTACCTCATTTGTTTCTTCATCCCATATGTAGAAGTAGTGTTTTTTGTTCAATTCTTCGCTCAACCAGGTAGGGATTATTGCAAAAACAGCATTGCTGTCTACTGCTTTTGAGATTGTAACTTCTTCAATTCCTTCAAGACTTTTTGCCAGATATCTGGCCATAGAGTTTGATTGGCCAGCCAGTTTCAGATACAAATCATCTTGCAGATATCTCTCAAATTGGGCTGCAATAAAGCGGCTCTTTGAGTAGAGTTGTGTTGTCTGTTTCCTGTAATATTGTAGTGTTTGGGCCACCTCTTTGTTAAGATAATTCATAGGGAGGCCATTTGCCCCAGGGCGGGTATTTTCTGGTCTGTGGAATACTACTACTGCTTCACCCATTAACAGACCGTTTTTGGTTCCTCCAAATGACAGTACATCAACTCCGCAGTCAGCAATGAATTCTTTTATTGGCATTCCAAGAGATTCTGCTGCATTTGAGATTCTGGAGCCGTCCACGTGCAGGTAGCATCCGTGGCTGTGCATAAGTTCTGCAAGTTCTTTAATTTCATCGGGAGTATAATTTGTACCCAATTCTGTTGGTTGGGAGATTGAGAGGATTTTGGGTTGTGCGTGGTGCTGGAATCCAAATCCGGTAAGTCCCTTCATTACCTCTTTAGGGGAAACTTTTCCATTTGGGGCCTCCAATGGGATTATGCGGGATGCGGAAACTTTTTCTACTGCTCCGCATTCGTCTACATTTATGTGTGCAGTTACAGGGGCAAGCACAGAGTTGTAGCTGTTAAGGAATCCCTGCAGTGCCACTATGTTGGCTCCGGTTCCGTTGAATACAAAAAGGGCAGTACAATCTCCGCCAAGGAGATTTTCCAGTTTTTCCAGAACACTTTTTGTGTAGTTGTCTTCGCCGTATGCAGTAGCAAAATTATTGTTTTCTTTTTGGATGGCCTCCATAATCAATGGGTGCACTCCTGAGTGGTTGTCGCTCCCGAAACTGTGTTTCATATATCTGATATTTAATGATTTGTACTTTGTTTTGTTGTTTTTCTCCCTTTCCATTGCCAGCTGTTGGCAAAGATGACAGGTAATATTGTAGTACTCTTCTTACAAATTTAGACAGAATAATTAAAATTATGATAAATTTTATCTAATTTTGAGGTCACACACTTATAGACAGAAACCGCCACCGTTACGGACCTTCAGTCCCGGGTGGCGGTTGCTTTGTATAATCACTATTTATTTATATCTTTACGGTGCTGTTAGGGGTGCTGGGCATTTATGGCTCGGCTGAGATTACACCCTATGAACCTGATATGTATAATAACAGCGCAGGGAAACGGTCTGGGATTCATTGTTTATTGGTATGTATAAAGCCGTCTTCTCTGGGTTGTATAATAACAAGAAACAATGGAGCCTAAAGACAAATACAGACTGCAGTTTATTACCCACTACAATAGTGTGTATTCTTACGTAGATTCTGCACGTATGGCATTGGAAGGTGGGTGCCGTTGGATACAGCTTAGAATGAAGGATGCTTCTGAATCTTTATTGGAAGAGACGGCTGTTACAGTGCAGAAAATGTGCAGGGAGTATGGGGCTGTATTTATTATTGATGACAATGTCCTGCTCGCCCAAAAGTTAAAGGCTGATGGGGTTCACCTTGGCAAAAATGATATGCCGGTAGCTCAGGCCCGTAAAATTCTGGGAGACCAATTTATAATTGGCAGCACTGTAAATTCATTTCAGGAGATAGAGTCCGTTCTGCAAAATGCCACTCCAGATTATTTTGGATGTGGTCCGTTCCGTTTTACATCTACAAAGAAGAATCTTGCCCATATCCTTGGTTATGAGGGATATAGGGATATTATAGCCAAAATGAAAGATAAAGGCATTGATATTCCGTTGGTTGCAATAGGGGGGATAACCAAAGAAGATATTCCGGGGCTGCTGGATTGTGGTGTAAACGGCATTGCTTTGAGTGGAGCCATTCTAAATGCAGAGAACCCTGTAAGGGAGATGCAGGATATCACAGATATGATTTTGCTAATAGATAATAATGAGTTTTAAATTTTACTATTATGATTGAAAGAAGAGTTTCTCAAGGTATTATCAGTACCTACTTTAACAAATTGGAAAGAAATTTGGATTTGGATGTTGCCATTGTTGGAGGTGGCCCTTCAGGTATTGTAGCAGCCTATTACCTTGCAAAAGCAGGATTGAAAGTTGCACAGTTTGACAGGAAACTCTCTCCTGGGGGAGGTATGTGGGGTGGAGCAATGATGTTTAATCAGATAGTGGTTCAGCAGGAGGCTCTGCATATCATTAAAGAGTTTGATATCAACTATGAGAAATATAACGACAATCTGTATGTAATGGATTCTGTAGAGAGCACTTCAGCGCTACTATATAAAGCCGTTCATGCAGGTGCTACAATCTTCAACTGCTATTCCGTTGAAGATGTGATTTTTAAAAGCAATAAGGTTAGCGGCGTAGTTGTAAACTGGACCCCTGTATTAAGAGAGGGTATGCACGTAGACCCGCTTAACATTATGGCAAAATGTGTAATTGACGGCACTGGTCACGACAGCGAAATGTGCAGGACAGTAGCCCGCAAAAATGGAATCCGTCTGGCAACAGATACTGGAGATGTTATTGGAGAGCGTTCATTGGATGTGGTATCGGGCGAGGAAGAGGTGGTAAATGGAACCAAAGAGATTTATCCAGGTTTGTATGTTTGCGGAATGGCAGCATCGGCAGTTAGCGGTACGCCCAGAATGGGACCAATCTTTGGAGGAATGCTGCTGTCGGGAAAAAAAGTTGCAGACCTTATAATTGAGGCTTTGAAATAATGAAAATCATTGCAATTACAACTCCAATGGAGGATGAAAATGATCTCCGTTTGATACGGGGATTGCTTGATTCCGGGGTTGAAACTCTCCACCTGAGGAAACCGGATGCGGATCTCCAGTATTGTAGAAGTTTGCTCAAGGAACTCACCCGGCAAGAGAGGAGCAGGATAATAATTCACAATTTTGCAGAGTTGTACGGGGAATTTTCGTTGAAAGGGATACATATAAACAGGAATATAAAAATTCTTCCCGATGATTATAAAGGGCTAAAGACACGTTCCTGTCACACTATTGAGGAGATAAAAGAGTACAAAAACGGGTATGATTACCTATTTTTGAGCCCAATTTTCAACAGTATCTCAAAAGTGGGGTATAAATCGGGATTTACCCCACAGGAGCTGCAAAAAGCATCTGCTGACGGCATCATTGACAATAAAGTGATAGCCTTGGGAGGAGTAACTTTTGATTCAATTCCGTATTTGGAAGAGTTGAATTTTGGTGGAGTTGCAATGATTGGAGGAATATATAACTTTGAAGCAATAGAATATTTGAAAAAATATGAAAACCACTATTCCAAATGATGTGCTTTCATCTGCAATTGCAGCTGTAAGGTCAAAGAAACCTTTGGTGCACAACATTACAAATTATGTAGTAATGAACAATTCGGCCAATGCACTTCTGGCTATTGGGGCATCCCCCGTTATGGCCCATTGGATTGAGGAGATGGAGGAGATGACAGCTATTGCAGGAGCATTGGTAATTAACATAGGTACCCTTGATGACAAGTGGATTGATGGGATGCTTGCTGCAGGAAAAGCTGCACAGCGCAGGGGGATTCCAATAGTGCTGGATCCTGTAGGGGTAGGGGCAACAAGCCAACGTACAGATGCGGCAATGAAGATTATAGGGCAATGCCATCCTACAATCATAAGGGGCAATGCAAGCGAAATTATGTCCCTTGTAGATGCAACTGTAAAAAGCAATGGGGTAGACAGCAGCGCATCAAGCAAAGATGCGGTAGATTCGGCAAAAAGGCTTGCTGCTGAAACTGGAGCCGTTGTTGTAATAAGTGGTGAAACTGATTATATAACCAATGGAACCGATGTTTATACAGTAGAGGGGGGGCACCCAATTATGACAGCAGTAACAGGAATGGGATGCACCTCAACAGCTATTGTTGGAGCCTTTGCCGCAGCAGTAAATGACCCTATGGTTGCAGCAACTGCCGCTATGGCGGTTATGAGTCTGGCAGGAGAAAGGGCTGCCGGGTACTCCAAAGGGAATGGTTCTATGCAAATGAACTTTTTGGATGAATTGTATAATTTAACGCCGGAGAAACTATGAGAGACAAATTAAAACTATATTTGGTAACAGATAGAGAATTATCCCTTGGACGCAGCCTTGAAGAGGTGGTATCTGAAGCAGTGGCAGGTGGGGCAACCATTGTGCAGCTGAGAGAAAAGGAGACCTCAACAGGGGAGTTTATAGAGTTGGCTTTCAGGCTCAAAGAGATTCTCAAACCATACAATATACCTCTAATTATCAATGACAGAGTGGATGTTGCCCTGGCAGTGGATGCAGACGGAGTGCATATAGGACAGTCGGATATGCCGTATGAACTGGCAAGAAAACTTCTTGGTCCCCACAAAATTATAGGTCTGTCTGTAGAGAATATGGATGACCTTATAAAGGCCAATGAACTTGATGTTGATTATGTAGGTATCTCCCCAGTATATGGCACCCCAACTAAAACAGACACTGCAGAGCCGTTTGGCCTGGAGGGGCTGAGAGAGGCTGTAAAATTATCCAAACACCCTACTGTTGCAATTGGAGGGATGAACGCAAAAACAATAGGAGATGTTATGGCTACAGGAACAAACGGTGTAGCTGTTGTGAGTGCCATTTGCTCAGCCACAAACATAGCCCAGGCAACTGCAGAGCTCAAAAACATAGTTGATGCCAACAAAAAGGATTCATGGAGCAGTAGAGTATGGGAAAAATCCATGAAGATATACAACGCCATTCTGGAGCACAGGTTTATCAAAGATCTCTCTTGCGGAACCCTTGATGACGGTATATTCGGACGCTACATTGCACAGGATGAAATATACCTGAGGAACTACTACCACCAGATGTTCATGCTTGCAGAGCTGATGGATGACAAGGAAAACAAAGAGTTGTTCCTGGCCTTTGCGCAAGAGGGAATGGAAGGTGAGAAAGCAATGCATAATATGCTTATTGGAAAATATGGCATAAACACATCAGTTGACCCTTCCCAAGTAACAACAGATTATAATGAACATATCTGCAACGGCATTGCCACAGGCAACCGCTGCATAGCACTCGCCGCCGTACTCCCTTGTATGTGGATATACAATAGGGTTGGATTACATATACTCAAAGAGGCCACCCTCAAATATAATCCATACAAAGAGTGGATACTGGAATATGGGAATGAACAATTCACAGCCAATGTAAACAGAGTACTGGAAATGACCGACAAATGGGCTGCCACTGCAGACAAAGAGACTTTGGACAGAATGGATTACTTCTATCTCAAAGCAGCCTTGTACGAATATGCATTCTGGGATTATGGTTATTTTGCAGAGACAAAAAAATATGATTACGCAAACTCATTAGAAGGATGGATATAAAAGAACTGGGAGAATTCGGACTCATAGAGGAGATAAAAAAGGGGATTACCCTGTCAAACGGAATAACAGGCATAGGGGATGATTGTGCCATAATACCACAACATACAGGAAAAGAGACCCTTGTAAGCACAGATATGCTTGTTGAGGGGAGTCATTTTCTTCCCGACGAAATTAGCCCATATCTGCTGGGATGGAAATCTGCAGCAGTAAATATCAGCGACATTGCCGCAATGGGGGGAAGATGTACCGGCTCTTTTCTCTCATTTGCCCTCCCAAAGGGGACCCAGCAGGAGTGGATAATGGAATTCTTTAGGGGGTACAAGGAGATATCGGCACTGTTTGACTGCCCTTTACTGGGGGGTGATACCACCACAAGCCCCCACGGGATTTGCATAAATGTAACCGTTTTGGGGGAGACAAAATCAGGAACCTCCATAAAACGCAATGGTGCCAGGGTGGGGGATCTTGTTTGTGTAACCGGAACATTGGGGGATTCTGCGTGCGGACTCAGACACATTCTGGACAAATGCCAGATTGATGAAGAGGCACAAGAGCTTATATTAAAACATTACAAACCAGTACCACGGGTTAAAGAGGGCTGTTATTTGGCGGAAATGGGTGCAAATGCTATGATGGACATTTCTGACGGTATAGGTTCAGACTTGCGCCACATCTTAAAATCATCGGGAGTAGGGGCAGAAATAGACCTTAATGCTATTCCTCTTTCTGAACAATTGCAGCGCAAATGCTCACAATTTGGGTGGGATCCGCTGGATTTGGCCATAAGTGGGGGGGAAGACTATGAACTTCTGTTTACAATAACCCCGCAGCAGGAGGAGAAACTTCAGATACCGCATAAAGTGATAGGTAAAATTACCTCAGGCAATAGCTTGATATGGAAGGGTGGTGAAAAAGATTATTTGGGATTCAGACATTTTTAATCATTATGAAAAAGAGATATTTTAGAGTACTTACAATTGCCGGAAGCGATTCTGGCGGAGGGGCAGGTATACAGGCAGACATTAAGGCTATAAGTGCAATGGGATGTTTTGCGGCATCTGCCATTACAGCTGTAACAGTGCAGAATACCGTAGGGGTTCAGGCGGTCCATCCTGTTCCACTGGATATCCTGGCTGGGCAGATAGATGCAGTTTTGTCTGATATAGGGGCAGATTCCATTAAGATTGGTATGCTTCATTCTGCAGAGGTTGTAGAGATTGTTGCAGACAAAATAAGACAGTACAGAATAAAAAATGTGGTGCTTGACCCTGTAATGGTTTCCACTTCGGGGCACAGGCTCATTGAGGAGAGTGCGGTGGCGGTGATTAAGGAACAATTGCTCCCTCTGGCAAGGGTGCTTACTCCAAATGTGCCGGAGGCAGAGATACTCATAGGGAGGAAAATAGCTGGAGAATGTGATTTTATGGAGGTGGCCAAAGAGCTTGCAAGCTGTTATAATGTATCGGTGCTTCTAAAGGCTGGACATCTTACAGGGGAGACTCTTACCGATTATTTCTATAATGTGGAAGATGGTTCGTTAACCTTGTTGCCGTCAAAAAGAGTAGAGACAAAGAATACCCACGGAACCGGCTGTACATTATCTTCTGCCTTTGCAGCGGCCCTTGCAAAAGGGGAAGAACTCACCACTGCTGCCCAATCTGCTAAAAGATATATTCAGCAGGCAATTATTTCCGGTGCAGATTATGAAATTGGCAATGGGCATGGGCCTGTAGATCATTTTTTTGTTCTTTAAGAGTGAGACTCAAAAGGGTAAATTTTGCGTTACGCTTGCCTTGGAAATCCTCATTTACTCAAGTAAACTCCAGTTTCCTCACCTGCGCAAGCCTTAAATTTTCACCTTTTGAGTCTCACTCTTTATAGTTAATACATCCTTTTGCTGCCCAAATTCAGCCTTTTCTTTATTGAGGATTTTCCTTTGTAGTAGTAAAGTACAAGGGTGTTGCCCTTCTCTCCATAGAAAGAACCTAATTCAACATCATTTTTCTCTACAGGTATCTTCTGGCACAAGGCAAGGGAGTATTTTTTATCCTCCTTATTGTACACCACTACAACAGTATTGTGGCAGATGTCAAACATTGCAACGGTGTATTGTCCCACCTCTTCTTTTTCTTTGTATGCCTTAAATTTTTCAGCGAGCTCAGAATTGTCGGGAATAATGCCAAATTGCATATTGCCTCCATTCTGCGGGTTATTTTCATACCACCACTGTATGGTTTCCTGGGTGCGGAACTGCTCTTTATTGTATGGCTTAAGGTTCTCCATTTTGGCAAGTGTCCTCATAAGGTATGCCTGCTGAGGGTTTGCCATAAGTCCGCTCTGGGTACTCTCCATTGTGCTGCCATAGAGTGTCCCATTCTCCATTTTTCCGCTGAAAAGGGCATTGTAAATGGAGTTGTCATCCAATGAATAAAGGTTTACGGCAAGTTCGCAATTGTTGTTTGGAATATTGCTCTTTTTGTCTGTTTTGTTGCTGCTGTTGGTGTAGGCAAAATAGAGGTGCTGGGCTCCGTTTATGGTAACCGCCTTGCTCTGAGGCAGAACAGAAAACTGCTCCAAATCTGCATCATTTGTATAAACCGGCTCCTCAACCTGGGCAAGTTTCTCCCAATTTCCATTGTTCTGTGCAATTACAGCCAGAGTATAGTACCCGTTCTGAGGGGCAAGTATTGCAACCACATTCTCTTTATTGCGGTTCTTCACCCCTGTTGCAGAGAGGATGCTCTCTTTTGCCAAGCCAGCCTGCTGTGCAATTTCCAATGCCTGGGCATCTGTAATGGAAGAGGTGTTCAGCTGCTCAATTTTTTCATTTGCCGCACCCTTAAAGTGAGATTTGGGGTTCTGCTCCACAAATGAGATGTAAGCAAGTACATCATTGGCATCCAAAGAGTTGAATACAATAGAGTCTTTCAGTCTCTGCACCTTTGGAGCGTATGCAGAATTTGGGAATTTTGCCAGAAATTTGTTGGCACTCTTAAGGTCTCCCTTTGCAAGCACTGTGTTGTACAATTTGGTCTCTGCCTTGCTTTGGGCAACCAATGTTTCTGCTGCACAGCAACTTAGTGCAAACAGGCAAGTGTATAGTAAAAATCTTCTCATAGTCTTTAAAGTCTTATCTTCCCGATATTTTTGTGCAAAAATACAACAGAAATAATGCCAAACAAAAAAGCCGGCTTTAAGGCCGGCTCTGTAAGTATGTTTACTGGGTCAAATTATTTGCAGATAGCATCGTATGCCTCAGCGTCAAGAAGATCATCAACCTCAGCAGGGTTGCTCATCTCAACTTTAATCATCCAACCAGCACCGTATGGATCTGAGTTAACAGACTCAGGTGCACCCTCAAGCTCAGCATTAACCTCAATAACTTTACCAGAAACTGGCATTAGACCGTCAGCTACAGTTTTTACTGCCTCAATTGCACCAAAAACCTCACCTGCCTCAAGTTCCTCACCCTCAGTCTGGATGTCAACAAAAACGATGTCACCAAGCTGGCTCTGTGCGAAGTCTGTAATACCAATAGTTGCTACGTTGCCGTCTACTTTAACCCACTCGTGGTCTTTAGAGTACTTTAGATTTGTAGGAGTATTCATAGTGTATAAAAATTTTAAAAATTTGATTTGCTTACAAAAGTATTAAAATATTTTAAATTACAGCCTTTTTAGAGAGAATTTTATAAGCTGTTCCAATGTGTAATTGGGGTTTTCCTTGTATACCGCTTTAACAGCCTTGTCTGCTGCAGCTTTGGCAAAACCCAGCATAACAAGGGCCGCAAGAGCCTCCTCAAGAATTGCAGATGAACTCTCCTGGGCAAATAGTGCTGCCGTAGTATCCTCGCCACCTTTGGCAATCTTGTCTTTAAGGTCTATTATAACCCTTTGGGCAGTTTTAATTCCAATACCCTTAATGCTCTTTATGCGGTTTACATCTCCGCTAATGATAGCAGTCTTTATCTCAGAGCTGTTCATAGAAGAGAGCATCATTCTGGCTGTGTTGGGGCCAATGCCGTTCACCTCAATAAGCATACGGAAAATATTGCGCTCCTCTTTGGTTGCAAATCCGTACCACAACTCCACATCCTCCCTAATATGATGGTGGATATAAAGCATAACATCCCTTAACCCCTGTATCTCTGCAAATGTCTGCAACGAAATCTGCAATTCATACCCAATACCGTTATTCTCAATAACCGCAGCGGTAGGTGTAATTTCTACAAGCTCCCCTTTGATGTAAGTGTACATATCTTTTCAATAAAATTTTAAATCAATCCCTTGATCCAAGTCATAAATGAACAAAAATAGCACATATTTCTCATTATCATAAAATGATAACCATAAAATGATAACCATAAAATGATAACCATAAAATGATAACCATAAAATGAGAATTTGATTAATTATAAAGTTTCTGTTTCAGATTCCACTTTGTTGGGAACAATAGAGGAGTATGTAAATGAATTTAGAGGAGACGATAATTTAATAAGATGACACATAATTGCTGACGCATATTTAAAAACAAATAATATTGTAGAAGCCGTACAAGCTATAAATAAACACGATGAGTCTGGAAATATACGTGGTAATGTTTATCACTATATAGCATCTGAGATATATGGGGTAGTAGGTGATTACGAAAAGGCTTATAAACATTCAAAAATATATCAGGAAAAATCTTTAGCAAAAGATTACAGCCTGTTTCAGGGTGATACCAAATTCCTTGAAGAGAGGGATCTGTCCACACAAAAGAGTACTGATCAGAAGTATATTATAATTATACTATTTCTGGTAGTAGTTATTGCCATTTTGGTGATAATTCTGTTTTATTATCATCATAATGAAGTTAATAAGAAGAGGTCTCATAAAATTAGAGAAATTGAGAGACAAAAAGCACAATTGGCAGATGAATACGAAAAGGCATTGGTTGAGCAGGAAAAACTTCGTGCCATTATTTCAGACAAATCTTTAAATCCAAATATAAAGAAACTTTTGAAGCAGAGATTGACAATACTGAACAAATTTATTGTGTCAAACATTTCCGGAGTAAATTTGGATGATTCTGTAAAGGAATAGCAGCAATTCTTGAATAATAATGAAGACTTTGTAAAATCAACCATATTGTCATTTAAGATAACACATCCCAAGTTCATGTCATTTTTAGTTAGCAGACTCCTTTCACAATGGGAAATAGGATGTTGCTGTTTATACTGTATAGGGTTGAATGGAAGCGAAATATCCAATTACTTGAAGATAAAATATTTTTACAAGAACAGTTCAGTTATCCGCAAGAAACTGGGTATCCAATCTGTAAACATTGATACTTTCCTTCATAATAAAATGAAAGAATTGTCTTAAAATCATTAAATTTTCAACTACAAGAGTCTACTATATATAAATAGCTGACAAATAAATTATTATCCATAATATAATGCTTTAGATATAACTGATGATATTTTTATTTCAAAAGGGCGTAATATATTGATATATAAGATTTTATTCGGGTAAAACCGCAGTAGAGATTTTATTTGGTCTTATCTGAAGGTTGTGTTTTATTTGTAATAAGACTAAACCGCAAATCTCATGAAAAGACTTATTATTACATTATTAGTGTCAGTAATGGTTCTTATTATCATATGAATTGGGGTTGGGGTGGAAAATATGATGGATGGTATTTAGGCGATAATGCAAACCCGGGCTCAGATAATTATAGCTGGATGAGAACGGAGGTTGTTAATATTTATCCGTCTAATTAGTTAAGAAGGAAGAGAGTACTGATTTATATATCTATTGAATTTTAAGTTATTCATAAATATTATGCAGTATTTACGCATTTTGGGCGTTTATAGAGTAAAGGGTTAAACTTAAAAACTGAATTTTATGAGAAAGGTAGTATTTTTATTGGTGGCAATGTTGTCAGTTACAATGTCGTATTCACAGGAGAAGAAGGTGAGTATGTACAATGAGGTTGCATTGGATGCTTCAGCAGGCGGGTATGGTTCAGCTATAGGTTCTTTAACTTTTTCGTATACAGGAGGGGTGAATCTGGGGAAGTGTTTTTCTACAGGTATCACTTTGGGATATGATCCGCTACCAGGAAATATGCTTTCTACATTGAAACTTAGAGGGGTACTTCCAAAGGAGAAGGTTTTGTTTTATGCTTCGGCCAGCGGTGGTGTAAGAACTACTTTTAAGGAGACTCAGCCTTCAATAGCGGTTTCTGCCGGAGTTGGTATAAAATCAAAGAAGAGTTTTAAAAACAGTTTTAATATTGGCCCAATGATTGAGTTCCTGAATTATCCTGAAAAGGAAGCTTGGGGGAAATTTGTTGGCATAAAATTGGGTTATCAATTCTAATATATAATTCATTGCAAATGGTGTGGCACTCTTTGAGGGGTGCCATTTTTTATGTAAATTTATCACCTTGTATGGCTTTAGTGGTTTGGCTTTTCAGGGTGGGATATTAACTTTTGTCGGGAAGAAAATTTGTATGGTTATGATGTGGTTCAGGTTGCTCAGTGTTTTGTTGTTTTTGGCTTTTCCGTTTATGGCAGAGGGAATGTCAAAAGATACTTCTTGTGCAGTGGTGCTGTACAATGGGGCCACTTATTCTATGGAGGCTTCTTTGGATGATATTTTGGTGCGGAAGAGTTATCATAGGAAAATAAAAATCATTACAGTGGAGGGGTTGAGGTATGCATCTGTAACCGTTCCGTATTACAGGTTTTCTGAGTATACAGAGAGGGTTGGGGGTGTTAAGGTAACTGTGCAGGGTGGAGAGGTGGATGCTCAGGGGAATCCTGTTGTGAGGGAGTTGGACAAGGAGTATATACAGGATGTAAGGGTAGATTTCAATTACAGACAAAAGCAATTTACAGTGCCTGATGTAAACCCGGGGGATGTAATTGATATAAAATATGAGGTGGTGGGATTGTTTCCGGAGTATGCGGTGCGCAAATATGATGATCCAGAAGGGGCAAATTTCTTTATGGCTTTTGGGTTTATGACCAAATATGGTTTGGGAGAGGATATTGTATTCCCAAAATGGAAGTTCCAGGAGGATATACCTGTGGTGGAGAGCAAACTGGAGGTTTCATATTTTGAGGATTACCATTTTGGTTATACAATCACAGGTGAGAGGAATGTTACTTGTACAGAGCAGGATGGCGGCTCGTATAAAATAATGCAGAGGTCTATTTCTCCAAGGAAAACATTCTCAATAAGTACTGGTACAGCCAACAGTTTGTTGGCGGGAGGAGGAATGGGGGCATCGTTTATAGATAAATCCCTTAAAAGATTGAAGTTTTCAGCATCAGATTTGCCAGCATTGGTTAAGGGGAGAAAATATGTAATTAACCCGCAGAAATATATGTCGGCTGTAGATTTTGATTTTAAGGGGAGGCGGATTGATGTCAATCCAAGAGCCGAGGTTCAGCCAAGAATTGGGAATTATGCATACTCTGAGAGTTGGACCGATGTAAGCAAAATTCTGTTCAACAGCAGGTATTTTGGGCGAAAGATTTACTACTCTCAAGACTCTTACAAGGATTTTGCAGATTCTGTACTTAACCTTTCCATAGCGGATTATGATAAGGCGCAGATGATATGTAACCATATCCGTAATGATATACAATGCAATTCCCAGGGTGGAGGTATGTTCATTTACAGGCTGAAGGACACTTACCAGAACAAGGCCGGAAGTAATGTAGAGATTTGTGCCATAGCTTATAAAACTTTGGAAAGGGCAGGGTTCAACACCAGAATGGTGATGCTTAAAAGCCGTGATGCCGGAAATTTACATAATGGAGGTATTTCAGTTGGGGCGCTCAATGCGGTAGTGTTGCATATCTCCCTTAAGGATGGCAGAACCATTATATTTGACCCAACCGGCAACCCTGATGACACACGTCTGATAAATCCTATGTATCTGGTGCGGGAGGGTATAGTTTACAACAAAGGGGAGGAACAGATTAACCTTATGAACGCCATTGAGAACAAGGAGTACCACAATGCTGCCCTGTTTGTAGATGCAAACGGAATGGTGAGCGGCAACTGCCGGAGCATCTTTACCAATCACAGTGCCTACGAGATGGAGGGGGTGGCCCCGCAGATAAATGCGGAGGAGGGAACGGTAAAATATGGCACATTGGACAGCCTTGCCAGCCAATATACCAGAGAGTTCAATTTTACCCGCACCTCTGCCATAAAGGTAGATGACAAAATCTTTGTTAACCCGTTTGCAGAGAAATATTTCAATGCGGAAGATTTTGCGGGGGAGCGCACTCATCCCGTAGAGTTTCGCAACCCCAAAACCATAGAGTACTCTGCTACAATTTATCTTCCCGACGGATATGAAGTGTATGACCTTCCGCATAAAATTTCATTGCAGCAGCCCAATTGTGGAGCCAAGGCAACCATACTGTGCAAGGGGCACAAGAATCTGGTGCAGTTGGGACTTGCTATACAGCTTGATAACGCCACAATTCCATTGGAACAATACAAAGATTTCCAACAGTGGTGGCAGCAGATGTGTTCTATGTTTGATGAGATGATTGTTTTGCGCAAAAAAGGTGGCAAATCCTTTACAGATACAGAAAAGATGACTGCATAATTCCATAATAGCGGTAAGTTTGTTATTTTTGCGTGTTTAATATGTATAGTATGAATTCAATAGAGGAGATAAGGGGGCAGTTTCCCGCATTGCAGCAGCTGGTGTACGGCAAACCGTTGGTTTATTTAGATAACGGAGCAACATCTCAGAAGCCGCAGTGTGTGATTGATTTGGTAGACAAGATGCACAATGGGGCAAATGCCAATGTGCACCGTGCTATGCATAAGCTCAGTGATGATGCTACCGCTTTGTATGAGGGGGCAAGGGAGAAGGTAAGGGAGTTCATTAATGCTCCGGCAAGGGAGAACATCATTTTTACAAGTGGTACTACAGCTTCTATAAATCTTGTGGCAAGCAGTTTTTGCCGCAAATTTTTGAAGGAGGGGGATGAGGTTATTGTTTCAGGGGATTCGCATCATTCCAATATTGTTCCTTGGCAGCTTGCGTGTGAGGCAGCCGGAGCTGTGGTTAAGGCTATTCCGGTGCTTGAGTGTGGAGAGTTGGATATGGAGGCTTACAAAGGAATGCTACAGGGAAGAGTAAAGATTGTTGCTGTTGAACATATTTCCAATGTGCTGGGTATTGTAAATCCTGTTAAGGAGGTGATTGATTGTGCCCACGCACAGGGGATTCTGGTGCTTGTGGACGGTGCGCAAGGTATTGTGCACGCAAAGGTGGATGTGCAGGAGTTGGATTGTGATTTTTATGCTTTCTCAGGGCATAAGATTTATGCTGCAACGGGTTCTGGTGTGCTGTATGGACGCAAGGAGCTGTTGGAGGCTATGCCACCTTATATGGGGGGCGGTGATATGGTGGATACCGTTACTTTTGAGAAGACTACATATGCTCCACTGCCGTTGAAGTTTGAGGCGGGGACACCTAATTTCATTGCCCAGGCTTCGTTGGCTCCGGCGTTGGAGTTTGCGCAAAATTTGCGTGAGGGGGAGATTGCCGCAGTGGTGGAGGCTGAGGAGAAGAAGATAATTGAGTATTTGAGGGAGGAGCTGCAGAAGATTGAGGGGTGCAGGATTTATGGTTTGCCTGAGGCTGATGATGTGGAGCTGGGGATGTCGGGGAGCAAGATTCCGCTGTTCTCGTTCAATATAGAGGGGTGTTTCCCTTCGGATCTGGCGCAGTTGCTTGATAAAATGGGTGTTGCTGTGCGCACAGGGCTAATGTGTTGTGAGCCGCTTATGGCCCGCTTTGGGGTTACCAGTATGGTGAGGGTATCTTTCCTTCCGTACAACACTTTGCAGGAGGCGGAGTATTTCATTGCCAGTTTGCATAGGGCAGTGAGGATGTTAAGATAATTTTATGAATTATGACTATAAAGGAGATTGAAAACGAAATTGTAGAAGAGTTTGCAATTTTTACCGACTGGATGGACAAGTATGAGTATATCATTGAGTTGGGTAAAAATGTTCCTGTAATTGATGAGAGCCAGAAGACAGAGGATAACCTCATTAAAGGGTGTCAGAGCAGGGTGTGGCTAAGTTGCAGGGTTGAGGATGGGAAACTTTATTTTGCGGCAGACAGTGATGCAATTATTACCAAGGGTATCATTTCTTTGCTCATTAGGGTTTATAACGGGCAGTCGCCGGCAGATATTCTTGCAAACGAGCCTGATTTTATTGGCAAGATTGGTTTGCAGGAGAACCTTTCCCCAACAAGGGCAAACGGTTTGGTTTCTATGATTAAGCAGATTAAGATTTACGCTATGGCGTATAACAATTAGTGTAAGGAGCATACAGTTAGTGCAATATGAAAACTAAGGAGAGTGTTTTGAGGGATGTTGTAAGGGCTCTTAGGATGGTTTATGATCCTGAGATTCCTGTTAACATTTATGATTTGGGGCTTATTTATGACCTTAAGATTGATGATGACCACAAGGTGTTCATTGAGATGACTCTTACTGCCCCCAATTGCCCAATGGCGGATGAGCTGGTGGAGAATGTGAATGAGGCGGTAAAGGATGTTCCGGGGGTTACAGATGTGGCTTTGAAGCTGGTTTTTGAGCCTGAGTGGGACAAGAGCCGTATGAGCGAGGAGGCTATGCTTGAACTTGGACTTTTATAATTTTTGCTATGTATAAGGTTTATCTTCTTTTAGGAAGCAATATGGGGGAGAGGCAGGCTATGCTTGACTCTGCAAATCTGGAACTTATTGATGCTCTTCTTCCCGATTACCTTGAAGTGGCTTCGCTGGGGGATGCAGTGAACACTTCGCAGGTTATGGAGACAGAGCCGTGGGGGTTTGATACCCCTGTAGCAGCTTTTCTCAACCAGAGTTTCTGCTGCCTTACTGAGTTGGAGCCGGCTGAAGTGTTGGCGGTGTGCCAGAGGATTGAGGTTGAGTTGGGAAGAGAGAGGAAGGAACCCCAGTTTGATGCTTCGGGGAAGAGGATTTACCAGAGCAGACCTATTGATATAGATATCCTTGCGGTGGAGAAGCAGGTGGGGGATGGCTGGGAGCCTGTTGAGGTTTCAACGCCTGATTTGGTTATTCCTCATCCGCAGTTGCAGAGCAGGGATTTTGCCAAAAAGCTTTATGATGAGCTGAAGGCAGTTAAACCTGCTGGGAAAGGGGATAAAACTATCGGGAAGAAAAAAATTAAGAAATAATAAGATAAATTATGACACAGGAAGACCTATTTAAAAATCTGATTGCCCATACCAAGGAGTACGGGTACATTTTCCCTTCAAGTGAGATTTATGACGGTTTGGGAGCAGTTTATGATTATGGCCAGCTTGGTAGTGAGCTTAAAAACAACATTAAGAGATATTGGTGGGAGTCTATGGTAAGACTCAACGAGAATATTGTTGGTATTGACTCGGCAATTTTTATGCACCCAAGAATTTGGGAGGCTTCGGGCCACGTTGGGGCTTTTAATGATCCGTTGATTGACAATAAGGATTCCAAGAAAAGATATAGGGCTGATGTTCTTCTTGAGGATTATATTGCAAAACTTGAGGAGAAGATTAACAAGGATGTTGAGAAAGGGCGCAAGAAATTTGGGGATGCTTTTGATGAGGCACAGTTCCGTGCAACTAATCCTAATGTTTTGCGCAATGTTAAGAAGATTGATGAGTGCAGAGAGAGAATGGTTGCTGCCCTTAATGCAAATGATTTGGATGCACTGAAACAATTGATTTTGGATTGTGAGATTGCCTGCCCTATTTCAGGTACCAAAAACTGGACAGATGTTAGACAGTTCAACCTTATGTTCAGCACCCAATTGGGTAGTGTTTCTGGTGAGAGCGGTACCATTTATTTGCGTCCCGAGACTGCTCAGGGTATTTTTGTAAACTACCTTAACGTGCAGAAAACCGGCCGTATGAAACTTCCGTTTGGTATTGCACAGATTGGTAAGGCCTTTAGAAATGAGATTGTTGCAAGACAGTTCATTTTCCGTATGAGGGAGTTTGAGCAGATGGAGATGCAGTTCTTTGTAAAACCCGGGGAGGAGCTTGAGTGGTTTGCAAAATGGAAAGAGACCCGTTTGAAATGGCATAAGGCTCTTGGAATGGGTGAGGAGAACTACCGTTACCACGACCACGAGAAACTTGCACATTATGCAAATGCGGCAACTGATATTGAGTTCAACTTCCCATTCGGCTTTAAAGAGCTTGAGGGTATCCACTCACGTACCGATTTTGTCTTGGGCCGCCACCAGGAGTTCTCCGGCAAGAAACTTCAGTATTTTGATCCAGAGAAAGGTGAGAGCTATGTTCCTTACGTAATTGAGACCTCAATTGGTGTAGACAGAACAGTGCTTGCAGTACTTTCAGGTGCATACAAAGAGGAGAAACTTGAGAACGGAGAG
>JAZSEZ010000026.1:0-1592 GCA_045531975.1 Candidatus Egerieisoma sp. | reverse complement strand
TATGCAGGAAGCTGGGGAGGATACCTCCGCACTAAGATATTAAGGAAAAACCTGGCCTCCGGGGAACAAAATGGCACCAGAACGTGCCACACAAGTGAGTTGCGGCACAAAAATGCACTAAAACGTGCCACCCCAAGAGCGTAAGCGGAAGAAAATAACAATTTTTAAAGAAAGAGATGAGTATGCAAAACAACCTGCAGGGAAAATTCCCAGATACAAAACCCCACTTTCAGATATTGGACGGATTGCGTGGAGCAGCGGCCCTTATGGTGGTATGGTATCACGTTTTTGAAGGATTTGCTTTTGCTGGAGGAACAGCCATAACCACATTCAATCACGGATATCTGGCAGTGGATTTCTTCTTTATGCTGTCGGGATTCGTAATCAGCTATGCTTATGACAGCCGCTGGAGCAAAGAGGACAAATTTACCCTATGGAGTTTCTTCAAACGCAGGCTTATCCGCCTGCATCCAATGGTGGTAATGGGGGCACTGATTGGAACTGCCACATTCCTACTGGGTGGAGGGCTCAAGTGGGACGGCACCCAAACTTCCCTTGGCTGGATTATGGTTGCACTGGTTCTTGGAATGCTCCTCATCCCAGCCTACCCGGGGGCCGGATATGATGTAAGGGGCAACGGAGAGATGTACTCGCTCAATGGCCCAAGCTGGTCACTGTTTTTCGAATACATAGGTAACATAATGTATGCCGTACTACTCAGAAAACTGTCGGGAAGAGGATTGGGAATTTTAACCGCCGTAGTGGGAATCCTCCTTGGGTGGTATGCCATAGCAGATATCTCCACCTACGGCATGATTGGGGTAGGCTGGACATTGGACACCGTAAATTTCTTTGGGGGATTCATAAGAATGATGTTCCCATTCTCGTTGGGAATGTTGCTGGCGCGCAACTTCAAGCCCCTCAAAAGCATCAAAGGATTTTTCTGGATTGCCGCCGCAGCCCTATTTGCAATTTTCTCTGTCCCATACCTCCCCGCCTACGGAGGAATTTGCCTCAACGGAGTATATGAGATGGTCTGCATTACTGTTTTCTTCCCGATAATTGTATGGTTTGGGGCCTCTGCCAGCACAAAAGCCGCTACCCAAGCTGTCCCTTCCCCTGAAAATGATAGAACTGCACCTGCCCTTTCTATGAGAATCAGCAACTTCCTGGGAGAACTCTCCTACCCACTATACATTGTCCACTACCCGATAATGTACCTCTTCTACCAATGGCTCATTAAAAATGAGATTTACACCCTTGGGCAGTGCTGGCCGGTGGTAGCAGGTGTATTACTCATTTGCGTGTTGCTCGCCTACACTTGCCTAAAGCTTTATGACTTGCCGGTAAGAAGGTGGCTGGGGAACAGATAAACTGGAGTCTATAAACTATTTCCTCTATACTTTGTTCTTTATAAAAACTGCTATTATGAAGGACAAAGTTATATCGGTTCTAATAGGACTATTCTGGGTAGCAGTAGCAAGCTACCTCATCTACAAAGGTTTATTAGTAGTTGTAATACTAAGTTTAATTCTAATGGGAATGACAATAGCATTTGCCACATCCAACGAAAACTAGAAAAAGCTGCCTGC
>JAZSEZ010000031.1:0-3323 GCA_045531975.1 Candidatus Egerieisoma sp. | reverse complement strand
TTATTGTTTCTTATAATTTCCCATTTTTAACCTCTCTTTATCTCATTTTACCTTTGCTACATCAAAGGTTGCGCAACCTCTAATAAAAATTTTAAAAAATGAACAAAGAGGTTATAATCAACGGCATATATCTGAGAGATATATCCTTGGAAGATTTAAGGGCTTTGATTGCAGAGGAGATGCGGTTGGCTCTTGCCTTAAAGCCTGTACCCCGAAATATGACAAGGGATGAGGTTTGTAGAGCCGGACACATCACACTGCCAACCCTCCATAATTGGGTTAAGAAAGGGCTTCTACACCCATCAAAGGTTGGCGGTAGGGTGCTATTCTCCGAAGATGAGGTGACAGCCGTATTAAGCAAAAAAGGAGGTAGGGGATGCTAGAAAATGAAACAGGGGCCATAAGCCCCCATGATGCAACAGGATTCATTGGCAAATGTACGGATTTGGTGGAGCAAGTGCAAACTTTCCATAAGTACCATATTAAGGTTACAGATGAATTTACAGAGCCCAAACCTGTTGTAAGCCAAGGAGACCGGCATATAGTCAGCAGAGGGAACATCGCAACTATAACGGGCAAACCCAAAGCATTCAAAACATTTCTGATAAGTGCTATAGTAGCGGCATTTCTTGAAGATGAGTTCCTTGGCATATCTGGATGCGGAGGTATAGCAATGATAATAGATACAGAGCAGGGAAAAAGTCATGTAAACAATGTTCAGAAACGCATTTACAGGCTTTGTGAGTGGGATTTAGACACCCACAAAGAAAATCTATATATGTTATCCCTCCGTGAATTGGATGCTGAAAACAGGCTAAAAATGGCAAGAGAAGCAATAATGGAAATTAAACCCGATTTGGTTATTATAGATGGTATCAGAGATATGGCAAAAGACTTTAACGATATTAAGGAGAGTTCTAGTTTAGTGGGAACACTTATGACCATATCCACAGAGCAGGATTGCGCCATTATCAGCATACTGCACCAAAACAAGGCTGATACCAATGCAAGAGGTCATCTAGGTAGTGAGTTGTGCAACAAGAGTGAGACAGTCCTCCAAGTGGAGAACACTGAGGGCATTGCAACGGTAAGCCCTGTATATAGCCGAAATCGGGAGATTGAGCCGTTTTCTTTTAGGGTTAACGTTGAGGGTCTTCCTGTCGGTTGTTCCATTCCTAAAGTTGAGAAAAAGCGGTCAGAGGTTGAAGATTTGTTCAAGAGGGCAATGTTTGGGCAGGCATTGTGGCAAAAGGAAAAACTGATACCTCAACTTGCAGCCTATTCCGGCAAGAGTGAGAAGACTGCTGCAAGAAGGCTCCAAGATGCTCTCTCTTGGGGAATTGTCAAGGTCTCCAAGGCTGGTACATACTACCTTGCATCACTTGCAGAAGACTCCGAAGACTTACCCCTAGACATCTAGGACAAACCGGACACCCCTATATATAGGGGGTTGTCCTTTTGTCCAAGAGTTTTGTCCCGATTTGTCCAAATAACAAGAGTGATTATCAATTACTTATGAAATATCTGTCCAAATTGGGATTTTACTTGTCCAAGTTCGGACAAAATGGTTTTGTCCAACAATAACAACTCTATTTTTATTAACAGCCCTCAACAGGGCATAAAACACAAGAGAAATGATTTCATTAAATAGCAACTACACACTTGAGCAAGCAATCCAGCTGACTGGGATTGATGCAGATATTTTGAAAAAAAGAGTACCGAACACCAACGGGTTATACCTTGGGTATGACATACACCGGTGCGGTCTATTGATGGCAATTGAGAGGTTCAACAGAAAATTTGGAGGGCAGAGGGATGAGATATAAGACATTGGAAAAAGAACTTTTCAAGCCGGTTATCCGGGAACTGCGTAAAAATCCGGATTTGAATTTTTGGAGCCTTGCTCTTCAGCAGTGTTATCTTGTAGATGAGAAACAAATAAAGTTCTCTCCTGTAGAAGAAAAAATCTTCAAGGAATTCTCAAGCATTGCAATCAGAGAAATGGAGAGGTACCACAGGGATATTGCTTCGTACTTTATAGAATATGGTTGGGAGGGCTTTGAGTGATGGTAAACTTTTATTCAGATAGCAGTTTTTATGAGTTTGTTCAGCGGTCTTGTACCAACTGCACATTGTTTAATGATTGTGTAGCACATAAGAACAAAGATTGGTCCATGCAGTGGCTTGACTGCGGTAGATGTGGCTGTGAAAAATATATTGGGCCATATTCTGAGGAGATAAGTAGAAAACAAAAATACAAGTTAAAATATGTGCGCAAAAAAGATTAAATCACCTAAGAAACTCCTGTCCGGCAGGGGGCTGACAGAGCAGGAGAAACTTTTTTTAATGCTGTACATTGTTTGCGGATATACTCAAGTAGAGGCTTACTCAATAGCATTTAATCCCAAGGCTTCGGGGCAGAGCATACCACCCCTTGCATCACATTTATTGGCGGATTATCGGGTTAATGATATAGCCACAATGTTAGCCGGTTATGTTCACTATAATGGTGTTATTATCCCCAAGAAATATGAAGAGAAAATTTAAGTATTTACAATTTAATAATTAAGAAAATATGAAAAATAAAATAACCTTTGTGCCTATTCCGGCGCACGATGAAATCAAGAAAAGATTATATATTGACCTACAACCTATAAACAGACTTGTTGAGGTTTTGAAGAAATATGACCGCCCCCACGATGTGGAGGGCATCTTTCAAGCCGTTGCAGACGGCCCCAATAAGGAACTAAATGCCGTAATGAATGAGGTTGAGGATTATATCAAGGCAACAAGAATGCCGGTGTACTTGCAGAATGATGCAAGAGAAAAAGCAAGAAACTCCGTTGATACTTCATATAGTGAAGAGGTGGGCCCGATATTGAGAACTTGGAATCCGACATTTGAAAAAGAAGACCTCACAATAAATGAGTACGGAGAAGTTGCCTTTACAGAGAAATATAGGGAGAAACTCATTAAGGCCTACACAACGGAACTTCCTGCTCATCTTGCGGAGGTTCTGCCGGATGTAAAAGAACTCATAAGGCTCCACAAGAAGCTAAATTCTTGTGTGAATGTAAAGAACTTCCTTGAGAAATATTTTCAGTTCAATACTGAAAAAACAGAGGAGCAGTTTTATAGCATACTCTACAGCAATAGAAGATATTAGTTTTTGTCTTCCAATATATTGTTTTTCGTTTTGGGGTCCCGCTTGTTAAGTGGGGCCCTTTTTCTTGAAAAAAATTTTTTTAGGTCAGAGTCCGGAGGGTGGCGGTATCCGGTTTATCCCCCTCCTCCCCCTTGCAGATTTGAAAAGATTATTTACC
>JAZSEZ010000018.1:0-26455 GCA_045531975.1 Candidatus Egerieisoma sp. | reverse complement strand
AAAAAAAGCCCTGCATTTCTGCAAGGCTTTTCTGTGATCCGCCTGGGGCTCGAACCCAGGACCCCAACATTAAAAGTGTTGTGCTCTACCTGCTGAGCTAGCGAATCTCCCGTTTTGGGACTGCAAAAGTAGTGTTTTTTTTTGAATTAACAAACAATTCTACCCAAAACTATCAAAAAACAATTCAAAAAATTAAATCTCCGCTAAGATTTTGTAGGTTGCCTCCCAGTCATCAGCCCTTATCATAAATCTGTTATAAGAATAATCCACCTCCATAGAGATATCCGCCAATGACGGACTATACATATCGTATCCATTTTCAAACAGATATTCTCCAATTGGTATCTCATTGTCTACCAAAATGTTTCCTAATGTACCATCAGGCTGCAAATCCCTTATAAAAAGTTTCAGAACAATATTTTCCGTATCCTGCTGTCTCCACATCCTGCACCTGAAGTGTGTATAGTAAGTTCCCATATCATGAATCTTCACATCTGTGAAAGATTTACTGTTAAGTAACTCTCCAGATACATAAAACCCCGAGCTTGCACATTCCAGCACCATATCAGCTTCATAATCTGTTCCCACCCAGCCTTTTACATATATATCTACAGTTGCAAACTCTTTTTCCGGCAAGACCTTCATATAAGAATTTTCACCTTTAGTATTTATGGTTTCTGTAAAAAAATAGAGTGAGTCTGCTGAGACATCTTCCAATTTTTCCAGATATGTGGTATAGGAATAGTTCTCCATCAGGTTAGTGGCACTTCGCATATTTCCCCATAAAAGACACTTTACACTATCAAACCTTGGCACCTGCACTATATATGGAGCAGAATATGAGCGTCTGTAGATAGTATCCTTTAATATAAGTGTACCCTCCTCATTAAAGAGCCACATTTGCCACTCCTTAATGTTCTTGTCCACCTCCTGCAGATCTATCTGCAGGTAGTTGGGGCAACCGTCTCTATCCTCAAAGACGGTACAGCCGCCCAGCAGTATAAGCCCCAACACAACACTATAGATAAGAATCTGCTTGAGAGATAAATACATATTTTTCAGCAGTTCCTTTCCCATACACCTGAATGACTAGAATTCAACATTATTTGAATAGGTAGTTTCCCATCCTGTTACATTCAAAGAGACTTTGAATGTTCCTAACTCCACATCTTTATCGGGATCCGAAGATCCGGGTCTTTGAATTTTCACATCAATGACGTAGCAGCAGTTTCTCTTCAACTGTTTGATGGGTACAGGATAATAGTATGTTGTTCCATTCAGTTTTCCTTCAATAACAAGTCGTGTATACCTTTTTGCATCTGTCTCCTCAGAAATATTATTCTCATAACAGTAGAAGTAATGTTTTGTATTATATGCACCCTCCGGCAAAGAAGCGATAAGTTCGTCATACAGTAATCCTTCCATTGCAGCATCCTGCACATCTGCCTCCACATACCTCTTGGAGTTTATAAGTTTCATATCATCACCCTCTCCATTATGAATATACTTTGCACCCTGCACATTTATCAAATATGCCTTTACATCTTCCAATGCTGTCCCTTCATAAGGAGTTCCGGTGAAAGCAGCCGTTACAGAATTCAACTGCACACGGGCAACCATCCTTCTTATTGCAATTGATACAGAAGTTGACAATTGCAAAGTCTCCTCCTTACCACCAATCATAATAAAATCTTTGGCACCTTCATCAAGTAAATCCGTAACCTGTTCCTGAAATTCTGAAAGTGTCATTACACCCTCCCAATTATCTTTATGGGAGTTTGCTATCGCATAAATCATTTTCTTTCCTGTTGTGGCTTTTACAGATAAAGAACTGGTTGTTGTCAAATCACTTTTTGAATATCTCTTGTAACCGTCAAGCATACCATAATTTTCTCCCTCCTCATCATAATTGAAGATTAAAATATCCAAACTATTTAAGGTATTGTCCTGAGCCTGCAACCCGTGGTCAGCACCAGAAGCCCTGGTAGCTGTACCATCATTGAGAGTTATATAAACCACACTCTCCTGTGCTTCATTCTCATTTAACTCGGCATTCACTTTAGAACAACTGCAAACGACACAAGCCAATGCAGCCATAGCAATAAAAATCTTTTTCATAACTCTTTTAGTTTTAATTGTTAAAAATTTCATATTTTTTTATCAGTGCACTTATTTCCGGATCCAAATTACCTCTGTGACGCATATTCTCGTCCTGTTCAATAGAGTTCATATAATATTGTACAGCCAACTTTTCATCTCCAAGGCGACTATACACAACTGCCATCATATAATCGCGTCTGGCATCTCTGGGAAGTCCCAACAAGATCTCCAGGGCAGATTTATTATAATCCATACATACAAAGGCTACCGCTGTATTATAGCAATGATACCCTCTTAAAAGTGTAACAGCCAATTTATAATCCCTATCTATCAAAGCCTTTACCCCATTCATATATACGGTATCAAGTTCCGTAGTATGTACGGTATCCTTCAATACCCCTTTCCTGTGAAGTTTAAAATTGAACTTTACCCGTCGCAATATGGGATAAAGATTTTCCTCTATATATTTGAAGTCGGCACATCTTTTCAGAGCTATCTCCCTGTCATCCAAATCATCTACCATAAACAAAGCCATCACACTACCTTTTTGGGAAAGCATGGTATCCCTCTCCAACAATGAATAAAGGGTATTCCAATCCTCAGCAAGAAAATAACTCTTTATATTCCCCACATCAAAATCCCTTTCATCCCTTTTTTCTTCCCTATAAGTCTCATCTTCATTTATACTCCACATACTTCCCTGCACAGAATCCCTGTAGAATTTCACATAATCTGAAACGTAACGGCTAATTGCTTCTGCCCTCTTTTTTGAAATCTTTTCATTTACAGAAAATGTCCCATCCGGAGAACCGCTGGCTGTAATAAGTATGGAATCCATAGCATACTCCTTATTATCCAAAATCTGCGCTATATTTCTTTTTATAGATGACAATTCTTTGCGGTTAAGGGAGTAATTGGGATCTATATTCCATTTGTTTTTCCTGAACTCAATATTATACGATGTACTCAGATGCAAATCGCGGTGAATTACTTTTTTCAAATATCTTTCAGAAATATCTGCAAATGATGATATAGAACTTATGTAAAATGTAACAGGTTCAGCACCAACCAAATCACAAAGTTTTCTTCCATTTGTAAAAATCGCCCCATTAAGTACCATATCCACTTTTTTGAGTCCAGGTCTGGTCTCTATGCTCTGCACATAATGATACCTCATTCCATTTATGGATTTGTCATACACAACCGAATCCAGCCTCACTCCACCTATTGGAAATGGATCCTTAACAAACCGGTTGTATATTTCATCCTCCCCTGCAGCCCTGTTACGGTTCATTTTCTCCAACAACCCCATCCTATAATGACTTGCAGCCCTCTGCTCCATACTTGACCGGTTTTCACTGCCATTATAACTGTCATATCTCAACATAAATCTTTCCATCTGTTTTTTCCTCAAATAGAGAGTATCGGCCACCTCCGGAGATACTATTTTTCCAGTATAATTGTCATACATTGAATATTCCCAATTCTGCACTTTGCGAAAATGCTTGCCTGTAATTAATATCCTATCTGCATAAAGGGTATCCCCCATTATATAATATTGGGGTGTAAACCGCACCTGCCACCTGTTGTTCTGCAACTCCATAGGCACAGACAATTCAAACACCAGATCAACAACACCGTTACGCTCAGCCACGTGTCTGAATTTTGCCACCACTACAATTTCATTGAGATGCTCCGTAGCTACCATTTCTCCGGTCTCCTCATCTTTTACAGCATTCATCACTATTCTGTTCCCCTGCAAATCAGTCACCTCCACTATCTGTGGAGATGAAAGTGTATCAGTATCACTCATCTGTATCCTCACATCATCCAAACTTCCCGCCGCCACAGATGCCGTTATCCCCATCTCCTCTACCTTAGCCAGTTTCTTTCCCCCAGCACATCCTGCTAATAAAAAGGAAATGAACAATATAAATCCTGCCCTCTCAAATAAAAATTCACTCTGAACCATATTCCGCGTACATTAAGAATGACACCCAACACCTTATTACAATAGTAGTGTAAGCTGTACCAGCATATTGGAGGGGGCTATAAAGGCCTTTTTATCTCCACCCATAACTTTTCCGCATCTGGGACAAGCATATTTTACAAATGATGTATAACCTCCCTGCACTCCAATACCAAAATCAAGATTCCAATTCTTATGAAGCAAAAATGAGTATCCTCCACCAACAGACAGGCTATAGGCTCTCCCCTCATAGGAATATGAATCAAATATTCCTCCTGTGTTATATATAGATGCCCCCAAATGGGAATCCATGAACCATCCGCTATTGGTATACCAGAACCAGTATTTGACACCTAAAGCCCCACCAGCAACTCTGTTCTGCATTTGTCTCCCTATATTTATTGTAAATGGATTATATCTTCCCCTCGCATAAAACGACCATCTGGGCAATGGACTTAAACCAAACTCTCCGTTGATTGTTCCAAGATTAAGATAATCCAGCAGATTGGTTGAAACATACATATTTTGGGCAATGGCACTATTACCTATAAGAAGTGCCCCAACCAGCCCCGAAAGAATGTACAATTTTTTCATCGCAACTTTTTTTGTGCGAAAATAGGCCTTCCAGACTGCGGGCTATGAATAAAAAAGAGAAAGCTTCCGGTTCTTTGAAATTCATTTCTTTTTTTAGAATCCGATTGCTCTTTTTAAGAAAATCAGGGATAAATTATCCGAATAATTTATCCAGTTTACGTTAATAATTAATCAAACTAATCATTATGGAAAAAAGACATTGGTGGATTCCTCTGGTTTTGGGAATCATTATTCTGGTATTGGGCATTCTGGTGCTGCTTTTCCCTCAAATAAGCTATCTCATTATGACACTGTTTTTTGGTGTTGCAATAATTTTGTCGGGAGTAATATACGTAGGTATGGCTACCGGTAAAGGGATAAAGGGAAGGGGCTGGCTTGCATTTGCAGGTGTTGTGGAGATTATTTTGGGACTTGTCCTTACAATGATGCCGGCAGTATCTGCCTTAGCACTCCCCATATGCTTGGGATTCTGGCTTATGTTCAAGGGTTCCTCTTTAATTGGAATTGGATACAGGCCTAAAAATGAGAGAGGTGAAGGATGGGGATGGACAGTATTTTCTGCCATTGTACTAATTATTTGTGGTATAATCATACTTATACAGCCTATCCTTTACGGTATGGAAGCAGTAGTATGGTGGACAGGAATATCTATGATTATTGGAGGTTGTGCATTAATGAATTACTCCTTCAAGATTAAAGGGACAAATGCAATGGAATAGCCTTTCCTGTATGATGCTGCCAAACAATTGGAAAAGAATTAGGGCAATCGTTTTAAGATTGCCCTAATTCTTTAGAAGTTGACTCTAAGTGACATCTGCAGTCTGTTATCCTGCTTGAATGTATCATCCCTGTTCCTTCTGCTTCCCCACAAATATTCCACACCTGTGCTCAATACCGGTGAAATTCTGTAAATCATATTGGTAACAAAATATGTTGCGGTCTTGTATGTTCCACCGTCAATATTCAGAGCATTTTCGGGATAAAAACATTTTACCTCACTGAAAGTGGCAGATGCAGACAATTTTGGATTTATGAAATATTGCAGGCCAATATATGAACCCACAACATCCACACCTTCCATTCCGCCACCTTCTACAGGAACCATATCCAATCCCAATCCCTGCAAATCCTGCACATAAGATGCAATTCCTTTACCATAAACACTCTGGCTGAAAAGGGTAAATTTCTTTCCAAACGGGCTGGCACCGCTCAATTTTATACCAATCCCCTGCTGGTTCCCCGATTCCTGAGCCAGCACATTATAGTAACGCATATTTCTCAATATTCCCGACAGTCTTAACCATCCTTTCCCCTCTTTCCAGCTGTATTGCACATAAAGGGGAATATCGGGAATACGTTGGTTCTCTTTTCTTCCATTATCACCATAAGTTGCATTTACAGAGGGGTATTCAAAACCAATACCCACCTTCCAATGCTTGTTCAGTGCCACCTGGTAATCTATAACCGAATTGAAAAGAAAAGTCATTGCATTCGGCCCCTGCTGGTCAATTGTCTGGGCCGCTGCCGCTCCATCTGTAAAGAGGCTTGTTGTATAACCTACAATCCAGTTTCTGTATGACAGGTAGGCAGCTTTCAATGAAAATCCATAGCTGTTCATCCCCTCTCCAAAACCGAAATCTATATATGCACCAACCTTATCTTCTGTTTGCGGCAATGCCACAAAGTTGAAGAAGATATTTGACGATGCTGCACTCATCTGGAACAGGCTACTGTTTCCCGGAACCTTTTCCATTGGTATAGCACTGGTAATAAAATAGATTGGGCTTTCAATAGGATTACCCATATCATACGATACGGAACCCCTTATATAACCACCAATACCCAGATAGAACTCCTGATCTTTTCCAATTACTGAAAATCTGGGCATCCCCGGAGCGTTGAAGTATTTGGGGGCATTCTCCTCCAAAACCTTCAAAACAAGAGTATCCTTTTCCTGTCCATTTACCTTTAGGACAGAAAAGGTGGCCGCAAATATGCAGGCCACCAAAACTTTTACCGTTTTCATTACTGTTTATTCTTGGTCTTCTATAACTACAACTCTGTTAAGTTGTGCTTTATCAAATTTCTGCTGGGTAGAACCTACGGCAACCACTTGCAACTGATCTGGATTTACTCCAAATTTCTCTACCATTGCTTTGTAAACAGCCTCTCCCCTCTTCTGGCTCAACTTCATATTGAACTCAGGAGTACCGGTCTCTTTATCTGCTGAAGCATAAAGGATATATTTCTTCTCAGGGAACTGGTTTATCACATTGGCCATATATCCAATGTTAATCATTGCCTTGTCTGAGATTTTGGCCTTTCCTATCTCAAAGAAGATTGCCATATCAGGGAATACAGGAACAGGCTGCTCTTCACTTCTCTCTTCATTAAGTTCAACTTGCTGTGCGTTTATCTGGTCAATCAGGGCCATACGTTTCTTCTCTGCCTTTTCAAGCATACTTTCAAGCATTGCAATCTGCTCTACATATTGGGTATTATCCTCTATTACCACCAGGTCTGAAGCTCTTTGGAAACCTCTTGCACCAAATTTGTATGTAATGCCTGCTGTAACTGATACAAGTCCATCCAACCCGTTGGATCTGTTGTTATAGGCAAATCTCTGGTTTACAAGCATACTCTTCATCTCTATGTTCACATCAACAGCATCTGAAATTCTAAGATTGTGAAGCAAACCTACAGAAACAGCCAACTCATTTTTGTGTGTCCCGTTCTCCCAAGATCTGGCCCAACCTGCACCTGCAAATGGGATAAAATTCCAGAAACGGTCAACCTCTCCACCTATTGCATTAGAAATATTCCATAAGAAATCGCCGTGCAAATTCATTGTATTGAATTTTTCCTTATAATATCCACCTGAATCAGGGCTTCCCTCAGAGTATGGAAGTTCTCCAAATGACCATCCTTTAGCCTGTAATCCGGAATATTGCAATCTGACACCAACAGATGGGGTGATCCATTTACCTATTGAAACATCCAGTGCCGGAGCAATCCTTTTACCAAAATCTCCGTGATTATCACTTCCTCCAAAATAAACTTGTGCTCCACCACCGGCAGAGATAAACCAATTGTCCCAAAAGCCATTTGTTACATACGGTCCTTTCTGTCCCTGTACCTCTATTACGGTTTCATTCTGGGCAAATGCTGAAACGCTGAATAGAGCAATTGTAAAAACTAAAAATACCTTTTTCATAATGTTGAATTTTAAATTAATCCGCTTACTCTTCAAAACAGATATGAAGGCATTTTGTTTTCTGTTAACAAAATCTTAATTTACTGGGAGAAATGATATTGTTTAACAAAATTCAAATAAGATGAGATATCCTAACTTCAACAGCAATGAAATAACACTTAACGGTAAAATTAGCACTCCTGCAAAGTCAAAGGTATTCAAAGGCCGCTCATTGTAAACATTCAGTACTGTTGTTTGTTTCTAAGGGTAATTGATACAACTTTTAAATTTAATGGAATGAAAAAATTTTACTTATGTTCAATTACCCTGCTTACTTTACTTATTTTTGGAACTGCACTTAATGCACAAGACTTTGGAGATGAAACCACAATGACCAGACAAGAGGCCAGAAAAGCTGCACGCGCCGCTCATAGGAAAGCTATGGAGGCTGAAAACCAGCAACTTTTCCAGCAGGCTGTACAAGCTCTTAAAGATGGAAGTTTTGTAATTGAAGCTGACCAGTTGCTGTTTCCTCAAGGTCTTACAAAATTTGTATCCAGCCTTACCAACTTTGTATCAATGAATGATGGTAAAGCTGTTATACAGATTGCAACCAGCAACTTCAGACCCGGACCTAACGGTGTTGGTGGAATTACTGTTGAGGGTACCCCCTCAAACATAACAATGAGTACGGGCAAAAGGGGAATTGTATATTACAACTTTATGGATCAGGGCATTGCTGTTTCAGCTACTGTAAATATACAGCTTACAGGTAATGGCAACAGGGCAACTGTAACCATCTACCCTAACTTTAACAGCAACAACCTTACCATGACAGGTGTACTTGTACCATACGAGCAGTCAAATGTATTTCAGGGCCAGACAATTTAGACAGATATAACCGTATCCGCAGACAAATACCACAAATAGCCCTTAACATTTGTGTACCCCATTGAGGTGAGCAGTTCTTTGTATCTGCTCACCTGCTTTTTATACCTTCTGTGAAGATCTGTATCCTCAGGGGAATATGCTCCAAACTTGTAATCTATCACTACCGCTTCCCCATCCTTAATTATAACTCTGTCGGGACGCTTCTCCTCCCCATTTGGGGTAAGGATACTGCACTCGTTCATAACTGTATATTCATCAGAAAACCATCCGTATTCCTCTACAGAATCTATTTTCCCCCTGACCATCTCAAGCAGCTCATCCCTGCCACATGTTGCAACCCCCTCTGCAACAGCCTTATCTACAGCCGCACCAACGCTCTTGGAATAATCAACCAAAGAGAAGACATAATGCATTGCTATTCCGTGCTCCCTTATGGATTCCCCCTCCCCTACAGTACCTCCCTGGGCAACAGTGGCTGTTCTTCCCAAATCCATCGTATTCCCAAACGGATTCTTCAACTCAAATTTTACTTCGCACTGCGGCCCGGCCTCCTGCTGTATCTTTTCTCCTATCACAATCTTCTCATCCCAACTGAACTTCTCCTTGTATTTGGAATGGTAAATATTCAGAATATCAGCCATACTGCCAGCCTGCTTCCCACAATCATTCATCTTGGCCGCATAAACAACCAACCCCTCCTTAGGTCTGGTAAATGCAACATACACCGTATTTATACTGTCAATATACTTGTACAGCCTCTCCTTATTGTATTCATCTACAAACTCCGTATCAAGCAAACCTTTAACATATTTGACAGGAACAGGCATATCACCACTGCAACACCAAAGATTGGGTGCCATAGACGGTATATGATCAAGTTTCTCATCAAGGAATGGCACAATAACCACCTTATAGGCCAACCCCTTGGATTTATGGATAGTTGTTATTGTAATTGCATCCATATCTTCCGGAGCAGAAATTGTCTTTTCAGAGCCGGTCTTGTCCCACCACTCCAGGAATTGTGCAATGTCAGTTCCATTATTCACAGCAAACTCCAGAACAATATCCATAAAAGCCTGAAGGAAAGCAACCTCTTTCCTCTCTTCATCAGACAAGGACTCCCTTACAAGCCTCTCACACAACTGATATAGTGAATACTCCTTTATCTCACCGGCGTTAGGGATATTCTGAAACTTACGGAGCACAGCCAATGAGGCGCTCTGGGGATTATCCAGTTCCCTCAATATATTCACCAGCTTCTGAACCCCCTTGCTGGAACGGATATAAAGGGAATCACTTGAAATTATATCATAACCGCATTCAAGCAACTTATTTGCTACAGCATTCCCCTCCTCCCCTTTTCTAACAAGTACTGCCATATCTCTAAAACTGTATCCGGATGCCAGAAGTTCCTCAATTTTCCCCGGCAGAAGAGCAAGCACTTCATCTTTGAAATTATTCTCCACATCAACAAATTCAACCTCCACAAAACTCCTTTTCTCCCCTTTACCCTCTGGCTTTTTCTGCTCCAGCCCCTCATACAGCTCCTTTATAGTCTCTTTACCGCCACACTCCTCACCATAAACACCCTGCGCAACTTCTGCACAAAATCTGAAAAAATCATTATTGAACTCTCTAATCTCCTCACCACTTCTGTAATTTTCCAAAAGCGGTTCACCCCCCAACTCATCTTTTCTGAACAGATTATTCAAATCCTCTTTCAGAATCTTCCAGTCCGAACCTCTCCATCTGTAGATGCTCTGTTTCTCATCACCCACTATCAGATTCTCATTCCCACCGGCAAGACTGTTCAACAACAAAGGATAAAAGTTCCGCCACTGCAACGAAGATGTATCCTGAAACTCATCCAGCATAAAATTATCCAATCTTGCCCCTATCTTCTCATACACAAACGGGGTATCACTTCCATCAATAATTTTCCCAAGCAACTCCGTAGACTCAGAGAGGAGAATGACATTTTTCTCCCTGCAATACTCCACAACCCTCTCATATATATCATTCAAAATACCCAGCACATTCAAATTGGAATACACAGCACACGCAGTAGCATAACCGCAATATTCATCTTCTATAAAAAGCAATATCTTCCCGACAGTTTCATTCAGTTCCCCATATACCCCTTCAATTGCAGCCGGACACTTCCTACCAGTAAACCACTCATCAATATTATTATGAATTTTTTCCAAAGTGGCTGTTGGCATTGGAATAATCCCTTTCCCGTTCCACTGCACAACTTTAGAGAGATAGTTGAACGGAGATCTTGTCTTCCCACCTTTAAAATCAGACGGCACCAATGAATGATGCCTCATTTGTCCCATCCCCTCTTTGCACAACCCAACCAACCTGTCCTCAAAACCAGAAATTTTCCCCTTCACCTGCTGTTTGAAACGCAGTACCCCGTCAATGGTAAGGTTCTCTTCTGCTCCAGAACACCTCTCTTTGGCCAATTTGAAATCTTCAGAAAAAATCTGTTTTCCAAGTTTCATAATCTCCCCCTTCACATTCCACGACGCCCCCTTATCTATAGTTTCAAGAGAATACTCAATCAGCCACTCAAGCAATTTGCGGTTCTGAGGCTCATCCAATTCCGAAAACATCCTGTCTACCGCCTTCATCAGAACATTATCCCTGTCAAGCTCAACATTATAAGTGGCCATACGCCCCAGCTCTTTTGCAAAAGAACGCATAACCTGCTGGAAAAACTTGTCAATGGTACTTACTCTAAAAGAGGTATAATCGTGCAAAAGTGAAATTAGAATCTCTTTGGCCTTATCCCTTATCCACTCCTCATCTTTACCGGTATACTCTTTAATACCATCCAAATAATCAGACCCTTTCCCCTTCACCGACAACTTGTACAGCTCCTCCAGAATCCTCTGCTTCATCTCATCAGTAGCCTTATTGGTAAAAGTAACCGCCAGAATATGCTTGAATGCATACGGTTGTCCAAAGAGCAGTTTTATATACTCCCCTGTAAGTCTGTGTGTCTTTCCTGCACCTGCCGATGCCTTATAAATGTTCAACATACCCAAAATCCATTTTCCCGTTATCACTCAAGCTATCTTCCGCATAAAGCTGCATGGCTGCAATATCCGCAACGCTTCTTCTGGGGATTTGCGTAGAAAGGAACCTCACTGTTGAAAATCTCCTCAACACACTCTACAAGCAACCCCTTGAAAGTTTGCAGCTTCTCCTCTTCTAGTTTCAAAGATGCAATACCATCCTTGGATATCTTTTTCAAAGGATATATTACCAGCTCCACTTCGCCTGAAAGTTCTCCTGCACATATTTTTTTCTCCAGACAAATCAATGCATACAAATAAAGCTGCAATACCGCCTTATACTTGCCTTCTCCCAATTTATCAAACAGCACACCCAGTTCCTCCCCTTTTGGAAGCATATCCACACTGCCTGTCTTGTAATCAATTATCCTTAAAACATTGCCTTCTATTATCCTATCTATTCTGTCTACAAATGCCCTGAAATTAACCTGCATAGCCCCATTGTTTACCGGCAATTCATAACGGAACTCCCCCTCACCCTTTTCATACCTGAAAGGGGCTTTCCCTTTATCCAGTGCCAGAGCCAGATTCACATACTTTTGGATAAGTGCCTCAACAATCTTGTGCTGTCCGCTCAATTCCTCCACCTTCATATACTCTTTGAACCCATCCACAATAAGTCTGCTTACAAGCTCTCTATTCCTCATCATTGCCTCTATATCATCGGGAGCAACCCTTTTCCCCTCATACCCTTTATAAAGATTTTCCATCACATAATGGAAAATGCTTCCAAAAACATTGCTCTCAACACTCTCAGAGATTTCATCCTCCTCCTTCAGCCCCTCCACATTCTCAAAATAGAATTTCAAAGGGCAGGCAATATAATTATTTATTGCACTGGCAGAAAGTGACTTGCTTCCACCTGCTGCAAACCTCTCTACAAGCAGTTCCATTAAGGCATCATCTTTTACAACCGCCATCCTGTTCCCCTCTTTTTCTCCCTGCACTGCAACAGCAACTGCCTCCTCCTGCACCTGAGCTCCAAAATGATACTTCAACTGCTTCACATACCTGCTGGCTTCACCACTTCCCAACCCCTCATTTCTGGTATCATATACCATAAAGATATTCTTTGCCCTGCAGATGCTCCTGTAAAAATGGTAAGCTGCAATACCATCCTGAAGTTCGTATGTAGGCAACCCGAAACCTATTCTCAAATTATACGGCACCACCGACTGGGCCACACTTGCAGATGGGAATTTCCCTTCATTTGCTGAAATTATGATAACATTGTCAAAATCCAGAGCCCTGGTCTCAAGGGTACCCATTACCTGAAGTCCTGCCAACGGTTCTCCCTTAAACGGAACAACTATACCCCTGCACAACTGCTCCAGCAACCTGAACCAGGTCTTTCCCTCCATTGGAATATCCAAATCATCAAGTCTTTTCACTTTCAGATAATACTGGTACACAAATTCCCTCTCCCAGGTATCAACCCGTTCATCCAGCATAGCAAGCAGATTGAGCAGATATGCTGCAATCTCCTTAGGATATCTTGCCACCCTTAACAAAGCTGCAAGAAACTCATCCTCGCATTCCAGCACATCTCCACCCTGCGGAACATATATCAAATTCCCTTTTATTACCCTCTCCTTTATCTTCTTTGCCCCATCAGGGGAAATTTGTTTTATATATCCGTGCGACAACACCCCAATAAGGGATTTATGATAAAAACAGATTTTGCCGTTTTTCTCCCTCACATCAAGCTGCAGCTGTTTCACAAGATCCATAAAAGAGATTAACGGGGTAGTTGTAATTGGATACCCCATAGTTACATTTATGGATTTGAACTTTTCCGGTATGGAATTGAGAACCGGAAGGAGGAGATTTTCATCGGGAAGAACAACAGCGGTAGAAAAAGAATCCCTGGCATCCACACTCTCCCCGGGAAAAAGTTTATCCAGAATATCTGCAACCACAAATGCCTGTCCTACTCCCGACGGTGATGCGTATACACTTACCCGCTGCTGCCGGATATCCACAGCACCTCCATCAATATTGAAACCTGATGGGAACTCCTTTACAAATGCACTGATTATCTCAGAGGCACCATTCTGGGGATCGGTTAACATTGGACCGTAAAAATCCCAATAGAAATCACCTTTCCCGGTATCACGCAAATGCTGCATCACCTTTTTCTCGCATTTGTTTGGAGCGTTCAAGCCTATAAAAACTACCTTCTTCTCAAATTCTGAGTCTGTTATACCCTCTGCAACACTACGGTAAATCTGCCCCTCATATCCCATCCCTTTTAAGGCCAATGCCTCCTTAAAGTTCTCATACAGATTATGCATAATTCCCCATATAGAGGCAAAGAATTCTTTCTTCTGGCTCAGTTCACCTCCTCTGAGGTAGTTAGCCCAGAAAGTCTTTACTGCCTCAAACTGCTTTTGGGTAAGGAACGAATAATCATTCTCCAGCTCCTTCAGATCCTGTATATTGGTAAAAAGCTGGCGGGCATCAACCATATATTTGTCTATATCGTTGAAGTCTTTCAGAATTGTATCCCCCCAATGGATGAACTCATCAAAAGGCTCTTTAAGGATAGCCTGTTCAAATGGAATTGAAGGGAATTTCAATAGTATATACTCTTTGTACAACAGATAGAGCTGCTCCACATTATCTGCCTGAACAAGACCGCCCAACTGTGCAAAGAAATCGCTGATTGTAATAATTTTTGGAGAAAAGAGCGGTTTGCCGGTAACAGCACCATACTCCTTGCCCAAATACATCTGAAAAAATTTAAGCGAACGTCTGTTGGGCAACACAAACACACAATCCAATGCACTGTTCTGAACAAATGCCCTGGCAACACTCCTTAAAAACTGGTTCTCCATACTCTCTACCTCAAATCTTTTACTTTATGCTTCTCTCCTACCACCCAAACGGTATCTCCACTTTGTATAACTGTAGCCGAAGTGGTTCTTATGAATGTATTGTTATCCTCCCCCTCAAGCCCCACAAGCAATACTCCAAATTTCTCCCTTATATGGGTAATGTTTGCACACTCACCTATTAAAGGAGAATTCTCTGCCAAAGTTATCTGGAACAACTCAAGTTCCGCACCTGACCCTTCATTAGGCTTTCTTTTCTCCTCTGCAGCCTCCTTAAAGTCCATAATCTGCTTGTCGGTACCAAGAACAATGAGAATATCCATCGGGAAGATTATCTCTCTGTTTGAAGGCAAGTCTATTACCTCCATACCTCTGAGTATCTGAATTATAAGTGCATTTGTCCTTTTTGTGTGGTGGATATGGGAAATGTCCTTTCCTGCAAGGAAAGAGTTTGGCTCCACCTCAACTTTCTCTATATGAATCTCATCTGCCAGCTCACGTGGCATCACAAGGGAGCGTCGCCCACCCTCGCTGTTAAGGTTTGTAAGAAACCTGGTCTCAATTCTGGAGTAGTAGTGCTTGATCTTTTTTGAAACCGATACCACCAGAATTACCATTACACACAAGGTAAGTGCAGCACCAATTCCAACAGAAACGTATGCAGATAAAGTTATTGACACCGCAATAATTGCTATCAGATACTTCAGTATCATCATAAACAGAAGCGGTCCGCGGGCAAATTTCTGGTCTTGCCAGATTTTGTCAAAAGCACCGTCGCTGTCTTTCCTTTTTAGCAGTGCCCACAAGAAAGGAGCCATTGCAAAAAGGTTTACAGCAGCTGAGATTATCCTAATATGTGTTGCCTCACCAAACCATTTTACAATATACGGATATACAATCTGGGTAAAGAAGATACCCACAAACAAAAGCCATCCCACATATATGAAAAGTCTCAACGCATAAGATTTGAGCAGTTTGTTCCACTCACCCTCCTGGTTCAAAGTCTTTCTGCCTGTACCCAAACGCTCAATAACAACCCGCCACTGCGGCTTTACATTATTGTAAATGAGATTGTAAAGAGGTTCACCCATTTTAATCCAATACGGAGTAATGAATGTAGTTAGTATAGAGACTGTAACAATCACCGGATACAGATGCTTTGGCACCACATTATGATCCAGTCCCATCTGCACAATAATAAACGAAAACTCACCAATCTGGCACAAACATACTCCCGACAGTATTGCATTTTTAAGTGTTTGTCCTGAGAAGAGCAAACCCAAGGTAGCCGCAAGGGGTTTGGCAACAATAATTACGGCAGAGATAATAAGTACCTGCGGCCAATACTGGATAATTGCAGAAGGGTCTACAAGCATACCTACAGATACAAAGAAAATTGCCCCAAAGAAATCCTTAATTGGTTTGGTAAGTTTTACAATAGTCTCACTTTGAATGGTACCGCTTAAGATTGAACCCATTACAAAAGCACCAAGAGCCTCAGAAATACCTGCATTAACGGTAATCACCACCATCATAAGGCAAAGTCCAAGGGAAACCACAATTATTGTCTCATCAGAGAGATGCTTCTTTATTTTTTTGAATACAGAAGGGATAAGAAATACACCTCCGGTAAACCAGAGCAACAGGAACAGAGCCAGATTTGCAATTTTGTCTGCCAGCTCAACCCCGTTGAAACTTTTGCTCAACACAAGTGCTGGAAGCAGCACCAAAATTAGGATTGCCACCAGATCCTCCACCACAAGGGCTCCAAAAACCATTTGGGTGAACTTCTTGTTCTTAACCCCCATATCATCAAACGCCTTAATGATAATGGATGTAGAGGAGATACTCAACATACCCCCAAGGAATGTGGCAGAAACCCAACTCCATCCCATAAGGCGCCCAACCAGAATTCCCATACAGAACATCATCACCACCTCGGTAAACACCGTTATAAATCCTGGACCACCCACCTTTTTAAGCTTCTTGAAACTGAACTCCAGTCCCAGACCAAACAACAGGAATATCACACCTATCTTGCCCCAGAACTCCACACTCTCAATATTGCTTACAGTTGGGATAAAAGTTATATACGGGCCGGTAAGCAAACCTGCCACAATATAGCCAAGCACAAGAGGCTGTTTAAGTTTCTTAAAAATTACCGTTACAATACCGGCAACAATAAGAATCAACGCCAAATCAGACAATAAGGGATTCATATGATGTTACTTTTTACTCAACTTTTAACTGGGAAATATTATCCAGCAACTGGATGAACACAAACAAGCCGTTCTGCTCCCTGTGTCCCCTAACTTTCAATATAATATCTGCTTTATACACTTGTACACCACCCACAGACTCCTCTGCCGAAGTATAGCTCACAAGATGATACCTCTTCCTATGAAGCTCCTCAACAACTCTATCCAAATTGGATTTATCTGAAGTGTAAAAAGAGATTGAAACAGAACTCAGCCCCACTTTACCAAATGCCAACGTAAGGGCCTCAAGCCCTATAAGCACAAGAATAGTGGCAGCCACGCCAATAAAATACATACCGCCTCCCACAGCCATACCAATCCCCGCAGTAGCCCACATACCTGCCGCCGTAGTAAGACCTCTGATAAACTGCTTATGGAAAATGATTGTACCTGCACCCAGGAAACCAATACCGCTCACAATCTGTGCCGCCACACGTGCACCATCATAATTTGCCCCTTCAGCCGTTATCACTGCACCAAAACCATACTGCGATATAACCATAAACAATGCACTGCCAAGGCTCACCAGAAAATGGGTCCTGAACCCCGCCTCCTTGGCCCGGTACTCCCTATCCAAACCAATGATTGCCCCCAGCATCCCTGCCACAAACAACCTCAAAACCAAATTCCATTCCATAATTTTCCTCCCGATAATTAATTACACCTCTCCCCCACCCTATATCATATTCCCGGGGCATAATTTCCACCATCCTGCGCAGAATTCCGCCCCTTTTCCCGTGCGGGGAAACACTACCCGGGTACACAAAAGGGGTAACTCATCAAGCTACCCCTTTATATACCAAATTGCAATGCAATTATTACAATCTTGCGCGGATAGCCTTAGAAGCCTCCTCATAGCCCGGTTTGTCCAACAGAGCAAACATATTCTTCTTGTAATCCTCAACACCAGGCTGGTTGAACGGATTTACGCCCAACATATAACCGCTGATACCGCAAGCTATCTCAAACATATAGAACAACTCACCCAAGTTGAACTCATCAATCTGGTCAATCTCAATCTCAAAGTTAGGAACACCACCATCTGTATGTGCAAGACGTGTACCCAACTGAGCCATCTTGTTAACCTCCTCTACACGTTTTCCAGCCAAGAAGTTCAAACCGTCAAGGTTCTGCTCGTCAGCCTCAATCTTAACAGTATGGAAAGCTTTCTTAACAAGCACGTTTGTCTCAAACAAAGTTCTCTCACCATCCTGAATGTACTGGCCCATTGAGTGAAGATCTGTAGAGAAGTTTACAGAAGCTGGGAAAATACCTTTACCGTCTTTACCCTCACTCTCTCCATAAAGCTGTTTCCACCACTCACCCAAATACTGCAATTTAGGGTTGTAGTTTACAAGAATCTCAATCTTCTTGCCCAAAGAATAAGCGGCATTACGTGCAGCAGCATAAAGGATTGCAGGATTTGAAGCCTCTTTTTTTGCGCAAAGATCCTGCATATGTTTTGCACCCTCTACCAAAGCCTTAATATCAAAACCAGCTACAGCAATAGGAAGCAGACCTACAGGGGTAAGAACTGAGAATCGGCCACCCACGTTATCAGGAATAACAAAAGTTGTATAACCCTCCTGAGTTGCCAAAGTTCTCAATGCACCTTTTGAAGCATCTGTAATTGCAACAATTCTCTCTTTGCAAATCTCCTTGCCAAATCTCTTCTCCATATCCTCTTTTAGAATACGGAAAGCAATTGCAGGCTCTGTAGTAGTACCTGACTTTGAAATTACAATTGTAGCATATGTTCTGTGTGAAAGGAACTCCAAAAGTTCAGCTGTATAATCCTCAGAAATGTTCTGACCTGCAAAAACAATCTGCGGATGAGTATTAGGCATACTTGCAGAGAAAGTATGAGAAAGTGCCTCAATAGCACATTTTGCACCAAGATAAGAACCGCCAATACCAACAACGACCACAGCATCTACCTTGCCAATCCATCTCTTTACAATACTGTTGCAAGCATCAATAAGGGTACCGTCAATCTCAGAAGGAAGGTTCACCCAACCCAAAAAATCATTACCAGCACCATCTCCCTTAAGTACTGTATCCAAACCGGCGTATGCCTTCTCAATCTGCTCATTCAAAAGAGCCTCTGAAATAAAGCCTTCAGCAGCTTTTAAGTTAATTGAAACCATTATATTATTGTTTTTTAAATTTTCTTCCCTATAAATCTTCTTTAGAACAGTTCTTCCGTAAGTTGCTTGATAACAAACGGAGGATACCTCTCCTCATACAAAATTCTGTACACCGCTTCAGCAATAGGCATATCAATTCTGTACTCCTTGTTAATCTCGTGAATACAGCGGCTTGCATAATATCCCTCTGCCACCATACTCATCTCCACCTGGGCACTCTTAACTGAGTATCCCTTTCCAATCATATTTCCAAAAGTTCTGTTTCGGCTGAACTGGGAATATCCTGTTACAAGAAGGTCGCCCAAATATGCCGCAGACTTAACTACACGGGAGTCGTCGGGATGAGTGGCATTTATGAAAGTTGCCAACTCATTGAAGGCGTTGGTCATAAGAACTGCCATAAAGTTGTCTCCGTACCCAAGGCCATGGCATATACCTGCTGCTATTGCATATATATTCTTGAGGGCTGCCGCATACTCAACTCCGTAAATATCTGTACCCGGAGTAGTTTTTATGTATCTGCAGGCAAAAACATCGCAAAGGGCTCTTGCCACCTCAATATGTTTGCTGGTAAGTGTGAGATATGAAAGGCGCTCCATTGACACCTCTTCTGCGTGACAAGGTCCGCTAATGATACCTATTCTGTCAAACGGAACATCATACTCATTGTGGAAATACTCCGCAATTGTAAGGTTCATTTCGCCAACAAAGCCCTTAATTGCAGAAATAATGAACTTGTTCTCCAAAGAACCGGTAAAATTCTTCATCACATTAAGGAAATATGCAGACGGCACACAGAACACCAATACATCTGCACCCTCTATAACCTCATTTATATCTGTACTCATATTCAGCCTTGTAGGATCAAGCAGAACAGACTGCAAATACGAACGGCTGTGATGATTCTCACGGATGTTATCTATATTCTTTTGATTTCGCATGAACCACGATATGCTCTGCTGATGATTGAGCAACAATTTTACAAGCGCCGTTGCCCAACTTCCGCTACCTATCATAGCATATCTGAGGTTCTCATTCTCAAAAAATGTAATCATATGATTCAACTTTTGTACAAAGTACAAATATAACCTTTTTGCCTGAGTATTAAAAATTTTTATGGAAGTCGGTCCCCGAGTTCGTTTATTCAACTTTAGTAAGGATTATGTTAATTGGCAAGGATGTACCTTCTGGGAAAATTTGTCTTTCATCAGCAACCCACAACACATCCCAATTCTCCTTATCCACTCTGGTAAGGTCCCATCTCATTTGTTTGGGATTGGAGGAAACAAACGCAAATTTAAAGGAATCCTTTTTTACACAAAACAAACATATTGCCACAGTTGGGGCACATCCGAAGGCCAAAACGTTCCCCAACCGGCACAAGAAAACACTGCGGGCACAAAACCGTCTGATTTTGTGCCCGAGCAACAATATAAACCATTTGAACTTAAAGAGGCATAATGCTACCTAATAAATAACCTTTTTGTTCTCTCTAGTCCGCATTGTTTGACTTCCAGAATCCAAAAAGGTTTAATCTAAATTTTTAAAATAAGCTTCCCGACGGTTGTTCTGCAATATATCCCGTATCTTCCGCCAAATTCCCGGAAGTTGCCGCCTCTACAGCAAGCCTGTCACATCTCTCATTCTCCGGATGCCCTGCGTGCCCCTTTATCCAAAAGAAGCGCAACCGGTGCTTGGAGGATATTTTCAGGAACCTCTCCCATAAGTCTGCATTTTTCTGTTTGTGCAACCCTTTCCTCTGCCAGTTGGCAAGCCACCCTTCATTTACAGCCTTTACAACATACGAAGAATCTGAATAGATGTTCACCTGTGCATTTGGTCTCTTAATGGCCTCAAGCCCCACTATTACCGCCAACAGCTCCATTCTGTTGTTGGTGGTACAGGAATACCCCGCACTAAGTTCCTTGCGGTGAGGGCCACAAGTAAGCACAACCCCGTACCCTCCCGGGCCGGGGTTACCTCTCGAAGCTCCGTCGGTATATAAGTTTATAGGCTGCATTTATGCTATTACAGGTTTACCGGGTCTCTCTTTTTGAGGTGCCTCAAACTCCTTTACTTTCAAAGGGTTTGCATGCATCTCTTCATAGCGCTCCCTGTTCTTGAACACATCCGCCGCAAGATAAATTGCACTTATCATAGATTGTGGATTTGCCTTATTCTCACCAGCAAGGTCAAATGCTGTTCCGTGGTCAGGCGATGTTCTTACAATTGGCAATCCTGCAGTGAAGTTCACACCGCTGTCAAATGCAAGTGACTTGAACGGAATAAGTCCCTGGTCGTGGTACATTGCAAGTACTGCATCAAATTTGTACTGCATATTCACACTAAAGAAACCATCGGGAGGATAAGGGCCAAATGCCAATACACCCTCCTCATTTGCCTGTTTGATTGCAGGTGCTATGATATTAATCTCCTCATCACCCATAAGTCCTTTGTCTCCGGAGTGAGGATTAAGTCCAAGAACTGCAAGTTTTGGCTTAACTATTCCAAAATCTTTCAACAAAGACTCATTCATAATCTTAAGTTTGCTCACAATAAGCTCTTGACTCAGAGCCTGCGGCACCTTTGAGATTGCAATATGACCAGTTGCCACACCTACCCTCATCTGGTCTGAGCAGAGGAACATAAGTCCGTCCTGTGCCTCAAACTCTTTAATCAGATACTCTGTGTGTCCAGCATATTTGAATGTCTCCTCATTTACCGATCTCTTGTTGAATGGTGCTGTAATTATTGCATCCAAATGCCCCTCCTTAATCTCCTCAACTGCCTTTTCAAGTGCCATAATTGCCCCCTTTGCACCTTCATTTGTACATTGTCCCGGCTCAATCTGAATATTGTCGGGAAGACAATTTACAATGTTCACCCTCTTTGGATGTGCATCTTTTGCAGATGAAATAATATTTGTGTTAATATTCTCAGTTTCAGGTATATTTTTTCTGTAGAATCCGAACGCCTTTGAAGAGCCGTACACTACCGGTGTACACATTTCCAAAATTCTGGCATCAGACAATGCCTTGATTATCACCTCATACCCTATACCATTGGTATCTCCCTGTGTTATTCCAATAACTATTTTGCGCGCCATATATATTCTTGTTAAAACTTTGCAAGATAATAAAAATTTAAGAAAAATTATCTTCCCTACAGATTATTCGTTCCATTAAAATTCATAATGCGGACAATGCAAGAGGTTAGTAAAGTATACCCCTTCTGTAGGTTGTTACAAACCATCATAACACTCTTAACCTAACGTAATTGCTATAGGTTAAGCGCATTGATGTGGCCTACAAGGGGTTGTGAGCGGAGTATGAATGCTTAACCTCTTGGGAAGGCACTTGGCACTACCTCCACATCACAGCCACCCACGAATGGACCTACTTCCAAAATTTTTCGTAACTTTGTAAATATGGCACACATCCTTGATACCGAAATAAAATACCTTCCTGGTATAGGCCCCAAGAGGGCGGAGCTTCTTGGCAAGGAGCTGGGAATCTTTACATTCAGGGATATGCTGTATTTTTTTCCGTTCCGTTATGTAGACCGTAGCAAGGTTTACACAATCAGTGAGTTGCAGCCAACAATGGCATACATTCAGGTTCGCGGAAAAATTACAAATGTTACAACAGTTGGAGATACCCCCCGCACCAAAAGATTTGTGGCAACCCTGCAGGACCCAACCGGCAGGATGGATCTGGTGTTTTTCAAAGGGCTAAAGTGGATTCAGGAAAAAGTGAAAGTTGGCCAGGAGTATATTGCCTTTGGAAAACCATCTGAGTTTAATGGAGTTATAAATATGGTCCACCCTGAACTCAACCTCCCCACAGATGAAATCCTTTACGGCGGAAGTTCAATGATGGGTGTCTACTCCAGCACAGAAAAAATCAAAAACAGCGGCATTGGGAACAAGCAGATTTCAAAATTCCAACTCACAATTCTGGAAAAATATCTCACTTCTATTCCCGACAGTCTCCCTTCATATATTCTTCAGAAGAAAAAACTCTGCACACTGCAGGAGGCACTGAAGAATATCCATTTCCCCACAGACAATGCTACCCTTGCAAGGGCACAACTGAGACTAAAATATGAGGAACTTTTCTATTTGCAGTTGAGCCTGCTCAAGCAGAAAAGCATCCGTATGCGCAATGATGGGGGAATCCTTATGCCAAAGGTGGGAAAAGCATTCAATAAATGCTATTCTTCTCTCCCATACCCACTTACAGGTGCTCAGAAAAGGGTAATAAAGGAGATGTACGCAGATATGAAGAGTGGGAAACAGATGAACCGACTTTTGCAGGGTGATGTGGGAAGTGGAAAAACTCTGGTTGCAGTTTTATGCTCTCTTCTGGCAGTAGACAACGGCTACCAGGCCTGCATTATGGCCCCAACAGAGGTATTGGCCCAACAACACTATAAAGGAATTTCAGAGTTGCTTGCCCCTACAGGGGTTTCAGTTGCACTCCTCACCGGAAGTACAAAACCTAAAGAGAGAAAAGAGCTGTTGCCAGCACTGGCTGCGGGTGAGATAAAAGTGCTTGTAGGAACCCACGCCCTTATAGAGGAGGTAGTGGTATTCAAGAACCTTGGACTTGCAGTTATAGATGAACAGCACCGCTTTGGAGTTGAACAGCGCTCCCGCTTATGGGAAAAATCTGCTGTTCCACCGCATATTCTGGTAATGACTGCCACCCCTATCCCCCGCACATTGGCAATGACCCTATACGGAGATTTGGATGTATCTGTTCTTGACGAACTTCCTCCGGGGAGAAAGCCTGTACAGACACTTCACGCCACCGAAACCCAAAGAGGAAGAATTTTTGCCTTTATGAAAGAACAGATAAAGGCTGGCAGACAGATTTTTGTGGTATATCCGCTCATTAAGGAGAGCGAGAAAATGGACTACAAGAACCTGCAGGAGGGTTATGAAACAATAATTCAGGAGTTCCCCGCTCCCCAATACGTAACGGCAGTTGTACACGGCAAACAGAAGAACGAAGATAAGCAGCACGATATGAACCTCTTTGCCAGCGGGCGTGCCCATATCCTTGTTGCCACCTCAGTAATTGAAGTAGGGGTAAATGTACCTAACGCCTCTGTAATGATTATAGAGAGTGCCGAGAGATTTGGCCTGAGCCAGCTGCACCAGTTGCGCGGACGTGTGGGCCGAGGCTCTGAAAAATCATATTGCATACTAATGACGGGCTACAAACTCAGCAAAGAGAGCCGCCAGAGAATTGAACTTATGTGCCAGACATCAGACGGATTTGAACTTGCCGAGGCAGATTTGCGTATGCGCGGCCCGGGAGACCTTGAGGGAACTATTCAGAGCGGTCTTTCAATGGATTTGCACATATCCAACCTGGCCAAAGACTCCCAAATTCTTGAAGATTCCCGACAGCTTGCTCTTACCGTTCTGGAGTCGGACCCACTGCTGGAACAACCTGCAAATGCCCTCCTCCGCACCCAACTTGCAACCCTCAAAAAAGCAGGAAAAGCTCCAACTGACTATTCCCAAATCAGTTAAAGCCTCCTGTATTCCTATTGGAAACTTCTGAGCATATCCAGCTCCTGCGCCCAAATATCAGGGTCTGGTGTCTCAAGAATGAGTGGAATGCCGTCAAAACGGGAATCCTTCATAATCATCTGGAACGGTACCATTCCAAGCACTCCATTGCCTAAAGTACTATGACGGTCCACTTTACTTGCAAGAGGTTTCATTGCATCATTAAGATGCATACCACGCAAATATTTGAATCCAATCACATTCTCAAAATGCTCAAACACCTGGGTAAAGCCCAACTCTGTAGAGAGGTCATACCCGGCCGCAAAACTGTGGCAAGTATCAATACAAACACCTACTCTGCTTTTGTCCTCCACCTGCTCAATAATCTGGGCAATCTGCTCAAAAGTATAACCCAGGTTGCTCCCCTGCCCTGCGGTGTTCTCAATAACAGCGGTAACCCCTTGAGTCTTGTCCAATGCCAAATTTATGGAATGGGCAATGGTGGCCAAACATTCGTCGGGAGAAATCTCCTTCAAATGACTCCCCGGATGAAAGTTCAACCTGTCCAAGCCCAACTGCTCACAACGGCGCATCTCATCAATAAACGCCGCACGTGACTTCTGCAACCCCTCCTCACGTGGGCTACCCAAATTAATCAGATAACTGTCGTGCGGAAGAATCTGCGCCGCAGTATAACCATACTTTGCACAATTATCCTTAAACAACCCTATCTCCTCATCTGTAAGTGGCTTTGCCACCCACTGCTTCTGATTCTTTGTAAACAAGGCAAACGCCGTTGCCCCAATATTATGCGCATTTACCGGTGCATTAAACACCCCACCACTCGCACTTACGTGTGCTCCTATATATTTCATAACTCAGTCTCCTATTTTCTGCTAATTTACAAAAAATCCTCACCAATATGTTATAAAACACACTACGGGCACAAAATTCTGCGATTCTGTGCCCGTAATGGTATAAATTCTCCGCCCTGTCGGGAAGATTATTTCTTGAATGTGTCTTTCAAACCGGTTGTTTTGTTGAATACAAATTTTTCAGGGGTTGAGTCCTGGTCTTTTACAAAGTAGCCAAGGCGCTCAAACTGAACTGCTATACCGCTGTTGTCCTCCAACAATGCTGGCTCTGCGTAACCGGTAATGATGTTCATTGAGTCTGGGTTCAAGTAGTCTTTGTAGTCTGTACCCTCTGGAATTGCATCCATAAAAGGCTCAGTGAACAAACGATCTACCAATCTTACCTCAACCTCTTTGGCCTCTGAACAAGCTACCCAGTGGATAGTGCCCTTAACTGAACGCCACTCACCTGCACCCGGTTTGCTGGTTGGGTCGTATGTACAACGAATCTCTACAATGTTTCCGTTCTCATCCTTAACAACCTCCTCACATTTGATGATGTAGGTGTATTTCATTCTAACCTCTCCACCCGGTTTCAAGCGGAAATATTTCTTAGGAGGCTCCTCCATAAAGTCATCACGCTCTATGTAAAGCTCCTTGCCAAATTTCACTGTACGTTTTGGACCGTCAGGATCTGCAGGGTTAAGCGGTGCCTGGAACTCCTCAATCTTGCCATCCTCCCAGTTGGTGATAACAAGTTTCACAGGGTCAAGCACAGTCATATATCTGTTTGAACGTTTGTTCAAATCCTCCCTTACGCACCACTCCAACAATGAAAGGTCAATTGTGTTGTCTCGTTTTGCAACACCTACTTTCTCTGCAAACAGGCGGATACACTCTGGGGTATAACCGCTACGGCGGATACCGCAGATGGTTGGCATACGAGGGTCATCCCAACCGCGTACATAGTTGTTCTTAACAAGTTCAAGAAGTTTTCTCTTACTCATTACA
>JAZSEZ010000085.1:0-5023 GCA_045531975.1 Candidatus Egerieisoma sp. | reverse complement strand
GTCCCCATACTCTTTTATACTATATAGCTCAGGAATGAAATTTGATTCAAACACAGAAGCCAACTCCGCCTCAATCAGATTAGATGGACGCGTATCATGTACGAGGTTATAATAAGAAAATACATCCTCAATTCTATCATACAAACGTGCCATTAAAGATGGAAAATCAAGTGTATTATCATCGGGAGCAAGAATGTCTTCAAGAATGCTTACCAATCTTTTTGGAGAACTTGAAGGCAAACCAAAAGAATGAGTATAAAATTCCATATACTCACTTTCCATATCCTTTATTGAAGATATAATGCTTTCCTTATCCGACAGGGTATAAATTCTGCTTCTTAAATGTCTATACTTGGGAGAGGGTTCACGTACAAGGCTCTCATTTGCATTAAACTCCTTTACACGCTGGATTTCCTGACCAAGGATTCTAATAAAGTTCCTTATTTCAGCCAAATCTTCATTAAGATCATTAACAACAATAGAATCAAATTCATTTACAGATTTAACGGAATAATAAAGAAATTTTGAAAGAGTACTCTTACCACACCCGTTAACACCTGTAACAACTGTAATTCCTCTCAAAGCCAAATCCGCCTCCTCAATTGCACGGAAGTTTTTAATATACAAATGTAAATTATTCTTCATACCACTCACTTTAAATTAAAACCTCTCTTATGCAAATATAACCAAATACATACGTAACCCTTTTCAAAAAAAGAAAAACTTACAAAAAAAAAGAAAATTTACCCTTTACACACAAAAACACGCCCTGCAACCTCATCCCGAGTGTTGCAGGGCGTGTTTTCTTAACGTTAAAAATAATCTTTTACTTATTTTTTATCTCAGATTCAAATCCATAACCGTAGCCATAGCCGTATCCATAGCCATAGCCATATTTATGTCCGTATCCATAAGATATGTTATTCTTGCGTTTGCTCATATCAATTGCATTAATAACACAAGCCAACTTTTTAAACTTATGCTGATTCTGAAGAACATTCACAAATTTAAAAGCAGCCTTTGGTGTATAATCTGCACGGCAAACATAAACACACATATCTGCAACACGGCTAATGATAATTGTATCTGTTACCATAGCAATAGGAGCTGTATCCAAAATCACCAAATCATATCTCTCTTTCAACATATCAATAGCTTTATCCAATACAGGACGGGCAACCAACTCTGTAGGGTTAGGAGGAACTGTACCACCAGGAAGTATATCCAGGTTAGAACTAATCTCAGATTTTATAATCAATGAGAACAAATCTTCTTCTTCCGGATGGCTCAAATAACTGGTAATACCTTTTGTACGGGTATTAATACCAAAAACCTTATTCAAACCAGGTTTACGGATATCCATACCAACCACAACAACCTTCTTGCCCAAGAAAGCCATACTGGCCGCCAAATTACCTGCAACAAAAGACTTACCTTCAGATGGTTGCGATGAAGAGAACAATACTACTTTCTCACCTTTTTCCAACATAAACAACATACTGGTTCTCAAACTTCTGAATGTTTCCTCCATAATGTTGTTCTTGTTCTCTCGTACCACAATCATACCTTTCTGCCCCTTAGATTGAGAACACATAGGAAGCTCTGCAATAATAGGAACTGTTGTTATACGTTCTACATCTCCTCTGTTCTCTATCTGATACTTCAAAAGATCCAACAAATAGATTATACCAACCGGAACAGCCAAACCAAAAATGAAAGCCGCCAACAAAAACATTTTCTTTTTAGGTGAAACCGGAACATTGCCAGCTAATGGCAACTCAATTATACGTCCGTTGCTGGCTGTTGCAGCCAATGTAATTGCATTCTCCTCACGTTTCTGCAACAACATCACATAAAGAGCAGCCTTAATCTCCTGCTGACGCTGAATGCTAATGAATTTCTTCTCCTGAGTAGGTGCCTCACTAATACGTCCTTCGTGCTTTTGCGCCTCATTTTTCAAGTTACGCTCTGCTATATAAAGTCCGTTCAATACACTGTTCACAGTTGTCTGTACAGTTGTACGCATCACATCAATACCGGCATTCAAATTAATTACCGCAGGGTTGCTTTCAGAAGAAGTACGCAACAGACGCTTACGCTCAACAACCATAGTATTGTATTGGTTAATAATATTTGCCAAGTTCTGATCCTGCAACCCCACATTAGCTGGGATCACCTCATCCTTATTTAAAGGATTGTTAATATAATTTTGCAGATACTGAACCAAATTAATCTGAGTTGCATTCTCTGCTATCTGTTGTTCATAACGCGAGGTTTCCTGCAAAGCAAGCTGGGCATCACTGGTCAAGTTAGTAAGTCTTGAACTACGCTTGAAATCTGCCAACTCATTCTCTGTATTACCCAACTCCTTATCTATAATTGCCAAACGCTCTTCAATAAAGGCAGCAGTCTTAGATGCAACTTCATTCTTCTCATCATTGGCATCATTATTATAAATCTCCACCAATTTATAAATAAAATCTACACCACGCTGTTTTACAGTATTCAAAACATTAATATTTGCAATGGTAGTAGTCTTTGATACAGGTGCTACAGTCAGGTCGGTACCATAACTTGCTGCAGCAGAAGTAGGTGACACAACTGTTGCATACAATTGCAAACTCTCAGCAGCAATTGATGTATCTGGTGTAAAAGTCAACACACCCACCTCTGTAGGTAATGCAGCAGGCAACTCACCAAAACTGTGCTGTAATGACTTCTTGTCACCTTTCACCACATACTCCACTTCAACATCCAAACTGTCTTTAGAATGATATGCCATTTCCACCTTCACGGCACCAGTCAACTTGTCTGCCTCCTCTGGAGTCATATACACTTTCACAGGTTCATTTTTATACAACGGAATGTTGTAGCCAAAAGTTTGCTTTTTACTATGGGTAATATACAAGTCCAAATCCACAACAACCTTCTTAATCAAAGTTTTTGATTTAAGAATCTGAACCTCATTATCAAACTTACTGGTCATAGAAACCATACCCATTCCCTGCATTGCAGATAAAGCTTCAGTAGCACTTTTATTCTTTCCCTGCTCATCCTTTATAAGTACGGCAGACTTAATATCATACACAGGTGCCTGATAACGCAAATACACATATGTTCCAACCACACATACCAACACACTTACAATAAACCAAGGCCAATAAACAAGGTATTTAAATATTATGGCATAGAGGTTTACAGATTCCTCATTCTGTTGCATCTCCACATTTGGATTATTTTGCTCGTTCATATAGAAAGGGTTTATTAAATTACTTAAGAATATTGAACAACAAACTGGCAATAGAAACCAAAATAGAGGTTCCACTAATCCACAAACTGGTTGTCTGTCCTACACCAGAGTTTTTGGCTTTTGTTTTGTTAGGGGTAACATACAGGATATCATTCTGCTGCAAGTAATAATAAGGACTTGTAATAAGGTCAGACTTTGTAAGATCCAAGTGCACAACCTTACGGTTACCCTCTCCATCCTCTCTTACCAATTTAACATTATTTCTCTGGCCCCAGATAGTAAGGTCGCCAGCCATTGCAAGAGCCTCCAATACATTCACCTTCTCGTTATTTACAGTAAAAGTACCAGGACGAGCCACCTCTCCCAACACTGAAATCTTGTAGTTAGCCATACGTACAGTTACAATAGGAACCTCTTTCAAATATGGTCTCAGTTTCTCTCGAATAAGGTCTTCTGCCTGATTTTTTGTCAAACCACCAACTTTCAGCTCACCTAATACAGGAAAATCAATAGTACCCTCATTACTCACCAAATACTGTTGTAAAACTGGCTGTGAATAAGTAGACTTTGAAATAGCCATATTCTGAGCTGTCTGTACAGTCATATTAAAAGGAGCAGCCGCTTCCTGATCTGTAGTATTCACTGTAATAGTAAGCAGGTCCTTAGGCATAATTCTAGCATCATACAGAGGCTCTTCCGCCACCATAGTTTTTTTAGAATTAGAATCCTGCAAATAAGGAACACTCTTGTACGATGAGCAGGCTGCCATTACCATAGCACACACCGCCACCAGCAACATAGCTTTAATTTTCATATCTCTAACCAAATTAATTATTTTCTAAATAACCTCTCCAAAAAACTCTTCTTAGGAAGCACATCCTCCTCATCCATTGAATTCTGTAAAAAATCCTCGTAAGTTTTGTTATAGGTAATCATTTCATAAATGGTACCCCAATCAGGCAAACCTCCAACATTTCTGTCATCTATCCACACATCAGCCTTAAGTTTACGTGAAAAGTGCGAATTTTTCTCCTTCTCCTCCTCGGGATAATCCCGGTTCACAGCATAAAACTCCACACCTCTCTCCCTACAAAACTCCACAGCCTCCTCCAATAAACGCCCCTCCCGCACTGTCCAAAGAATAAGTTTATGCCCATCGTTATTGAGCCTTTTCAACGTTTCAATAGCAAACAACCGCTCCTTGCCAATAGCAGGATAACGGTGTTCAACAATAGTACCATCAAAATCAACTGCAATGATCATAGTTATCTTCCAAACAAGTTCAATTCGCAAATTTACTATTTAATTTAACATTTTACAAAAAACTTAACAGCATACATATCATAAGGATACTCTTCTACCCTAACAATATAATCCAAACCAGACTTTATAGATGTAAACATGTACTAATCAACTCTTAGAACACCACCACAACCCCGCATACGGTGCACAAACACAAAAGAATATGAACTTAGAATCATTACAGAAAATACTGATAGACCGAAACTCTTCTTTTTTCCAATTCAGATTTTGAGACTTGGGTAAACACTATCTTATCAGGATTACCCTTCCCCCCCAAACTCTTGACATCAAAAGTTCTCTTCAATTTACTATCATCCTTAATATTTCAACTCTTATTGCATCTCCCAACATACTTCAAAATAACACACCCTGCAACCTCATCCCGAGTGCTGCAGGGCGTGCCCGAGTTAACCTAACTTAAAAACTATTTCATTTATATAACATCCTTTCCTGTAAAAGGTTCAATACTAC
>JAZSEZ010000068.1:0-3130 GCA_045531975.1 Candidatus Egerieisoma sp. | reverse complement strand
AACGGTCGCAGAGTATTGGCTGCAAGACGCCGTAGAGGTAGAAAAAAATTGACAGTATCTTCTGAGGACAGATTCTAATTTTCTGTACAGAGATAATGACAAGCGGGCTATTCCATTTGGAGTAGTCCGCTTGTTGTTTGTAGCTGTTTTATCTCTAATTCTCCCTGGCGGTGCTTTTAAATTTGAATTTTATTGTAAGATTTGCTACTTTTACAATGTTGAATTATCTTAAAATAATATCTAATGAAAAAACTAATTCTATTGGTGCTAATGGCATTTTGTTCTACAATGTTATTAGCACAGTCAATTACCGTAAAAGGTACGGTAGTTGGTTCAGAAGATGGATTACCAATCATTGGTGCCTATGTTCTCCAGCAAGGAACCAATAATGGTACATCCACAGATGTTGACGGTAATTTCGTTTTGGAGGTGCCTAAAGATGCTACATTGGTAGTTTCTTCAGTAGGTTTCAAAACACAGGTTGTGGTAGTAAACGGAAGAACCGTTATTCCAATTACGCTTGCAGCAGATACCCAGGCCTTGGATGAGGTTATGGTTGTTGCCTACGGTACAGTTAAAAAAGGTTCTTATTCAGGATCTGCATCTGTAGTTAAGCAGGATGCAATGAAGGATGCTCCGGTTGTAAGTTTTGAGTCTGTACTTGCCGGTAAGGCTCCTGGTGTACAGGTTGCATCATTCTCAGGACAGCCAGGTGCTCAGGCTGATATCTCAATCCGTGGTTTCGGTTCATTCAATGCAGGAAATGCTCCATTGTATGTAATTGACGGAGTCCCTGCAACAAGTGGTGACTGGGCTTCTGGTAATATGTCTACAAGTGCTATGTCATTCCTTAACCCTAGCGACATTGAGAGTATTACAGTATTGAAAGATGCTGCTGCAGCTTCACTTTACGGCTCACGTGCATCAAATGGTGTTATCCTTATTACAACCAAGAAAGGTAAATCAGGCAAGTTGGTTTCAACATTCAAGGCAAGCGCTGGTTTCTCATATTTTGCGTATGACAACTATCCATTGGCTTCTGATGCTGAAATGGAGGAATTGCACAGACAGGCATGGTACAATTATGGTGAGCTTAATCCAAGTGCTTATAAAAATTATAGTTCATTGGATGCCTATACAGCTGCAATGGTTGAAAAATATTATCCTGCACGCGATGAGAGCAAATATATTTACAAGGATTGGGAAGATGTGCTATTCCGTACAGGTATAGCGCAGAATTATGAGTATAGCGTATCAGGTGGTGGCGATAAAGGTAAAATTTACGCTTCTGTTGCATATACAGACCAGCAGGGTGTTGTTGCAATTGATAATTTGCAGCGTTTCTCAACAACCATCAACGGTGAAACCAATTTGAATAAGTTTATTAAGATTGGTGCAAATGTGCAGTATTCATGGCAGTTCCAGGAAGGTCACCAAGAGGGCGCATCAACAAAAGATAACCCATTTTTTATCTGGAAAGTTATATTGAATCCAAGATGGCCATATGCATATAAAGAAGATGGCTCATTGTATCTTGAGAGATGGAATTCTTCTTATTCTACTATTAACCCTGTACAGTCATATGATGCACAGATTAATGATGCAAAACAGAACCGTTTGATCATTAAGGGTTTTGTAGAGGCTAAATTTACAGATTATCTTACTGCTAAAACAACTTTGAGCAGTGACTGGCTATATGTTCATGACAGATTCGGATGGTTGTACGGACACCCTAACTACACTGCATATGGTGAAGGATATATGTCTGACAGACATAGGAATGTAAATAGGATGGTAAGTTCTTCAACTCTTAATTTTGACAAGACTTGGGGGGACCACCATGTTGCTGCATTGGTAGGTTGGGAGGCAGAGAAAGAGAGATACCATATGACAAGAATTGGTAAGATTGATTTCTCTTATGCCGGTGCTACCGAGTCTATTTTTGGAACAAACTATGAGGATGGATATTCATATTCTAGAGAGGAGGGCCTTCTTTCAGCTTTGGGTAGCTTGAACTACGACTATAAGGCAAAATATTATTTGACAGGAACATTTAGACGTGACGGTTCTTCAAGACTGGCTCCTGATACACGTTGGGGTAACTTCTGGTCAGCTTCAGGTTCGTGGAGATTCTCAAATGAGAGCTTCCTTGAGGATGCTGAGTGGTTGAATGACGGTAAATTGAGAGGTTCTTACGGTACCAGCGGTACACTTCCTTCTGACTATTTTGGATATATGTCTGTGTATGATTTTGAACAGTATGGTCCTGCTGGTGCTAGTTATCCAGGAAACCTTGCAAATACAGACCTTACTTGGGAGAAGAACAAGAACTGGAACGTGGCAATTGATGCTACAATTTTTGACAAATATACTTTTACAGTAGAGTATTTTGAGAAGAAGACCACAGACTTGTTGCTTGATGCAAAAGTTCCTTCAACTACAGGTTTCTCAACAACCCTTACAAATATTGGTTCAATGCAGAACAAAGGTTGGGAGTTGTCTTTGAATGTTGATATTCTAAGGAAGAGGGATATAGATCTTTCTGTAGGTGCAAACTGGTCTACCATTAATAATAAGGTGCTTGCACTTTCTGAGGAGGGTGAGCAGCAGGTTTCAAACAGGCAGATATGGAAAGCTGGCTATTGTTTCTACCAGTACTATACAAGGGATTACCTTGGAGTGAACAAGGAGACAGGTATGCCAATGTATGCAAGAGGTACTTTCCACGAGGGTGGCAAACCTGCAAGTGAGGATGTAGTTCTTAAGGATGGAACTCAGATTGCAAAAGGTGAGATAGTTCCTTATGATACTTACAACTATATGCCAACTACAAGGTCTAAGGCAAATTCAATGATTCTTGAAGGCAAAACATCTCTTCCAAAAGGTTATGGTGGATTTAATGTAGATTTCAGATATAAGAACCTTTCTGTTGTTATGGCGTGGTCATACAAATATGGAAACTATATTTGGGATAATGCTACTGATGACCTTTGTGTGGATGGTTATTATTGGTCACATAGAAATATGTTGAAATCTGAGGTTGATACATGGAGTCCTGAGAACCCTAATGGAACTATTCCAAAACGTATTGCTGACAATACAGAGGGTGGTTACTATGATTCAGATAGAG
>JAZSEZ010000034.1:0-6925 GCA_045531975.1 Candidatus Egerieisoma sp. | reverse complement strand
TTGAGGCCGGAACAACTCTCAGTGGAGCAGTTTGTGGAGCTTACATTGCTGATCAGTTAGCAGATAAAAAATACGGGCACAAAATCACGCGATTCTGTGCCCGTAGTGTCGTATATTATAATCTGTCAAGATTGCTTTTCTCCAACATCAAGTTGCAAACTGTCTTTTGCATTTAATGGAGATATTACAGATTTTCCGGTTTTACGTTCAAGCTCAAGTCGGGCATTTTTAGCAACTTCTCCACCTTGCGCAGCTATCTCTTTATGATCATCAAAGGTCTCAGGGTTAGAACTTTCTGAGATTTCTTTAGTAGAAATTTCAGCCAACATATTTAGGACCAATTCTTTATTAGTCATATTATCTCTCAAGTTCTCTTTCTTCAGGCCTTTAAATTTCTTATACTCTCTGGCAGTCATATCTGACCAGCTTTGATAAATTATGTCTGTAAGTGTGGCAAAATGGGTAGTTTCTTGCAAACCTCTCTTTTTCCATTCGTCTGTCAGTTCTTTTCGTATTTCAATAGATTTAATCCTTTGGTTTATCCAATTATCAGAATAGCCTAAACGCTTGTAATCCTGCATAGCTTGTTTTATAGATAATTCAGGGTCTTGAATCTGATCCAAACGTTCACTGGCAACTTTTGCCATCCAAATTTTAAAAGGTTCAGCTTTGACAGATGGTATAGCTTGGATTATTCGCAACAATTGCTGTGTGTCAGCAGCCAATGTCAGTCTCTTTTTACCTGTTTCAGTAATCATTGCTACCTGGGGACAATTTGTCCCTATGTATAAGCCTAACTGTTCATCTCTCTTTCTCATCTTTTTCAGGTAGTCTGTAGGATTCTTACTTTCTGTTAGAGCTTCAATTACATCTACCACCGAGAAATACCACTTTTCATGCACTTCATCCCATAAAGTACGAATTCTTTTGGTGTCAAAAATTCTTAGAGCATTTAGTTGAGTCATACCACATCTCCACATTATCAATCTATAAAAATATCATACGCAATATGCAAACTTTTTTTCTAACTTCTTTTCTAAAAAAGAAAAACTTTTGCATTTGATATAATAAACTTGTGTTCAATTTGTCAGTTGGGGAACAAATCAGCCCCAAAACGTGCCCGAAGAGGGGTGTAGGTCTCACTTTAGACGTAAAACGGCATGAACTTTATGAGATGCAATAGAAATATTTGCATAATCTCCGCAAAATCCATATCTTGCAATTGTATTAATTATTAACTAAAAACATTTCAATAATGACAAACAACACCCGCAACGCAATTTATGCGTGCCTGTTGCTGCTTGCCATAACCGTTGGAGCCTGCGTAAAAGACTCCACCGTGCCTGAGAGCATACACAAGCAGCCCCAGGATTTCTGCCTGGCTGACGCCAGAAAACACTATGAGGAAAATATTGAGAACCTTTGTTTTCCTGAAATTTACCTTAAACCAATCATCCAAACGAAAGGGAGCAGTTATTTTCACAGTCTGGAACAGACGCCTCTTTGGGACAGATTCCACTTTTCGGATAATGGATGGTCTTACATTTATGAAATACCCATCCTTTATAACATTCCCCTTCAGGCATCAATGGGGCATATTACCAAAGACGGTCATCTGATAAAAGAGGACAAGGAAGTAAAACTCCAGAGCAACCTCATTATCCAGAGGTACAAGGAGAGCGGCAATGTACATATCTTCCTTTCAACGGTAGTAGGATACATATCTGATCCAGATGTGGAAATTCAGGGAGACTCCCCGTGGCTATGGACTGGAGACAGGCAGAACTTTACAGGTTATCAGTTTTTCACCAATCCCGACGGCAGTTTAAAAGGAGCGTTCCAGTACAGGAATTTACACAGGACAAGCATAACCTTAAGTATATATGATAGGGATAGGGAGTATACATATCCCCAAGAAGCTTTTATTCTCAATTTAGGTTCAGTTGGCACAAAAAGTGTTGGAACAAGGAGCCAAGATCAGTATTGTTGGGAATGTAGAATGCCTATGTCAGATGAAGATACTTATTGTCCAAGTTGCGGTGCAGGTCCAGAAACCCTTCCTCCTGCTATAGTTATTGAAAAAGCTACATGTGAACAATGCGACTTGCTTTTGTCAAATTGTATCTGTGGCAATGGGGGTGGAAATAACGGAGATGATGGTGACAGATGCCCAGATTGCTTATCGTCAGAATGCTCTGGTGAATGTCAGGAGATTGGAGGAGGCGGGGATAACAACACTTCTACCAATGTATATTTGACAGTTAATATATATGGTGAAGGGTTAGTTGAAGGGCAAGGAATATATGCAAGTGGTTCAGAGGTTAGATTAGAGGCAATCCCTACTTCTGGATATGAATTTGTAGGGTGGGGAGGTAGTTTAAGTGGTCGCTCCTTATCTGAAACAATTGTTGCAACATCAGGTTTAAATATTGAAGCATACTTTGATTCTTCAAATAGTATTTGTGGTCAATTGGCAAGAGCAACAAAGGACTACTCTAAGTTAATGGAATATCTTACACGGGCAAAGGAGAGTAATGTAGAATTGGCATATATTAGAACTCCTACAGAATGTTTTGAACTGGAGGGTGACGAAGATGGTGTTCGAATACCTTTTAAAGCAAATACAACGGATGTTGTGCACACTCATACAAATGGTACAATTCATCCTTCTATAGCAGATTTGAAAAAATTATATTGGAGATTCAAAAATGGCAATGTGCAGGACCATAGTAATTTTAGGAACTGCATAATAATGGGCGATTACATAATGGTAATGGAGGTGGAAGATATTGCCAGAATAAATTATTTGATAAATACCGAGCAGATAGTAACTGGTACAGAAACGAATATTATTTTTAATGGGGAATTTAGTGAACAATATGAGAATATAATGCAATTTACGTCAAGTGGTAGCACATTGGAACATTTTACAAGGTTTTTAAATTTTATGAGAACTATGGATTCTGGCTTTAAAATATCTCTTCATAAATACGACAGTGCTTCTGGAGCGATATTTTCCCAATATGTCAATGATGTTACAGACTATGAAAGTTTTTTCCAAAATACAAATACCAGTTGTATAAAAATTAATAAATGAATCTTGTCATGAAACGCATTTTAATTATAATATCAGTAATGCTTTTTTGCATTAAGAGTATTAATGCTCAAGAAAACTTCAAGCTTCACAATTTTGAAAATTTTATTGGAACCTGGAAATATGAAACCGAACAAGAATTGTTCATTATTGAAATAACTGAACACAATTACATTTGGCTGGGTAAATATAAAAATCATATTCTTACAGGATTTGTAAAATATATAAAAAATGGAGTAACAGTTTATGACAATCTGGATGATGCAGCAAATTACATTAAGGGTAGTGAATTTATACGTTTTTATCTATCTTTAGATAATGAAAAATTAGGGAGTTCGTTTCCTCAAACAGATTTGCATGTTGGGTTCAAAGATAAGAAAACCATCAATAGAGCCGATTATAGTTCTTATCTTAAAGTTCAATCTCTCAATCCTCACAGGCTGAAGTTCCATATTGAACCGGATATGTTTGAGAGGGACGATTATACAATTGATAAAGATGGTAATCCTCAAAAAATTACCGACCCTGAATTATTAAACGGATTCTCAATTCCGGAAGATATGATACTTGAAAAAGTGAAATAGTACATAAGTTGAATATACACGTATGTAAAATGTGTCAGTTGTTATATAGATTTACGGAAACTATAATTTTGTCCAGAAAAGAAACGAGGATGACCCAAAGTCATATTGATAAAAGAATAATCCCCGCCAGAGCATATTCTGACGGGGATTGCTTGTTCAGAAAAGGACTTTTGGTCACTCTCGTAATATTTAATGCTGCATCAGTTTACAGCGCTTTGGCAATCTCTACAAAAGCGTCAAAGATTGGGCCTGCACTCACTGCAGCAGGGATGCCCTCGTCGCCGCACTCGCGGATGCCCTGAACAATAGGAATCTGTCCAAGCAAAGGAACTTTGTATTTGGCAGCCATCTGTTTGCCACCATCCTTTCCAAAGATGTAATATTTGTTTTCAGGAAGCTCGGCAGGGGTAAACCAAGCCATATTCTCCACCAATCCAAAGATAGGTTTGTTGATGTCCTTGTTGCGGAACATATTTATACCTTTCTCCACATCTGCCAAAGCTACAGCCTGAGGGGTGGTAACAATAATTGCTCCGTTAAGAGGAATGTCGTGAACCATACTTATGTGAATGTCGCCTGTTCCCGGAGGAAGGTCAAGCAGCAAGAAATCCAATTCGCCCCACTTAACCTGCAGGGTCATCTGTTTAAGGGCGTTGCAAGCCATTGCACCTCTCCAGATAAGTGCCTGCTCAGGTTTTGCAAAATAACCTATTGACATCCATTTTACCCCAAATTTCTCTACAGGAATAATCAATTCTCCCACAGTTTTGCCGTGAGGGTTCTTGCCCATAGGGTTGCCGGCAGCATCCTGGTCATCAATAGCAGCCTCACCGTGGTCTGTATAACCATCTTCATAAATAAACTCCACATCGGGAACCTCCCCCTCTGTGCCGGTCATTTTAGGAATTGACGGGCCGTATACATCAGCATCTGCAAGACCAACCTTGTAACCCATTTTGGCAAGGGTAATTGCAAGGTTTACAGAAACGGTAGATTTTCCAACGCCACCTTTACCGGAGGCAATTGCAATTATCTTCCCGACAGATTCCAATTGCTCCTGTCCAAGCTCCAGTTTCTTTGCTTTTTTAGGGGCAGAACCCTCGCGCACCATCTCAATGATGCTCACTTTGGTTCCCGGCCAGGCAGCACAGATTGCCTCCTCGCAGGCTTTTTTCAATGCACTTGCAAGGGCATCGGGGCTTTTGAATACCAATTTGAACTTAACCTTAAAGCTGTCGGGAATATCATTTCCCACTGCATCTTTAAGAGGTTCAATCTTAACATCCTCCACAAGGTTAAGTTCTGTTATGCTTTTATCAAAAGCTGGGTGGATAACACCACCCAGCAATTCCAATATTTCAGAAGTTGTCATATCAATTTTTCAAAATCCTCTTCCCGATAATTTATCGGGAGTATCATATTATTTGAGGTGATGGACTATTTTACAATGTTCATCTCATCCAACAAATATCCTGCATCACCGTATTTGTCAATGATGAACAATACATAGCGGATATCTACGTTAATACAGCGCTGTAGGCTTGGCTCAAAAATGACGTCACCACTCATTGCCTCCCAGTTGCCGTCAAATGCAAGGCCAAGAAGCTCACCTTTGTCGTTCAATACAGGAGAACCTGAGTTACCGCCGGTAATGTCACCGTTACATAGGAAACATACAGGCATTTTGCCGTTCTCAAGAGCATACTCACCAAAGTCCTGGTTTTTCCAAAGGGTCTTAAGTTTCTCAGGAACAACAAACTCCCAGTTGTTTGGATCCTCTTTCTCCATAACACCATCCAAAGTGGTTACGTAATCATAGATTACTGCATCTTTTGGTGAATAAGGAAGCACTTTGCTGTAAGTTAGACGCATTGTTGAGTTTGCATCAGGATAAGAAGCATTGTCACCCATCATCTCAAGATTACCTGCTACGTATGCTTTCTTAGCTTTGTTTATAACCTCTGAACTCTTCATAAGTTTAGGCATAACCATATTTGAGATCTTATGAAGGTCTGCTCTTAGAGCCTCTACAGGATCTTTGCTCAAATCTGCGCCAGAAGCTACTGCAGCATCATATTTCTCTTTGCTTGCATAAACAGAAGTATCAAACAAGTTGTCTACAAATGCATCAATGTTGCCACCAAACTGGCCATCAATTGTTGCAAAGAATGCAGGGTGGTATTTTGCATCAACCTTCTCTTTGTAGATGGCAATCATTTTCTTTGCAAGCTTGCGGTCTGTATCTACAGAATAATCTTTAAAGAAAGCAGCCATACCGCCTCTCTTGGCTGACACTGGAGCTTTTATAAGCTCTATTGAAGATAGTGACTCGCTAATGTATCTGTACACGTATGCAACCTCAGCTCTCTCTTTAATTGCATTATTGATTGTCTCAACAGCAGTGCCGTATTTCTCTACGCGTTTAGGATCTGCAGCAACCCACTCGTTGAATGCTTTCTCCTCAGCAGCTCTACGCTCTACAACATTAAGCTTGTCAAAGGTCTCGTTCATTCCCATCCATTTTTTCCAACCGTTAGAAGAGCTAGAGTATTTGCTTGAATACTGGATTCTTACTTTTGGATCAGCCTCCATATCAGCCATCCAAATTTTCTGTTTCTCGCCTCTAACAAAAATGCTAATGGCATTGTTTATCTTCTGAGTCTCTTTAGCCTCCTCGCTGCTCATAAAGCGGGTAGTACGGCCAGGGAAACCAATAATCATAGCATAATCATTCTCCTTAACACCTTTCAAAGAGATTTTCAAAGACTGTTTTGGAGTGTAAGGAACATTGTCCTCTGAATACTCTGCCGGGTTGTTGTTCTTGTCTGCATAAACTCTGAACACAGAGAAGTCACCTGTGTGTCTTGGCCACATCCAGTTGTCTGTATCAGCACCAAACTTACCAATTGATGAAGGAGGTGCACCTACAAAACGGATATCCTTAAAAGTTCTGCTGGTAATAAGCAGGTACATATTGTCGTTGTAGAAAGAGGTAACTCTTGCATTAAGGGTAGGATCAGCTTTGGTAGCCTCAGCCTTAATCTTCTCAACCTCTTTATCCCAACGTTTCTTATAGTCAGCCTCATTCTTTGCTTTTGCAACAGCTTTGTTCAAACGCTCTGTAACATCCACAAACTTGTCAATGAAAGTAACAGAAAGACCCTGAGCAGGAAGCTCCTCCTTAAGGTTCATTGCCCAATAACCGTTTTTCAAATAATCGTGCTCAACAGAGCTCAATTTCTGGATT
>JAZSEZ010000079.1:0-3197 GCA_045531975.1 Candidatus Egerieisoma sp. | reverse complement strand
GGCTGTTGAGCATGGCCCACCTTCGGATACGGTCAGGCATCCCAAAACATGATTTGACCTATTCATATAAATAACCTTGAAACTCTCCCTGTAATCTATGGTTTCATCGGGGAACTGTGCCTTTACAATGTGGTAGGCCGTTCCTGATCCTGTAATCTGTTGTCTTTCTTTACATGGAATCCTGTTCTTGTAAGTCAATTGCACCTCTGCAACTTTGAAATCCGTTTTCATAGGCTGATATTTTTATTTGTCGGGATTCAAGAAGCAGACTGAGTATTCTAAACAAATGAAATGAATTTTTCTGGGGCAAACCTTTTAAAAGGATTATTATTCTGGACATGTGTTAAGATGGCTGAGTTTCCAGAAAATTTTTCAGAAGAAATGGGGGGGGGGACATCTGGAGGGATAATCCCCCTTTGAGGGCTATATTTTCAACTTGCAACCGACAACCTATTTTTTTCAGGGGTCTATATATAGGGGAATATATAAATTAGGTAGTAGCCATTTCAATTTTCCGGATGATGCGGACAGCCTTACTTTTCTGCCTCCAGCACTCCTCTGTCTCAAAATATTTCTTGAGAGCTTTGCCCACCCCTCGCTTGTCAACTCTGATTCCATTTGTAATAAATATGGCCTTCAATTTTTCATTTACTTCACTCAGCAGATAAGTTTCACCAACCTTGAAACTATCATATACTGCTGTAACCACACAGTTTTGGCTATATTGTTTTGCCTCCCTGCTTTTCTTGATTTTGTCCAAGATTGTTAAATTCTTTAAATTAGGCAGAGACCTCATCCCCTCCACTCCAAGTTCCCTGCACCCTTCTGCCACCAAAGGCCAATTCTTATCTATGTATTTTTTGCATTCTTCATCATAATGGTTATCTGGATTCTCTAACTTTTCTCTTAACTCCAACAGAAATTGGTTCGCCTCCTGTTGGGATTTATTTTTGACCTCCTCCAATTTTTGCCTATCCTCATCTGACATTTTATACTTCACAAAATGCGGAGTTACAGCAAAAGACTTATGGTTATAAGCCCCTATGATATGCTTGGGGGTTCTATACCATCCTCGCACTTGTTCATCTCTCACAGTATTGTTATACATAAAGAAATTGGGGTCCCCGTTTGGCAGGATATATTTTGCATAATCCACCCTTGTCAATGATTGGTCCGCAACCGTCATTGAGCCTCCTGTTGTGGCGGTCTCTGACAATTCCCTAAGCTTTGTATAATATTCATGCTGTTCATGCAGGAACTGCTCTATCTGCTCTTTATTCTGGGGTTCTATTATAGAATTGAAGTTGGTTATATGGTAAAGTTTATGGATTCCATTCCTGAACCTCCCTGCAATCTGCACCGCTTCTGTATAAGGGTCTATGATTGAATGCATGGATTTGTAAACATCTGTGACAATAATCACAACGGGTGGGGTATCAAGGATAATATCCACCGCAGAAAAAAAACGGCTTGTAAAGAAATTATATCTTTCCAACTGAATCTTACCATCTATCTTTACAAGGTTGGTATAAACACTTTGTATATTTTCCTTTAAAAGTTTACTCCTGCTCTCTGTCCCACAGAAAATATTGCTTTGCCCTTTCAAATGCATCTGCTCAACCACCTCTTTAATTCCCTCTGTTGTATTGAAAAAGATACAGGCTTTCAAATGCTGTGGTAATTTCCTAAAAATATTATCCAATATATTGTTCACATTGGTTGTAATCACAAGGGAAAGCGGTTGCCTATAGTCATAGGTGGGAGCAACCTTTATTTTCTTGAATTCCTGCTGTTCAAATCGGGGGTCATTCACAATTATAGGGGTTGCTGAGACCATTGCCTTGTTGTTGCACAAAAAGAAGTCATCTATTGGGTTGAGTATAGAATTTCTATAGTCAACATCCTGACTTGCCTTTTCACATTCATCAAACAATAGAAAAAAATCTTGGTACAAGTTCATTCCGCTGTTATTTATTGCCGTCTTGACTTTATGGAACCCTTCAGGGGTAGTCATCATCTTGTAATATATTTTCTTCGGCAACTCATACCTAATTTTCCCATCAGTATTTATAAGCGGTTCATAACTGTTGGCATATTCCTGCAAATACTCCTCCACCTTGGGAACGGTAACCGCTTCATATACTCCCAACATATCCGGATGTCCGTCTTGCTTGCCCAAAATTACCGGCAGGTTAGGTTCTATGATTATGGAATGCCTTGGAGTTTCTATCTCAAGGGTTGTTGCGCCACATCCACAGATGGTCTTGTCAAGGATTGTATTGGTGGGGATTTCTTTGAGAACTTCGCCGATGTATTGACCGTTGTTAAGTTGGATTTTTTCAACTAACATAATACGTCCTTTTAAGGTTAAAAAAAGGGAGAGGGCTTTTACCCTCCCCTTCCTCTGAGGCTTTACGCCCCAACAAGCATACTAAGAATACTTTCGTAAGGTTTGCCTGGGTAGGTAATCTTACCCCTTTCAAACACCAACACTTTATTCAGGTAAAAAACTCCTTCAGAAGTTGAAGCCTCTTTCTTCTCAGCCTGTGCTTCTACTGCGTACTCATTATAATGGTTTGTCAACCATTTCTCGGCATCCACAATACCCTCTGGAATTTTGAAGTCTGAAACTTCGGGAAGCTCTTTGTCCTGAAGAAAGGCTATGAGGAACTTCATAATATCTTCGTTAAGTTGAAGTTTCATGTTTAACTGGGTTTCTTCCACTCTAATTCCAATCCAAGCGTAGGGTTGCTCTCCTTTATCTACCCTTGGAGTCATTAACAATACTGCTTTTGGCTCATTAAATGCCATTTTAATTTCTGAGATAATCTCTGATGTTGAAAGGTCTACGCCTTTAATGTGTTTAATAATATTTCTTTTCATCTCTAAAAAAATTTTAGATATATTGGGGCCATTTTCTGAGGAGGCCCTTTGCCTCAGAAACATTGTTGATGGTAATTTGTCAACCCTGTTTCTGGGGGCAAAGATATGTCAAGATTTTTCTGTCACAAAATGTAACACGCTTATTTTCAATGGTTTAATATAATTTGAAAACCGCAAAAAATGGCCAATTTCAAATTATATCGCAATGGGATTCCTCTGTCTTATTTCATCTTCCTGTATAGTTTACAGCCAATTAGTGCAATCGGATTGCCCTCTTCTATAGCCTTTTTAACTCCCAAGTCGGAGGCCAAGCG
>JAZSEZ010000019.1:0-32976 GCA_045531975.1 Candidatus Egerieisoma sp. | reverse complement strand
CAGGTAGACTACAACCTTCCTGAGAGATTTGACCTTGAGTACACAGGTGCAGATGATAAGAAATACCGTCCTATTATGATTCACCGTGCTCCGTTCGGCTCAATGGAGAGATTCGTTGCTGTACTTTTGGAGCATACAGGTGGCAGATTGCCATTGTGGTTGGCACCTGATCAGGTAGCGGTATTGCCTGTAAGTGAAAAATATAACGATTTTGCAAAAAAAGTTTGCGATTTGCTAAATAATTCCGATATTCGCGCCTCAATTGATGACCGTAACGAAACTATCGGTAAGAAGATTAGAGAGAACGAGTTAAAGAGAATGCCTTTCCAGCTTATTGTAGGCGAGAAAGAGGTCTCTTCCAACTCTGTTTCTGTGCGTAAACAGGGCGGTGAAGATTTGGGAGCAATGGAGGTAGAGAAGTTTGTTACCTACATTAAAGATGAGATTGCCGCACAGCTTGCAAAATAGAACAATTGAACTTGAATTATAGAATACTAATAATTTAAAGGGAGGACAAATTTATCGCAACACCTTTTAAACCTCGTCCGGGGGGATTTGTTAAGAAAACAAATGGTGCCCCTGAAAATAACGGCTCAAGAGCTCAGGGTCCTAAAAAGAAAGATGAAGGACCAAGAATCAATGAGGAGATCAGATCACCTCAGGTGAGAGTCGTTGGAGATAACGTACCAGAACAGAAGGTATATCCTTTGCAGGAGGCCCTTAAGATGGCCGCAGAAATGGAACTTGATCTTGTTGAGATTTCTCCAAATGCTGAACCACCGGTATGTAAGATTATTGATTATCAGAAATACCTGTACCAGCAGAAGAAGAAAGCCAAAGAGATGAAGGCCAATGCCAGCAAGGTAACCATTAAGGAGATCCGTTTTGGTCCTAATACTGACGAGCATGATTTCCAGTTCAAGTTGAAACATGCCCAGAGTTTCTTGGAGGAGGGATCGAAAGTTAAGGCTTATGTCTTCTTTAAAGGAAGATCAATCCTTTTCTCCGAGCAGGGTGAAAAGCTGCTTCTAAGATTTGCTGTTGAGTTGGAGAACTACGGTAAAGCTGAGCAGATGCCAAAACTGGAAGGCAAGAGGATGATTATGATGATTGCTCCAGTTAAAAAGAAATAGGAACTTTAATTTTATTACTAACTAAAAATATTTAAGCAATGCCTAAGATGAAGTCCAATTCCGGTGCCAAAAAGCGTTTCCAGCTTACCGGATCGGGTAAAGTAAAAAGAAAGCACGCTTTCAAAAGTCACATTTTGACTAAAAAGACAACTAAGCAAAAAAGAAATCTTACTTACTCTGCTGTTGTAGCTAATGCAGATGAGAAGAGAGTAAAAGAACTAATTTTAGCTTAATTATTTATTAACCGAGTGATCAGCAGGATAAGTTTCTTAATGGAGAAGAACGCTGACATTCACAAAACATTAAAGTATGCCAAGATCGGTAAATTCGGTAGCATCTAGAGCGCGCCGTAAAAAAATTCTTAAACAGACCAGAGGTAACTTCCTTGCCAGAGCAAATGTTTGGACAGTTGCCAAAAACACCTATGAGAAGGGTTTAACTTATGCTTACAGAGACCGTAAGACCAAAAAGAGAGTATTCCGTGCATTGTGGATTCAGAGAATCAATGCTGCAGCTCGTCTACACGGTATGAACTACTCACAGTTCATTGGTAAGCTTGCTAAGAACAATGTTGGTCTTAACCGTAAAGTTCTTGCAGACCTTGCTATGAATAACCCACAGGCGTGTGAGGCAATCATCAATTCTGTAAAATAAACAGAGAAGTTTAGAACAGATATAAAATATTACAGGGGTTGAACTTGGGTTTCTTGAAAAATAGATGGTTTAAATTTTTACTTTGGGGAGGTCTTTATCTCCTTTGGGTAATATGGCTCGGAAATTATTGGTGGCTTTTGGGCTTGGCTGTAATTTTTGACATTTACGTTACCCAAAAAGTGAAATGGGCCTTCTGGAGAAAGAAATCAAAGGAGGGAAGTAAGGCAAACAGCGTTGTTGAGTGGATTGATGCACTTGTATTTGCTGTTGTAGCTGCAACTTTCATAAGGATGTTCTTCTTTGAGGCATATACAATTCCTACCTCTTCTATGGAGAAGACACTGATGGTAGGTGACTATTTGTTTGTAAGCAAATTGCAGTATGGTCCAAAGGTTCCGCAAACCCCAATCTCATTCCCGCTGGTGCATAATGTAATGCCGGTTGTAGGAGGCGAATCATACTCTACGTTAATCCAGAATGATTACAGGAGATTGAAAGGCTTCTCAACCGTAAAGAGGGATGAAATAGTAGTATTCGGATTTCCACACGGTGATACTATCCTTAGAAAGGCACCAATGGATGATTACTACACACACGTGAGGCTTAACGGCAGGGAGTATACCCAAAAGATGTACGGTCCTGTAGTGGTAAGGCCAAACGACAAAAAAGACAATTATGTTAAAAGGTGTGTGGCAATTGCCGGTGATACACTAAGCGTAGTCAACGGAGAGGTGATAGTGAATGGGGTTCCCCAGCCACAATTTGAAGGGATTCAGAACACCTACGCCGTTTACACAAATGGAACAGCTATAAATCCAAAAATCATTTCAGATTTTGGAATGAACCAGGGAGAGATCTGGTACGATCCGCAAATGCCGGGTTATCCTAATCTTCCTCTAACAAAGAAAGAGCTTGAGAAAGTGAAATCTTTGGGAAATATAGTTGAAGTAAGACAGAATATTGATATATATCCGCCGGATTATCCCGACTCCCCAGCGATGCTTTTCCCGTTCAGCGAGGAGTTCAAGTGGACAAGAGATAATTACGGCCCTATATGGATCCCTGCGAAGGGCGAAACTATAGAGTTGGATGCCACCAACTATAAGTTGTACGAGAGGATTATTACAGCCTACGAGAACAACACATTTGAGTATAAGGATGGCGAGTTTTATATAAATGGAGAGAAGAGTAATAAGTACACTTTCAAACAGGATTATTACTTTATGATGGGCGACAACAGACATAACTCCCTTGATTCCCGTTACTGGGGATTTGTTCCGGAGGATCATATTGTTGGAAGACCGTCAGTGATTTGGTTCTCAACAGATAAGTATAAATCTTTCCCATCAAATATAAGGTGGAACAGGATATTTAAGTTTGTCTAAAAAACATTTGTATTATTTAAAAAAAAGAGGGATATTTGCAACCTCAAATTAGAATAATAATAAAAAAGTATATATAAAGATGGCAAGAGTTTGTCAAATAACAGGTAAAAAGAGGATGGTAGGAAACAATGTTTCCCACTCTAAACGCCGCACCAAACGTGAGTTTGCTCCAAACCTAAGAACCAAGAAGTTCTGGTTGGAGGAGGAGGGTAGATTCGTTACCCTTAAAGTTTCTGCAGCAGGTATTAGAAATATTCACAAAAACGGCTTGGCAGCTTCATTGAAAACTGCAGAGAAAAACGGATTGATTAACTTGGTATAAATATATTTAGACTATGGCAAAGAAAGGTAAAGGCAATAGAGTACAGGTTATCCTAGAGTGTACTGAGCAAAGAGAGAGTGGTGTACCAGGAATGTCTAGGTATATTACTACTAAGAACAAAAAGAACACAACTCAAAGATTGGAGCGCAAAAAATATAATCCTTTCCTAAAGAAAGTGACTGTGCACCGTGAGATTAAATAATTTTAAAAACTTTTAAAGGATTTTAAGAAATGGCAAAGAAAGCGGTAGCAACATTTAGTGGTGACAAATCACAGTTGAAAAACGTTGTGAAATGCATCAAAATGGTTAAATCAGAGAGAACCGGCGCTTACGTGTTCAACGAGGAGATGGTTCCAACTGCAGAGGTTAAGAACTTTTTCACAAAGAAATAATTTTGTGTAGAGATATGAGAAAAGCGGTAATCCACAAGGGTTACCGCTTTTTGTTTGCATTTCTTTTTCCTATATTTGCGGGTTAACTAACCAAACCTATAGATTATGGCGTTTTTCGGATTGTTCGGCAAAAAATCCAAGGAGGAGAAAGAGTCTTTGGATCAGGGTCTGCAGAAGACCAAAATGGGAATCTTTGAGAAGATTTCACGTGCAATTGTTGGAAAGTCAACTGTTGATGATGATGTTCTGGATGGTATTGAAGAGGCTCTTATAGCATCAGACTTGGGAGTTGAGACAACCCTTAAGATTATAGAGAGTCTTCAGGAGCGTGTTGCCAGAGACAAGTTTATGAATACAGAAGAACTCAATTCCATTCTTAGGGATGAGATTGAGAAACTGTTGAATATAAAATCGGATGAGAGTGGTGCAGGTGACCAGGAGAATGTTTTTGACTTCTCCAAGAAACCGTATGTAATTATGGTAGTTGGAGTGAATGGCGTTGGAAAGACTACAACTATCGGGAAGCTGGCCTCAAGATTGAAAAACAGTGGTAAAAAGGTTGTGCTTGGTGCTGCAGATACTTTTAGGGCTGCGGCTGTTGACCAGCTTGTAATTTGGAGCGAGAGGGCTGGTGTCCCTATTGTTAAGCAGGGAATGGGTGCTGATCCTGCTTCGGTAGCATACGATACTCTTAAATCGGCAGTGGCACAGGATGCTGATGTGGTTCTTATAGATACTGCGGGCCGCCTTCATAACAAGGTTAATCTTATGAATGAGCTTACAAAAATCAGGAATGTTATGCGTAAGGTTGTTCCCGATGCTCCGCACGAGGTGCTGTTGGTTCTGGATGGCTCTACCGGTCAGAATGCGTACCAGCAGGCTAAGGAGTTTACAAAGGCTACTGATGTTACAGCTCTTGCTGTTACCAAACTTGATGGAACTGCAAAAGGTGGAGTTGTGATTGGTATCTCTGACCAGTTCCAGATTCCTGTGAAATTTATTGGTGTTGGTGAGAAGATAGAGGATTTGCAGATATTCAACAAGAGAGATTTTGTTGCGTCGTTGTTCAAGAAATAATTTGAGTTACTATATAATATGAATATTTCGTATAATTGGCTAAAGGAGTACGTTAAGTTTGATTTGACTCCTGCCGAGGTGGAGAAAGTGCTTACCTCAATTGGATTGGAAGTTGAACATTTTGAAGAGGTAGAGGAGATTCCAGGAGGCCTTGCAGGTGTTGTGGTTGCTGAGGTGCTGGAATGTGAGAATCATCCAGATTCTGACCATCTTCATGTTACTAAGGTAAATGCAGGTAATGGTGAGCCTTTACAGATTGTTTGTGGAGCCCCTAATGTTGCAGCAGGACAGAAGGTTATGCTTGCAACTCTTAATACAAAACTTACTTTCAGTAATGGGGATGAGATTAAGATAAAGAAATCCAAAATACGTGGTGTTGAGTCTTTTGGTATGTTGTGTGCAGAGGATGAGTTGGGTATTGGACATAACCACGAGGGTATTATGGTGTTGGATCCGGCTGCGGTTCCCGGTACATCAGCCAAGGATTATCTGAATCTTAAGACTGATACACTTTATGAGATTGGCCTTACACCAAACAGGGTTGATGCAGCTTCGTTCATTGGTGTTGCAAGAGATTTGAGTGCATACCTTAAAGCAAACAATCTTGGAGGTGAACTTACTCTTCCATCTGTAGAGGAGTTTGATGCAAAACTTGCTGCTGCAAGCAAGGAGGGTGCCGTTAAGGTTACTGTAAATGCTAAGGAGGGTGCTCCAAGATATAGCGGTCTTACCATTAAGAATGTAAAAGTTACCGAGTCTCCAGACTGGTTGAAGTCCAAGCTTATGACAATTGGCTTGCGTCCTATTAACAGCATAGTGGATATTACAAACTATATCCTTATGGAGATGGGTCAGCCTATGCACGCATTTGATGCCGATATGATTGAGGGTAATGAGGTTGTGGTTGACTATTGTGCTGAGGGTACAAAATTCACTACTTTGGATGAGGTTGAGAGAACCCTTTCATCTGCAGACCTTATGATTTGCAATGCTAAGGAGCCTATGTGTATTGCGGGTGTATTTGGCGGTTTGAAGAGTGGCGTTACTGAGAATACAGTAAATGTATTCCTTGAGAGTGCATACTTCAATCCTGTTTCCATTAGAAAAACTTCCAAGAGACATACACTTAAAACAGATGCATCTTTCCGTTATGAGAGAGGTTGCGACCCTGATATTACCCTTTATGCCCTTAAGCGTGCAGCACTTCTTATTACAGAGATTGCTGGTGGTGAAATTGTGGGTGATGTTGTGGATGTGGTTTCTGCACCTGTAGAGAAAAAGGTTGTGGAGTTGGATTATGCAAGAATTCAGAGATTTATTGGTAAGGAGATAGGTGTACAGAAAATTAAAGATATTCTTGGATATCTTGAGATGGAGTTTGTTTCTGAGAATGAGGCGGGTTGCGTTGTTAAGGTTCCTACTTACAGAGTTGATGTATACAGGGAGTGTGACATTGTAGAAGATATTTTGAGAATCTACGGTTACAACAATATTGAGTTGCCTGAAAATATGAGAGCATCCATCAATACTACTCCAAAACCGGATCCTGAGCGTGTAAGAACTCTTGCATCTGAGTTTATGGCTGCCAACGGCTTTATGGAGATGATGAACAACTCTCTGACTAAGAGCGACTATTATGCACAGTTGAAGACATATCCTCAGGATAATTGTGTAATGATTGTAAATCCGTTGAGCTCAGACCTTAACTGTATGAGACAGACACTGCTTCTTAACGGACTTGAGGTTGTGGCATATAATATTAACCGCCAGCAGAATGATTTGAAACTGTTTGAGTATGGTAATGTTTACAGTTTCAACCCTCAGTTTGTACCTGCAGAGGGTGAGGCATTGAAAGCATATTCAGAGGAACCTAAGTTCTCTATCTTCATTACCGGTAACGGTTATCAGGGATGGAGAAACAAAACAAATGGCGGAAACTTCTTTACACTTAAGGGTTACTTGGAGCTGTTGCTTGCAAAATTTGGTGTTAACCTTGCAAATCTTGAGTATGAGGCAGCACCTGCAGATTTGTTTGCAGAGGGACTTTCATACAAAATGAATGGCGGTAAAGAGATTGCTGTAATGGGTACAATCTCTAAAGCTCGCCTAAAACAGTTTGGTATCAAACAGCCTGTTTTTGCTGCAGAGATTTCTTGGAATGTACTGCTTAAAGCTGTTAAGAAGAACAAGGTACAGTACACAGAACTTCCTAAGTTCCCAGAGGTTAAAAGAGATTTGGCACTGTTGCTTGATGAGGGTGTTTCATTTGCAGAGTTGCGTAAAACCGCACTTGGAGCAGAGAAAAAACTTCTTAAGAGCGTAGCATTGTTTGATGTTTATAAAGGAGACAAGATTCCACAGGGCAAGAAACAGTATGCAATCAGCTTTGTGCTTCAGGATATGGAGAAAACTTTGAATGACAAGGCAGTTGAGTCTGTAATGAACAAGCTTCTTGGTGCATTCCAGCACAAACACGGTGCTACATTAAGATAATCTTCCCGACAGAAAATATGTGACAGGCGGCTCAGTGAGGGCTGCCTGTTTTTGTGCAGCAAAAGGGCATTTCCAGCACAAAGTTGAGTTTGCGTGATGAGTTTTACAGCTCAATCTGTTTGCAGATGAGCCCTTTGGCTTTGATGGCCTCAAGAACTTGTGGAAGGGCTATGAAGAGGTTCTGGGCACATTTTATGGAGTCGTGGAAAACTATGATTGAACCGGGCTCCAGGTAGCGGATTACATTTCGGGCACAGGCATCTCCGCTAAGACTACGGTTGTAATCACGGCTTATTATATTCCACATAATGGTTTTGTAGCGTTCGCTCAGAACTCTGGCCTGGTTGGTACCAATACGTGCGTATGGGGGGCGGAAAAGGTTTGACTTTATCATATCTCCCGCTATATCAATATCACGTACATAATCTCCTGTTTGCATTCCCCATCCCTTTACGTGGCTGTACGAGTGGTTTCCAACGGCGTGCCCGCGCCGTTTTACCTCTTCAAAGAGTTCGGGGAACATCTCAACATTTTTTCCAATGCAGAAAAATGTGGCTTTAGCATTGTATTTGTCAAGAATATCAAGCACCCAAGGGGTTACTTCAGGCCTTGGACCATCATCAAATGTGAGGAAAACAGCATCTTTTTCATCGGGAAAATTCCAGATGAAAGAGGGGTACAGTTTTCGTATGATTTTAGGTGCTCTTATTCTCATTTTTTACAATGTTTGGGTTGGCAAAAGTAATAATAAAAATTTACCTTTGTAAATTAAACTGCGCACAGAATGCGGATGTATTCTCTTTGTATGAACTATATTATAACATTTGTAAAAACATTCTTGTTGGGTATTGTACTCGTATTTTTTACCGGATGTGCCGGTGATGAAATTATAGGGAAGAAAACAATGGTTGCCATTGTTAAGGATATGTTTTTGGCAGACCAATATATTGAAATGAATCCCCAGCTGAGGGCCCAGACAGATTCTTTGACCGTTTATCCGTCAATTGTTGCAAAGTATGGGTATACTATGGATGATTACAGTAATTCATTGAGCTATTATCTGCAGAAGGATGATTCTTATAATCAGATTCTTAAGAAAGCCCAAAAGGAGTTGGAGGAGAGAGTTGACATTATGGAGGTTGAGATAGAAAGGCTGCAGAGGATAAGACGTGGTCCAGAGAAATGGTGGGCGCTGGATTCTGTAAGGAACGGCAGTGTGGGTGAACTTGTGTTTGAGCCGGTTATGCGAGGTGTAAGGTGGATAGTACTCCCTGGTGAAAAATTGGAGAAGTGGCAGTTGGGAGATTCTGCAATAGTGGATATTCCGCAGAACGCACAGTGGTGGAGGAACAATCTTGAGATTCCCCTGGAGAGGGAACACTTCTCTTTCTTCTATAAGGATTATGGCAAGGATCTGGCAGATTCTACAACGGTTGTTAAGAATATTAAAGTTGAAAAGGATAAGAAAGATCTTTTAGAAAAGATACCTGATGAGACCCCGCAGCAGAGAGCTTTGAGAATTAGGAGTTCAATGAGGTCAGACAAACAGAATACCAATATTATAACAGAAGAAATAGTGGAAGAGGTGGAGCTTCCGTAATGATAATATGAGAAAGATTGCAGCAAATTATGTATTCCCTGTAGTTGGTGAACCAATCCGTAACGGGTATGTGAAATTTAATGAAAACAATGAAGTTGTGGAAGTTGGACAGTTGGATGGGGAGTGTGCGGATACTGAGTTTTTTAACGGTATCTTGTGTCCCGGTTTTACAAATGCCCACAATCACGTTGAACTTTCACACCTTGTAGGGGTTTTTGAGCAGGCTACAGGTATGAGTGGTTTCATAAATCAGATAAATGCCCTCAGAAATACTGTTGATAAGGAGGGAAGAGTAAAGGCATTGGAGTTTCAGATGGAGAAGATGTACAGGGAGGGTGTATCAGCTATGGCTGATATAAGCAACTGCAGTGAGAGTTTCCCTTGTAAATCAAAATCCCCTATGTATACCAGAACATTTCTTGAGCTTTTTGGCAGTGAACCAAAAGATGCCAATGATGTTCTTGAAAGTGGCAAAAGTTTGGCAGAGGTTGCAAAAGAGTATGGAATTGATGCAGCCATTACGCCACATTCGTGTTATACTATGAGCCCGCAGCTTTTGGCTATGGCGGCACAGGAGGGGTTGAAGAGCGGTTATCTTTCATATCACAGTCAGGAGAGTGATGAAGAGGAGGAACTTATAAAAAGCGGTACCGGAGCTTTGGCAGAGAATTATAAAGGGAGAGGATTGAGTACTCCTCCGGTTACAGGCAAGCCTGCATTGGTTTATTTTATAGACAGGTTGCTCTCTTTTTCAAAATCTCCAGTGGAGGGGAATATTTTGTTGGTGCATAATGTGGCAATAGACCAGGAGAGTATAGATTATGCCAAGAAACATCTTGTGTCTCCATATTTTGCAATATGCCCGCTTTCCAATATTTTTATACACAGGGCTTTGCCTCCATTGGACATTATGAGGGAGAATGGACTTAAGATATGTTTGGGTACCGACAGTCTGTCCAGCAATACAGTGCTCTCCATTGCAAGTGAAATAGTGTGTCTGCAAAAGAATTTCCCACACATAGGACTTGCCGAGATTCTTGAGTGGGCTTGTTTGAATGGAGCAAAGATGCTTGGCAAGGATAGTGTGTTGGGTAGTTTTGAGGTTGGCAAACAGCCGGGAGCAGTGTTGATTGAGAATATTGATTGGGATAATTTCAAACTTACAGAGAGTTCTGTTACAAGAAGAATCATATAGGATATGGCAACAATTCTTTTTAATGAAATAATATTTGGCCCTATAAAAAGCCGCCGTTTGGGTAACTCTTTAGGGGTAAATCTTTTGCCCAAGTTTGGCAAATGGTGCAGTTTTGACTGCATTTACTGTGAGTGCGGTTGGAACAAGGATGGCAAGAAAGATAATGTATTGCCTACCAAGGAGGAGTTCTATAAGGCACTTGATGCCAAATTGCATACATTGAGCAGTGAAGGTGTTCCTGTAGATACCATTACCTTTTCCGGTAACGGTGAGCCTACAATGCATCCCGATTTTCCTGCCATAATTGATTATACACTTGCATTGAGGGACAAATTGTACCCTTCTGCAAAGGTGTCTGTCCTTACAAATGCTTCCCAATTGGGTAAGGCAGAGGTAAGGGAGGCTTTATACAAGATAGATAATCCCATTCTTAAGATTGATTCCCCATTGGAGGAACTTGTTAAGGTTATAAATATTCCGAATGCTGCATATTCTTTGAAGGAGGCAATTGGGAATATAAAGCTGTTCAACCATAATTTTATTTTGCAGACGATGTTCCTTAAAGGTGTTGAAAATGGAGTGGAGATAGATTGTACAAACAGGGTGCACGTGGAGGCGTGGCAGAACCTTGTAAGGGAGCTTGCTCCAAGAGAGGTTATGATGTATACCATTGACAGGGAGACACCTGCAAAGAATCTGCAGAAAGTTACCGTAGAGGAGATGGAAGCAATAGCTGCTCCATTGAAAGAAGAAGGGTTTAATATTCAGATAAGGGGATAATACTATGAGGGTTGTTATACAGAGAGTGGTTGAATCCAATGTGGCCATTGCTCCTGTGGAAAGGGAGGAGAGGAATATGGTTATCGGGAAGATAGGTAAAGGATTGATGGTGCTTGTGGGGATTGAGGCTGCCGATGATGATACTGATATTGCCTGGCTGGCAAAAAAGATTGTGAACTTGAGGATTTTTGATGATGCGCAAGGGGTGATGAATCTTGGTATAAAGGATGCTGGTGGGGATATTCTCCTTATCAGCCAGTTTACTTTGCAGGCAGCTACAGCTAAGGGTAACAGACCTTCGTATATTAAGGCGGCTCCTCCTGCAATAGCAATTCCAATTTATGAGAAATTTATAAGGCAGTTGGAGAGTGAACTGGGCAAGCCTGTTCAGACAGGAAAGTTTGGAGCAGATATGAAAGTTACTATAGTTAATGACGGGCCGGTTACAATATTGATTGATTCAAAAAACAGGGAATAGTGATGATAGATAAGATTATTGATACTATACACACTAATCTGGATCATTGGATGACTCCCCACAATCTTAAGAGTTGTCTTGGGTGTATGGATCTTACCACACTTAATACTGCTGATACAGAGAAGAGGGTGATTTCTTTTGCTGAGAAAGTGAACAAATTCAATGAGTCTTTCCCAGAGTATCCTGTTCCTGCAGCAATTTGTGTTTATCCAAATTGGGGTGCAACTGTGAAGGAGAATCTGTTGGCAGATGGGGTAAAAGTGGCGGTTGTGGCCGGTGGTTTTCCCAATTCCCAGACATTTTTGGATGTGAAATTGCTGGAGTGCAGAATGGCGGTTGGGCAAGGTGCAGATGAAGTTGATATTGTTCTCCCTTTGAATAAATTCCTTTTTGGTGATTATGATGGTACTGCAGCAGAGATAAAGGCCATTAAAGAGGTGATAGGGGAGCGACATCTTAAGGTTATACTTGAAACTGGAGCTCTTGGCGGGGTTGAAAATATTGAGAAGGCTTCGTATCTGGCAATGGAGGCAGGTGCCGATTTTATTAAGACCTCTACAGGCAAACAGGAACCTGCAGCTACACCAGTTGCGGCTATTGTTATGTGCAACTGCATTAAGGAGTTTTATAAATCTACAGGGAAGAGGATTGGTTTTAAACCTGCCGGAGGAATTTCTACCGCTAAGGATGCAATAAGCTATCTTGCAATTGTTGATACCGTACTTGGCAAGGAGTGGCTGAATAAGCAGTTATTCAGGATAGGGGCCAGCCGTTTGGCAAACAGCCTATTGAGTGAACTTGAAAAGAAAACTATTGGATATTACTAATAAAAACTATTTTACATATATGAACGTAATTGTACTTGGTTCAGGCGGCAGGGAACACGCTATTGCCTGGAAAATCAAACAGAGTGAGAAGTGTTCAAATCTTTTTTGTATGCCGGGAAATCCTGGAACAGCTCAGATTGCAACAAATGTTGCAGGTGGCGTAAGGGATTTTGATGCAATTAAGAAATGTGTTCTTGAGAACAAAATTGGGATTGTTGTTGTTGGTCCTGAGGATCCGCTTGTTTATGGTCTCAAAGATATGTTTGCTGCTGATCAGGAGCTTAAGGATGTATTGTTTGTTGGTCCAAGCAAACAGGGTGCCCAATTGGAGGGTAGCAAAGATTTTGCAAAAGAGTTTATGACAAGACACAATATTCCTACTGCTGCATACAAGAGCTTTACAAAGGAGACATTGGCTGAGGCTGATGCATTTCTTGAGCAGTTGGAGGCTCCTTACGTGTTGAAGGCTGATGGCCTTGCTGCCGGTAAAGGGGTACTGATACTTGATACACTTGAAGAGGCAAAAGCTGAGCTTAGAAATATGATGGGCGGCAAGTTTGGTGATGCCGGTAATACTGTTGTTATAGAGCAGTTCCTTAAAGGTATAGAGGTTTCTGTATTTGTACTTACATCGGGAAAAGATTATCTGATTTTGCCTGAAGCAAAAGATTACAAGAGAATTGGTGAAGGTGACAAAGGGTTGAATACCGGTGGAATGGGTGCAGTTTCTCCTGTTGTATTTGCTGATGCAGAGTTTATGGCAAAAGTTGAGGAGAGGATTATAAAACCTACAGTAGAGGGATTCAGAAAAGATAATATAGACTATAAAGGTTTTGTTTTTATTGGCCTTATGAATTGTGGCGGTGACCCATACGTAATTGAATACAATGTAAGGATGGGAGATCCTGAGACAGAGGCGGTGATGACCAGAATTGATTCAGATTTGCTTTCACACCTTGTTGCTGCAGCCAAAGGTGATTTGAGTGGTGAGCAGATGAAGATTTCTGAGGATGGTGCCCTTACGGTTGTTTGTGTGTCGGGTGGATATCCTGAGGATTACAAGAAAGGAATTGCAATGGGTGGCAGCGAGTATCTTTACAGCAATACACCTGCAAGCAAGATAAAGGTATTCCATTCGGGAACAGCTATGAAGGATGGAAATCTTGTAACAGCGGGAGGTCGTGTCCTTGCAGTTACAGTTAATGGTAAAGGTATTGAGAACCAGAGAGCTGAGATATATGATGAGATTGCAAAGATTGAGTATGAAGGCAAATATTTCAGAAGGGATGTGGGTCTTGATCTTTTGAACTATAAAAAATAACATATAGTGCAGGGCAGGTATTCTTTTTGGATAAGAGTGCTGTATTGCCTTGTAGTGGGGCTGGCTGTCTCTTCCTACTTTATCCCTTTGGGGGATAAGGTAGGGGAGTGGCTTCCTCTGTTGGGCGGTTTTGCAGATTTTTCTGCATTTAATGAAAATCTGCTGTTGCGAGGTGTCTTGGGTGGTATCTTTAATGTGCTGATTGCATTGAGTCTGTTGGCAATCAATACCAAAAGTGTGCATAATGTCTTTCTGCCCAATTTTACTGTCGCTTTTTTTCTGGTTATTGCACTTTTGAACCCCTCTGCAGTCTATTTCAGTACTATCCATCCGGCTGTACTGTTAATGGTATGGGGGCAATATTGCTTTATTTCCAGCCAGAAGTTTACATCTATGTTTCTCCTCTCTTGTGCGGCACTTTTTTATGCCCCTCTGTTGCTTGCACTTCCGTTCGTGCTCATAATAAGTGTGCTTGGGGCTGCTGATATTTTGAGGGTTACCTTAAAATCTCTGGGCGGTCTTATTCTCCCTTTTGTATATCTGTTGAGCTTCAGATATATGGCTTACGCAGATGCAATGGTGTTTATAGATGAGTATGTACAAAAGGCCATTGATTTTTCCTCTCCCCTGTATAGAGTGAGTTTTACATCATTGTTCCTGGTTTTGTGTATAGGGTCAGTTTTAATGCACTCCCTGTCAAATGTTTTCAGAAAACTCTTCCGTAACAGTATCATAACTGAGCATATTCTTAAGATGGAGCTGATGTGTATGCTGTTGGGAGGTGCAATGTTTTTTATGTTCTGGGGAAATGGAGATGTCCCTGTAAATATTATTGTGGCATTACCGCTTTCAATGTTGTTTTCATTCCATTTTACAGGAAATATAACTGCCGCACCGGCAAGAATTGAATTTATACTTCTTTGCTGTGCGGCAGTAATAAGCAGACTCTATTATTTTATCTGAAGAACATAAGTTCACGGTATTTTGGCAAAGGCCATAATTCATCATCAATATACATTTCCAGCTTATCTGCAATCTCTCTGATTTTGCCCATATATGGCAGAACCGTAGCGTTATATGCTTCAGCTTTTGCCGGAACATCCTCAATCTTGTTGGCCACTTTGCGGGCATCAATCATCTCTCCTACAAGAGAGTGCAGAGTATTTACATAGCCGCTAATCTTATGGATAAGGCGAAGCTGGGTTCTGCACATTGTTTCGTATTCAGCAGGGAAGAGTTCTTTAATTCCCTTTACATTGTTTATAAGGGTATTCTGGAAAGAGAATGCAGTTGGGATGACATGGTTTGTAATCATATCTCCCAGAACTCTGGCTTCAATCTGCAGTTTTTTTACAAAGGTCTCATTCAATACCTCATATCTGGCTTCGGCCTCACGGGCTGTCATTACCCCAACATTCTCAAACAGCTTGATTGTTTTAGGGGAGATATACTCCTTAAATGCATCCGGTGCATTTTTTATCCCTTTCAAGCCTCGTTTTTCAGCCTCAGCGTGCCACTGTGCACTGTATCCGTTTCCTTCAAATCTAATTGCCCTTGACTCTGCCAGATATTGTCTGATAACTTTCATCATAGCCTTATCCTGTGCCAACCCTTTCTGCATATTTGCATCTACCTCATCTTTGAACTTTACAAGCTGTTCGGCAACCATTGTATTCAAAAGGAACATAGATGCGGCAACATTACAGGATGAACCCACTGCCCTGTACTCAAATCTGTTACCTGTAAAGGCAAAAGGGGATGTGCGGTTACGGTCTGTGTTGTCGGCAAAAATTTCAGGTATCTGGTTTACAATATGCATTTTAGACCTCACCTTAACCTCTTTGTCGGATGAGCTTGTAAGGTTCTTGTCTGTAAGTTTTTCAATTGACTCAACCAGTTTGGTAAGGGTTTGGCCAATAAAAATGCTCATAACGGCAGGTGGAGCCTCGTTCCCACCAAGACGGTACATATTGTTAAGTGAAGCAACACTGCTCATAAGCAGGTAGTGATGCTCGTGTACAGCTTTCATTACAACAGAGAAGAAGCTGAGGAACTGCAGGTTAGTGCGTGGAGTCTTGCCCGGTGAAAGAAGATTTACCCCGGTATTGGTAACCATGCTCCAGTTGCAGTGTTTGCCCGAACCGTTCACTCCGTCGAAAGGCTTTTCGTGGAAAATTACTTTCAGGCGGTGTTTCTTTGCAACTTTCTTCATAATGATCATCATCATAAGATTCTGGTCTGAAGAGATGTTGGCCTCACCGTAAACCGGTGCAAACTCAAACTGGTTTGGAGCAACCTCATTATGGCGTGTCTTCAACTGCACACCAAGTTTGTACGCTTCAGTCTCAAAATCTTTCATAAAGGCCATTACCCTTGTTGGAATAGCTCCAAAGTAGTGGTCTTCCAGCTGCTGGTCTTTGGCTGCCGTATGCCCTATTAGGGTGCGGTTGCAAATCATAAGATCCGGACGGGCCCTGTAAAATGCTTCATCTACAATAAAGTACTCCTGCTCAATACCAAGCATTACATTAACTTTTGTAACATTCTTGTCAAACATTTTGCAGATTCCTTGTGCAGCCTTATCCAGGGCAGCAATTGATTTCAGATGTGGGGTCTTCAAATCCAGAGACTCACCGGTGTAAGCCACAAAAACTGTAGGGATACATAATGTCTGGTCTATAATGAATGCAGGGGAAGAGGGGTCCCACGCAGTATAACCCCTTGCCTCAAAAGTGTTTCTCAAGCCTCCGTTGGGGAAACTTGAAGCATCAGGTTCCTGCTGTATAAGTGTACTTCCTTTAAAATTCTCAAATACACCACCGCCAACCATTGGGTCTGCAAAAGATTCATGTTTCTCTGCTGTTGCATCTGTAAGTGGATGAAACCAGTGTGTATAGTGTGTGGCACCCATTTTTACAGCCCAGTTCTTCATTCCTTGAGCAATCTGGTCTGCAATACCACGTTCAATTTTCTCCCCGTCATTTATGGCGCTAACAATGGCATTATAAGCCTCTGCCGAAAGGTACCGTTGCATTTTTGGCATATCAAACACATTGGTTCCAAAATACTCGGATACAGGCCTGTTCTCCTCATAAAATCTTTCTGCCTTGTGGGTTGCGAACTCTTCCAGAGCTCTTGTACGGATATTTCCCATAATATTATTGTTATTTAATTGTTTTGCGTGTTTGTTGGTCTGTCGGTGCTCCCTCCAGCAGAATTGTTGTGCAAATGTGTGTGAGGGGAGGGATTGTTCTTGCAAATATATGTATTTGTTGGGGAAAATATATCACCATTTATGGAAAATGTGTGATAATTGTGATAATTTTTACAAAAAATGTGGTGTAAAAAGGGAAATGCGGTGCTAAAAGGTATATTTTTTACAAATATTATGTTTTTCTTCCCGATAGTTTCAGGGTTCTTGCCTTTGGAGTATCAGAACTCTTTTTAATGAAAATAAAAGTACTTTATTACCCTTTTTTTATTAAGTTTGTAAAATTATTGTAATACACTTAATCTGATATGAAAAAAATATTGTTCTCCCTTCTATTGGTTTTAGGGTTTGTATCGTACGGTTTTGCTCAGGGTGGTGCGCAGAGCTACATTAACAGAGAGATGAAGACCGATCCCAATTTTAAAAATGCAATTATTGGAATACTTGCTGTAGATGAGAAAGGCAATACAATTGCTGAGTGGAACTCCAATCTTCCTATGCTTACAGCTTCTACAATGAAGACAATTACTACAGGAGTAGGATTGCACGCTTTGGGTAAGGATTTCAAATTCAAGACACAGGTTGCATATACCGGTGAGATAAAAGATAATGTTCTTAACGGAGATATAGTAATTATTGGTGGTGGTGACCCTACTTTGGGTTCTGCAGATACCATTGCATTCTCTATTGATTCAATTTTTGGTGTTTGGACAAAAGCAATCAAAGATTTGGGAATTGAGAGAATTGAGGGTAATGTAGTTGTTGATGACAGCTATTTTGTACGTGAACTTATGCCTGATTCTTGGTCTTGGGGCAACTTTGGTGCTTCATACGGAAGTGCGCCAAGCGGTTTGTCTTTCCACGAGAACCTTCAGAAATTCAAACTTATCCCAGGTAAAGAGGTGGGTGATGAGGTTGCGGTTAAGGCAATTTATCCTCAGGTTCCCGGTCTTGAGATTGTTAATGAGATGACAACAGGTGAGAAGGGTACAGGTAACAGAAGTGCGTTTTATGTTCAGGATATGAAGTGTGCAAGCCAGTATCTTGGTACTGTGGCCGTAGACAGAGGTGTTGTTTATGAGACTAACTCTAACCGTTTCCCTCATTTGAGCTGCGGTTTCCACTTTAGAGAGTATCTTGTGGAGAATGGCATTGATTGCCTTCCTGAAATCATTGATGCAAAATATTATGATTGTGATGCCCAGAGAACAGTTGTTGCAGAGACTTATTCTCCAGAGTTGTGGGAGATTGTTAACGTAACAAACAGAGTGAGCAACAATATGTTTGCAGAGACCATCCTTAAAACTATTGGAAAAGAGCTTACAGGTGTAGGCAGCTATGATTCATCGTTTGTAGCTCTGGAGAGAGTTCTAGTGGAAATGGGTGTAAATACAACCGGTTTTACACAGGAGGATGGCAGCGGCCTTTCAAGACAGAATTATGTTTCTCCAAAGTTTTTCTGCAATTACTACGGAAAAATGCAGGAAAGTGGTATATTTGCTGAATTCTTTGAGAGTCTTCCAATGCCAGGCCGTCCTGGTACTTTGAAGAGTGTTCTTAAGAATGCGGACCAGAGGATAAAAGACAGAATCCACGCAAAGAGCGGTTCTCTTGCAAATGTGAGATGCTATGCGGGTTATGTTCAGGGAAGCAAGAAATACGGTTTGGTAAGATTTGCAATCCTTACCAACAATTTTGCTGCTCCAACTTCAACAATGCAGCCTAAGATTGAAGGTTTTATGAAATCTTTGGCACAATGGTAAGGATGATTTAAAAGTTAAAATTTACAATATACACTAAACATTAATTATACATTATGCTAACTCTTTCAAAAAAAGCGCAGGCAATGCCTGCTTCACCAATCAGAAAATTGGTTCCTTATGCAGATGCTGCTAAAAAAAGAGGTGTGAAAGTTTATCACCTGAACATTGGTCAGCCAGACATTGAGTCTTCTCCACAAGCTCTAGAGGCAGTTAAGAATTGCGACCTTAAAGTTATTGAGTATTCTAACTCTGCAGGTAACCTTTCATACAGAGAGGGTTTGGTAGAGTACTACAAGAGTGTGAACATCAATATTGAGGTTGCTGACCTTATTGTTACCTCTTCAGGTACTGAGGCTGTTCAGTTTGCTCTTGCTGTTACTTGTGATCCAGGTGACGAGGTTATTGTAATGGAGCCTTTCTACACTAACTACAATGCTTTTGCAGTTCAGAATGACGTTAAATTGGTTCCAATTTCTTGTGATATTAAAGATGGTTTCAAACTACCTGCAATTGAGGAGTTTGAGAAACACATTACCCCTAAAACCAAAGGTATCCTAATTTGTAACCCTGGTAACCCTACAGGTACCCTATATACAAAAGAGGCTCTTCAGCAGCTAGGTGAGATTGCTAAGAAACACGGTTTGTATATTTACTCAGATGAGGTTTACAGAGAGTTCTGTTATTCAGATGAGCCTCACTACTCTTGTATGCATATTCCTGGTCTTGAGGAGAACGTTATCCTTTTGGATTCAGTTTCTAAGAGATACAGCCTTTGCGGTGTGAGAATTGGTGCAATTGTGTCTAAGAATAAAGAGGTTATGAAAGGTATCCTTAAATATGCTCAGGCTCGTTTGTGTTCTCCATCATTCGGTCAGATTGCAGCTGAGGGTGCTCTTAAGACTCCTAAATCATACTTTGATGCAGTTAAAGCTGAGTATATCCTAAGAAGAGACACTTTGGTTAACGGCCTTAACCAGATTCCTGGTGTATTCTCTCCAATGCCAATGGGTGCTTTCTATACTATTGCTGAGCTTCCAGTTGATGACGCTGACAAATTTGCGCAGTGGTTGCTAGAAGAGTTCTCATACGAGGGTCAGACTGTAATGGTTGCTCCTGCTGCAGGTTTCTACGGAACAAAAGGTAAAGGTACAAACCAGGTACGTATGGCTTACGTTCTTAAAGTAGAGGACTTGAAGAATGCTTTGAAATGTCTTGAGGAGGCTCTTAAAGTTTATCCTGGCAGAACTACAAAATAATCTTGGAACAATTCCAATTGAATATGATGGGGTTTCGGTTGCGGAACCCCATTTTTTTTTATTTAAAGTGGGGGTAATTTAAAGGAAAATCTGTAATTTAGTGAGTTGATAAAATTAAAAGACTATGAAGAGAACTTTACTTTTGGCAATGCTTGTGGCCCTTGTTATGCCAGTAGCACTTAAAGCTCAGAAATTTTCTGATTTTCAGACAATAAGCAAAGAGAATACCAATATTATCCTGCATCAGAGACTTTCTGATGTATGTTATATGGATGTTGTGAGGTTGGCTGGTCCTCCAAAGGCAGTGCAGACCAAGAAATCTTGTGAGTTCCTGGACTCATTAAAGGATAATCAGCTTAAATTCTACTCCTATGTATTTATTCCTAAAACTGTAGAGCAGGGTAAGAAATATCCTCTTATTGTTTTGTCTCACGGTGGTATTCACGGAACATTTGGTACTACCTTTATCCATATTCTAAGGGAGATTCTTGCTCAGGGATATATTGTAGTTGCTCCAGATTATAGAGGCGTTTGGGTTATGGTGAATCGTTCTATAAAGCAATTGATTATGGTGGATTGGAGAATGAAGATGTGTTGGCTGCCAGAGACTATATGGTAGAGAACTATTCAATAGTAGATTCAGAGAGAGTAGGTCTGATGGGATGGAGTCACGGAGGAATGATTACCCTTATGAATGCCCTCAGATACCCAGAGAAATATCAGGTAGGCTTTGCCGGTGTTCCTGTAAGTGATGTTGCTTACCGTCTTTCATACCAGAAACCTTCATATAAAGATAATTTTTCTGTAAGTTATCACGTTGGTGCACTCCCAGAGGAAAATCCTGAGGAATATGCGCGCAGATCACCAGTTACATACGCCAAACAGCTACAGATTCCGCTACTGATTACTACTTGTATGAATGATGATGATGTTAGTGTTACTGAGGTGCAGAGAATGATAGATTCACTTAAACACTATAACAAGGACTTTGAGTACAAGGTATATCCAAAGATGCCTGGTGCCCACCAGTTTGACCGTCTTGATACAAAAGAGGCTTGCCAGATAAGATACAAGACCTATAAATTCCTTGAGCAGTACCTGAATCCACCTTTCGCATTCAAAACATACGAGGATATGAGAAAGGCTGGCTATATGTACTACTAATAAAGCAATTGATATAAGTGGAATTTTTGTAACTTTGTAAATTCATTTAACAGCACAAATACTTTATGACTCAAGATTCAAAAAGCAACAGATATGCCTTAAGAGGTGTTTCATCATCTAAAGAGGATGTTCACGAGGCTATTAAAAATATAGATAAGGGGTTATTCCCAAAAGCATTCTGTAAAATTGTTCCGGATTTCCTTTCGGGGGATCCTGATTATTGTATTGTAATGCACGCAGATGGTGCAGGTACAAAATCTTCATTGGCATATACATACTGGAAAGAGACAGGTGATATGACAGTATGGGACGGTATTGCACAGGATGCAATTGTAATGAATACAGATGACCTTTTGTGTGTTGGAGCAGTTGACAATATAATGCTTTCCTCTACAATTGGAAGAAACAAGCAGCTTATTCCCGGTTCGGTAATCAGCCGCCTTATTGCAGCATCTGAGAACTTTGCAAGAACAATGGAGAGCTATGGCGTAAAACTGATTCTTACCGGAGGTGAGACTGCAGATGTGGGTGATCTGGTAAGAACTGTAATAGTGGACAGTACAGTGTGTGCAAGGATGAAACGCTCTGATGTTATTGACAATGCAAACATTAAGGCCGGAGATGTGATTGTGGCTTTGGAGTCTTGCGGTAAAGCATCATACGAAACAGAATACAATGGCGGTATGGGAAGCAACGGCCTTACCTCTGCCCGTCACGATGTGTTTGAAAAATATCTTGCAGCAAAATATCCTGAGAGTTTTGATGGCGCAGTTCCTCAGGAACTTGTATATTCAGGTACAAAGAAACTTGATGCAGTTGAGCCAAAGACAGGTCTTACATATGGCAAACTGGTACTTTCACCAACCAGAACATACGCTCCAATTGTAAAGGAGGTTCTTGACAAATACAGAAACCGTATTGACGGTATGATTCATTGCTCCGGAGGTGCACAGACAAAAATACTTCACTTTGTAGATAATCTAAAGATTGTGAAAGACAACCTGTTCCCAACCCCTCCATTGTTTGAGGTTATTCAGCAGGAGTCAGGTACAAGCTGGGAAGAGATGTACAAAGTATTTAATATGGGACACAGAATGGAGTTCTATGTGCCGGCAGAGATTGCAGAGGATATCATAGCAATTTCCAAGAAATATGATGTGGATGCAAAAATTATAGGCAGGGTAGAGGCATCTGAAGATGGAAAAGCTCAGGTTCACCTTACCAGCCAGCACGGAGAATTCATTTACACAAAATAAACTGATTGCCGGATGCAGCTCTCCCTTAAAGGAAACCTGTATCCGGTAAGCCATTTATTAGAATCAGTTAAAATTTTTTAATCCCGACAATTATGAAAAAGTTTCTATCCATAGCACTTGCTGCAATGACCCTTATCTCTTGTGGCAACAACTCAAATAAAGAGAATACCCAGGTGGAACTTTCCCCTATTATGGAGAAGGCATTGGGTGACCAGAACTCCAAATTTTATGCAGATTTCCCTGCATTCCCACAACAGTTGGGCAAACTCCCAATAGGTGTATTTGATTCAGGTACAGGTGGACTTACAGTATTGGAGGTGTTGTTGAATGCTGATATGGTTGATAATATATCGGGAAGAACAGGAGGTGACGGTGTTCCTGATTTTGCAGGGGAGTCATTTACATATCTTGCCGACAGGGCAAATATGCCTTACGGAAACTATGCTGCTGAGAACAAGCAGGATTTCTTTAAGGAGCTTGTGGTAAAGGATGCATTGTTCCTGTTGGGAAACAGATTCTGGACAAATCCGGCAGACAAGCAGATGGCTGGAGAGAAACAGCCTTGCAAGATTCTGGTAATTGCTTGTAATACAGCAACTGCCTGGGGATTGCAGGATATAAATACAATGTTGGGATTGAGCGGTACAGGTGTTAAGGTTATTGGTGTAATAAATGCGGGTGTAAACGCTTTGTATGACAAACTTGCTTCTGCATCTGTTCAAGATTCGGTTGCTGTGGGTGTACTTGCAACTGTTGGTACAATTGCTTCAAATGCATATGAGAGAACTATCCGTGAGGTTGGCCAGCAGAACGGATACAGCAATTACATAAAGGTAGTAAATCATCCTTGTGCCGGTTTTGCAGAGGCTGTAGACCAGGAGAAGGATTTTGTAAATACATCTTTAACAGTACCTAGAGAGGGGTATAGAGGTCCTGCAATGGGTACTGGTTCAGAGGATATTAAAGAGAGCCTGTTGAGCATCTATAATTTTGATTATTCAGACGGTTCTGTACTTAGGGAGAAAGTTAATGGCAAGTATACCCAGTTCCAGTTGAATTCTGCTGCAAACTATGCCCGTTTCCATTTGGTTACCCTTTTGGAGAAACATAAGGCAAGTGGTGCACAGGTTCCTCTAAAACATATTATTTTGGGTTGTACACATTATCCGTTCCTTTTGAATACCCTTAATGAGACAATTGAGGAGTTGAGAAACTATAGGGATAAAGATGGCAAACTGGTTTATGAGGGGTTGATTCATCCTGAATTTGAGTTTATTGATCCGGCAGTGTTTACTGCATTGGAGTGTTACCGTACATTGAGAGAAGATAAGAATCTTGCACTTAACACCACAGAGGGTGCATTTGAGGGGTATATATCTGTTCCTGCATATGGTCTTCCTGCAGAGTGTCTTGATGCTGACGGAAATCTTTCATATAATTTCAAATATGGAAGGGAGCACGGTACAGAGGATATTACAACAGTATTTGTACCATTCTCAAAGAGATATTTGGATGAGCAGACTTTGGGCAGAATTGAGCAGATGCTACCATTGTCTTATAACAGAATAAAACAAACTATAGAATAATATGGCTTTTGCTAGTAGTGTTACAGTAGATGAGATTGAGGCGCTGGAGATTGCAACGTTCCCTGGAGAGATAACTGTTGTACCTACGGCCCAATGCGAAGAATTTGAAAGGGCTATCCAGTATTTGGGGGCTCAGAATGTGATAGGTTTTGATACAGAGACCAAGCCTTGCTTTGTCCCTAAGGTACCCAGAAATAAAATGGCCATTTTGCAGTTAAGTGGCCCTGATAAGGCATATATATTCAGGCTGCAGCAGGTTGGAGTTCCTCCTAAGTTGGCTGCATTGCTGGGTAATCCCAAGATTCTAAAAGTGGGTGCAGCCGTTCACGATGATATACGTGGCCTGCAGGAGTACCGCAGATTTATTCCTAAAGGGTTTGTGGATTTGCAGAGAATGGCACCAGCATATGGTATTGAGGAGAAGAGTGTGAGGAAGATGGCTGCAATTATACTTAAGAAGAGAGTGTCAAAATCTCAGCAGCTTTCAAATTGGGAATCATCCCATTTGTCTGAGGCCCAGTTGCGTTACGCGGCTGTGGATGCTTGGATATGTAGGGAGATGTATTATAAATTAATGGCAGAGAGGAGCGAGTAATGTCGCTCTTTTCTGATAATATGTGAATTATGGTAAGAATTATTCTTAATAAAGGTAAAGAGCAATCTTTGAAACGTTTCCATCCGTGGGTGTTCTCGGGTGCTGTTAAAAGGATAGAGGGTGGAGAGCCTGCAGAGGGAGATGTGGTTGAGGTTTATTCATTTGGTGGCGAGTATCTTGGATGCGGACATTATCAGATTGGCTCCATTACCGTAAGGATTTTGAGCTTTCAGAAAGAGACAATTGATGATTCGTTCTGGTATAAAGCAATAAAAGGTGCATACGATGCGAGATGCACTCTTGGACTTGTAGGGAGCAAGGATACTGATGCATACAGGCTTGTTCACGGTGAGGGGGATTTCCTTCCAGGCCTTATCATTGATGTATATGGCAAAACTGCAGTAATTCAAGCGCACTCTGCTGGTATGTTCCTGGCAAAGGGACAGATTGCTGAGGCTTTGAGAAAAGTTTATGGTCCGGCATTGTCTGCAATTTATGACAAGAGTGAGGGTACAGCTCCATTCAAGGCAGGTTTGGATTTGAAGGATGGATATATTTATCGGGAAGACAATATTGATGATGCTCAGGCGGTGCTGGAGAATGGCAATAAGTTTTGGGTGAACTGGGTTGAGGGGCAGAAAACAGGTTTCTTTTTGGACCAGAGGGATAACAGGGCTCTGGTAAAGAAATATGCAGCAGGAAAGCAGGTGCTTAACCTGTTCTGCTATACAGGTGGTTTTTCAATTTATGCGCTCAATGGTGGGGCGGCACACGTTGATTCTGTAGACAGTTCGCGAAAGGCAATGGATATGGTGGTTAAGAATGTGGAGTTGAACGGTTTTACAGAGGGGGTTGAACATACATCTTATTGTGAGGATGCAATTGAGTTTATGCGCAAGTGTGAGGGTAACAAATATGATTTGATGATTGTAGATCCACCTGCATTTGCAAAACACAGGGGTGCTCTGGATAATGCTTTGAGGGCTTATAAACGTTTGAATGCACTTGCAATTGAGAAAGTTAAACCTGGTGGAGTGGTATTTACTTACAGTTGTTCTCAGGTGGTGGACAAAATAAATTTTGCTTTGGCAGTTTTCTCTGCTGCAGCACAGACAGGCAGAAGGGTTCGTATCTTGCACAGACTTACCCAGCCGGCAGACCATCCGGTAAATATTTATCATCCTGAGGGAGAGTATCTTAAGGGTTTAGTACTTCTAGTTGAATAGGTGTTGGAATTATTATGGCTGAACAATTGATTATAACAGCTAAAGATAAAGCTGGAATTTATGCGGAGATTCTGCCTCAGATAAGGGCAGTGGTTTCTGCAGAGAGTGATTTGATAGCCAATATGGCAAATATAAGTGCAATCCTTAAGGAGGCGTTCGGGTTCTGGTGGGTTGGATTTTATATTGTGCGTTCTTGCGCAGATGGTGCTGGTGAAGAACTTGTGCTGGGCCCTTTCCAGGGGCCGTTGGCTTGTACACGCATTAAAAAGGGGAGGGGAGTTTGCGGTATTGCGTGGGCTGAGGAGGCTACAGTTATTGTTCCTGATGTGGAGGAGTTCCCCGGACATATTGCCTGCAGCAGCCTTTCCCGTTCAGAGATAGTTGTTCCGGTATTCTCTTCTGACGGTTCTGTTATGGCGGTGCTGGATATTGACAGTGAACATCTGGCAACATTTGATGTTACAGATAAAGAGTGGCTGGAGAAGATATTGCACAATTTGTTTTAATGTAGTTGAAATTAAATTTGCAGATAAATAAAATTGTAGTATCTTTGCAATCCAATCATCAAACAGGGTTCCTTGGATGAGTGGCTTAGTCAGCGGTCTGCAAAACCGTGTACGGCGGTTCGAATCCGCCAGGAACCTCAAAAAAGCTTTCTGAATTGCTCGGAAGGCTTTTTTGTTTATAGTATCTCATCTCTTTATCCATTATTCTTTATACCCAAGACGATGGACACGGGCACCGTTGCTACAAGCCTCTCCAGGGCATATCAGCTGTGCTATCGGGAAGAAATATTTACCGATGGCACAGCTGATGTGGGCTACAGATATGTGTAGCGTGGACGGGTGTGCTCATCGTCTTGGCGAAGAGCTTGGCGAGACCATCGTCTTGGTGAGTGGCAACTGAGGCTGTGAATGCGCCATACATAGTTAACATTTTCCAAACACTTATGTCTTATTGTTACAAATACTGTTACGGAAGTTACAAAACAGGACTTCAGACTTTACACATTTTGTAAAGTGTAAGGAAACTTTACATTTTTTCTTCTTTTAAAAAAGGGTAATTTGCTGAGAATAAGAATGATATTCATATTGGCACGTTTTTGTCATTATATCTGCACAGAATAGATAAATTATGTAAAATTGTAAAGTAACTTTACACTAACTGCTAAACAGATATATGAACAGCTTTTTCAATTTCTTAAAAAGAAATAAACTCTACACATTTATAAACCTGATGGGGCTTACCCTGTCAATTGCATTTGTTTTGTTACTTGCTGTGTTTGTGCAGAAGCAACTTTCTACAGACTCATTTCACGAAAATGCAGACAGAATATACTTGGTAGGAAGTGACTACTATACCAGTGCATATCATCTGAAGGATTACCTGGAAGAAAGATATCCTGAGATTGAGACATCAACAGCATTCCTGATGGAGCGCAGCACTGAGGTAGAAATAAACAACCAGCGCAATTATCCCGATATAGCTTATGTGTCACCATCCTTTTTTGATATCTTTTCTTTTAAAATTCTTGCAGGGGAAGTGGAGGAGTTTAAGGGTTCCAGAGACAATATTGTTATAAGCCGCAAATATGCCAACCGATGTTTTGGAAGCGAGAACCCTATAGGAAAAACACTAAAATGGGAGTATGGAACACATACAGTTGTAGCGGTAATGGAGGATATGGACAATACTGTAATACCATATTGTGATGTAATGATGAGAGAGCAATATGCACAGATTACCAATCCATACCACGATAAGGACCTCAGAAACAGCGGCTCATCCACTACATTTATAATGTTGCATAAAGGAGCAGAAATCCTTTCCAAAAAAGATGATATGCTTTCATATTTTAAAGAGGTATGGTGGGTATATGAATCAGGAGCAACAAAAGTAAATATAGTCCCATTAAAGGATATTTTCTTTATGCAGACCGAATTCGGATATAGCCAATTCCCTTATCTTAAATTAGGTTCCCGACAGATAGTCAATGTTCTGCTCACCGTATGTATTGTGCTGTTGATATTCTCAATGCTCAATTATGTAAATATGACAACTGCAGCTTCCGGTTTTAGAGCTAAGGAAGTGGCATCACGGAGATTGCTGGGTGCTTCAAGTGAAAGAGTTTTCTTTAAAATGATTATGGAATCTACAATACTCTGTTTTATAGCAACCTTGACAGCAGTGATTCTAGCAGAGTATCTGTCACCATATGCATCGGAACTTTTAGGATATAATTTCTCCATTTGTTCAGCTGCGTCAGTTGTGAATATCCTTGCATTAGTATTGTTTGTGGTGGTATTGGGTGTACTGTCGGGAATAATACCGGCATGGGCAATGATGAAATTCCAGCCAATTGATGTGGTTAGAGGAACATTCCGCACAAAAACCAAAACTACCTATAGCAAGGTGATTATTGTTATGCAGAATATGGTAACCTTGTGTATGTTGGTAGTGGCATTCACAATGTATGTACAGATAAGATATATGATTAGTGCCCCAATGGGGTATAATACAAAAGATGTGTTGAATATTCATAATAATGGTTATGTTACCGTAGATAATCAGAGTGTACTTAAGGAACGCCTTATGGCAGAACCTTTCGTTAAAAATGTAGGTTTTGGTAACGGAACACCTATGTATGGTACAAACAATAATTCTTTTCCAATGGCCAATGGAGAATATATCTCTTGCCAGCAATTTATGGGAGACAACGCATATTTTGAAATTTTTGGAATAAAGGAGAAGAAAAACAATAATGCACCTTACAAGTATTGGCTCAATGAAACAGCAGTAAGGCAGATGGGACTGACCGAGGATGCAACAACTTACCATGCTTCGTGGGGAGAAGAGATGATTGGTGGTATATATTATGATTTTAAGATACGTTCATTATTGGAACCGCAATCTGCAGCACAGATATACAACTATGGAGAAAGAATGCTTTCAGATCCGTGGAATACTATTGTACAGATAGATGGTAATCACAATACTGCTTTTGCGAGAATAAAAGAGATATTCCTGGAACTGTATCCTCACGATTATTTTGAAGCATATTTTGTAGAAGATGACATTAGAAATTCGTTCAAGACAGAAGAAAGAACTTTGAAGATTGTACTTATCTTTACTATAGTTTCAATTCTTATTTCAGCCTTAGGTTTATTGGCTATGAGCACCTACTATATGTTGCAAGAACAGAAGAATGTGGCCCTAAAGAAAGTATTTGGCTTGGGTAGAGGAAGCGTCTTGGCAGAACTTATACTCTCATTTATGAAAATGGTAGGGATTGCAGTACTTATTGGTGTACCAGTAGGATGGTTCATAGTGAACAGTTGGCTGCAAGGCTTCAGTTACAGGATTCCAATTTATTGGTGGTTGTTTGCTGCTGCAGCATTGGTTACAGGACTTATAGCATTTATAACTGTGCTATGGCAAAGTCTAAAAACTACTAATGTGGATCCGGCAAAGATCTTAAAGAAGGAATAATTATTGTATTATTTAGTTGCATTCTGTTAATTATGAAACGAGTATTAAAAATTTTTTCAAGACAATAGTTTACATATTGGCAGTTATATTGCTGACAAGGAAATGATTTTCTATCCAGGTTATGAAGATGGCCACTCCAATAAAACATATTACTACAAGTATATGGCAAAGAATTCATACTGGTATGCTCGCTGGAGTAATCTTGGTTTTTATCAGGAGGATTGACAATCATCCAAATTATGAATTGAGGGATACATATTACGCCCTTGTACCAAGCAGATTTGAGCCATTTGACAAAAAACACAATAAACATACATCTACCGCTACAAATAATGAGGAGCAGTTTTGGAAGTAATTCAATAATGCATTGATGAATAATATGAGTTCCCTAAATAAATATAATTTATAGGAGCAGTACTTACGGCTTTTGCACGTGATTAAGTAAATACCTGAACTTTTTGCTGTGTCACCTGTTTACATAGGTGAAATAGTTTTTTAAGTTAGGTTAAGTCGGGCAGGCCCCGCAGCTTCGGGATGAGGTTGCGGGGCTTGTTTTGTAATTTTATTTTGATAAATGAAAAGTTTACTTTACATTTGTGGTTAAGTAAACTTTACATTTTTATAATTATGAATAAAACAGGTTTATTATTTTCACACAAAACCCAAATTATAGGTTTGTGTATTTTTGCAACAGTAGGCTTGGTAGCAATTGGTGGTTGCATTTTTAATTATGGAAGCAGCATTTATGCTCAATTATCGTTAATCTTATGGGTACTAGTGTATCTGGCTGCATTTCTAATAGGCTTTTCCAAAGAAAAGGATGAAGATGAATTCATTGAGATTCTTAGATTCAAAGCAATGAAGAATATGTTATGTACAGAGTTGCTTATTATGATTCTTACTGGTGTATTACTTGGACTTACGGTACTTGGAGTTGATTATCCCAAAAGATTTGATTCTGCACTTCGGTTTATAAATCATTTCTTCTGTAGGATAGAATTTGCTATGTTGCTATATATGCTTATCTTTAAAGTAAGTGTATGGAAATATAGAAAGGAGGCAAAGTCAAATGAATAACAGAATCAAAGAAGAGCGAAAACTCAAAAAGGTTTCTCAGCAGGAACTAGCAGAAGCAACAGGAGTTTCCCGACAGACTATCTATGCCATAGAAAAGGATATCTATATTCCTTCAACAGAACTTGCCCTTAAAATGTCAGCATTTTTTGGCAAGACTGTGAATGAACTTTTCTGGTTGTAATCATTAAACAAAATATCATCATATAAAAGGCGGTTTTTACTTGCTTTGGCGTTAGCATTGCCTTAAATCAGCCTAGTTCTAACATTTTAATACAGAATAGTACAAATGAAAAAGATTATTCTAATACTAAGTTCAATCTGTTTATCACTACCACTATTTTCACAGGAAATTAAGATTAATGTTTATGATGGAGATGATCCGGCATCATATGCAATAATAAAAGTCAACGATAAATATGTAGGAATGGCAGACTCTTTGGGAATTTTTATGTTGTCAAAAGATAAGATTCAAAAAAGAGACACACTATCAGCAGAATATATTACACTCCTTTCAGATAAGGTTTTGTATACAAACAAAACAGATGAATATACTCTGCAGATTCAAGAACTCATCCTTGACGGTGTTAATATTAAAGCTGAAAAATTATACACTTTTGAAGAGTATGAGGAGATACTTTCAGTGCCAGAGAATTACTATAATTGGCAATTGAATTATTATGATTTAGAATATGAACAGTCAATCAAAAATAATTTAACAGATTCTCTATGGAGTGCCAGCGGGACAATGAAGTTGGCAGTGCATTATTCATTGGAACCTCCATACAGAGTATTGAACCATACGTTCTCTGGAGATACTTCAAAAATGGAAAGGTATGTGGCGTTGTCTGTTCTTGGAACTAAAACTACTTTACATGGTATGCTTACTAATTGGGCAAAAATTTGGAGAAAAATGGGAAAACTTATGATTCATAAGATTAGTGATATTGAATCAGACAGGAGCTGCTATGGATTTATAGGTGGTGGACAGACCGATGACAGGATGATTGTCTATGTAGATAATACAACCAGAAGAATAACTGAAGTAAGATTCTTATCTCTTAAAGAAGGCTTCCTTCATAGTCGTAAAATATTGCTTGAATATAATCCCGAGATAAAGTCTCCTTATCCAAAGGAAGTATTTGTAGAACTTAATAATAGGAAAGGTCTACATATCAATACTCATCTTAAATTAAATGAAATGGGACATATAAGCAAAGGGAAGTCTAAACGGTTAATGGTGGAAGAAAACAATAATTAGGCGTTGCTCAGTTTATGTTGTTTCACTCTCTACGCACTAAAGTGCTACGTTCCCTACACAACAACACACTTGCCTACAGTACTCCGTAGCAAAATGAGTGGGGTGAAATTGTCTCAACACTGTTGAGACTTTTATAAACGCTCAGTCAATACTACATCCGCCGGCACTCCATCACAGGACTTGCCCAATGGGTATAGAGGAATCGGAAGTGTGATTTACAAGCTGCAAGCAGTTTGTAAACACACCTCTTCTTTTTATAGCACTTCAGATGCATGTTTATATCATCTCAGATGCGTGGCAAGTTTTAATCAGTTACGCATATTGAAAAAATTATTTGGAGGAAAAAAGAATTTCTATTATCTTTGTATTATACAAGATGTTTAATACATAAAGAATAATACTATCGGATATGGATAAAAACATTATGATTGATGAATTGCTTAATGCGTGGGAAGAGACCTATAAGAAAGGTCAGCTTACATTTTGGGTATTCCTGGCATTACAGGAGAGCAACAAATGTATGGAAGAAATTAAGGAGTTTGTGGAGAAGGCATCGGAGGGGACAATGACCTGTGAGGAACAGAGCCTATATCGCAATCTGAGGAAATTTCAGAATCTGGATATAGTAGCATATGACAGTAAGAAGGTAAGTAAAGGACCCGACAGAAAGTACTATTATCTTACCCCAACTGGCAAGGAACTGTTCAAGCGTTTTGTAAAACGCAATATCATGATATTTACAAAAGAATCAATTATTAACCTTTTAACACAGTAAGTTATGAAAGTTTTTACACAGAGATTAGGTCAATTTGCCGTGGGTGCGTTAATATGTACTGTTGCATTCAGATATGCACTTAACATGGCTGTCGGGAAGGAGAGTCTTGCTGCAGCATTGGGCTGTTCCATAATATATTTTGGGTTGATGTATTTGGCCGGTTGGTATTTTGGGAGCAAAGATGCTGTTGAAAATGAAATCCATGATATAGGATTCCGTTACCACTTCATTACATATCTGTTATGTATTGCACTGGGCTATGCATCATATTATATTGGCTGGAATACAGAAACTATAAAATCATTGAATATTGGTGCAATATCTTGGGGTATTGGTCTTGCATTGCATTTTGTATTTTTCCTCTTCGCCCAAAAGAATGCAATCAGGGGATATGCAAAAGATGAGATATTTCAGTAATTTTTAAATAAACTTATGAACCTTTTCATAAAACAGTTGTTCTAATAAGTGAAATAGTTTTTTAAGTTAGGTTAAGTCGGGCAGGCCCCGCAGCTTCGGGATGAGGTTGCGGGGCTTGTTTATCATTTGTAGAACCATAATGTTACAATTTTTCAATCTGTTCAATACTCAGTCCGGTATTTTTCGCAATCACCACATACGGTATACCATCAGATTTGAAGTTTCTTGCAATCAGTATAGCTTGC
>JAZSEZ010000041.1:0-2797 GCA_045531975.1 Candidatus Egerieisoma sp. | reverse complement strand
TGCAACAGCTGGCCCAGCAGTTGCTTTGTTTCTGCATCATATACCTCAAGACCTTTTGATGCCTGTATAATTAGAGAGTTACAATAATGTCCTATTTGCTCTTTGCGGAGTAGGCAGTTTTTAATTATTTGCAGTTTCATTTCCTTATTCTTTATAAGGGCAACTGCATTTTCTACAAATTTTTGTCGTTTGGAATAATCAAATTTTACATCTTCTTCATATATAGTTTCCTTATAGCTGTTTAATACTTTAAAGAAAAGTTTCTCCCATTTGTGAGAGGGGACAGCTTTCATAAAAATAGGTACAGCTATATGGAGTGCTGTTTTCACATCTTCCTGAACATCTTTCTCCAACAGAGCATTCAGCATATTCTGAAGCATTATTGGAATCTCTTGTCTTAAGAGTGGTGAGTAAATAATCTCCTGAGAAATTTTCTGAATAAGCTCCTCATCCCTTCCCACCAACAATGAAAAATATAGGGCAGCATACGGGAACTGTTCTACTATCTTACCAAATATAATATGCCACTTTTCCTTTGATATTAAGGTGATTCCTGGTGTGTGGGTTGGATAGGCAAGTTCTATCATCAAATATACAATCTGTAATGATGTTGTAGCCACACTGTCATATGAATCCATCTTATATTCAAGAGGTTGGTTTCCATATGAATATATTTTATCCGGTTTTAGAAGATTATCCAGCAGTTTCTGTAAAATGCTGTAATACTCATAATCTTTATTTTCACAATTGTCTAAATAACGTTGTTTTAATTTCTCAATCTTATCATTCAATTCTTGGTTTGAATGCCATACTCCATATAAGTAAGGAAGTAGCCGGAGCATATATCTGAAGTCTTGAATAGAGTTGTATTCATCAATATGGAGCAATGTTTCCAAAGAGGTCTCATGCTTAATTCCCATCATAGATAAAAGTATCTCTTTTCTGGCTTTATTGAAAACTGATTGTGGATTCCATTGTGCAAGTAGTTTCCTGCTCTTCTTGAATCTCAGATGGAACATCTGTGCCAGTATGGCATTGTATGCAGATTCTTCATTTTGGAGATTAAAAACCAATACCTCTTTTCCATCCCACTTTATAGTTTCATACCTTTCCTTATGACTTTTGTAAAAGTTGTGCAATTGAAAATCATCCTCAGGTATAAGAGATTCAAGTTTGCGTATTTGGTCTGCGGTAAAACAGTTATACAATAAATTAAGTTCTCCCTCTGCTGCCATCAATGCCAATTTAGAGAGTTGTGGCTGAAGGTTTTTGCCCAAGTTAAGCCGTCTTTTAACATAAAGCATAGCCATATGCCTAAAACTTGAGGATCTTATTTTTTGGGATGCAACCCTCAGCGATGGATACAGTTTGTAGAGCTTATCTATAGTCTGTATCTGTGCATCTGTAAGAGGCTTTTCTTCAGAATTAAGATGTAATGAATTCCATAATTCATCATATTGGACTGTATCTATAGAACCGGGTGTAATGGCTTCTAAAAATGAGAGCATCCTATCTTTTATATCCCCCTGGTATATATCCTTTAGTATAACAGGTTCAATATAGTGAGTCTTGAACAATGTGTATTTTTCTTCAGGCAAAGCATCATCATCAGGATAAATGAAATATATTGGAGCACGTTTGCCCTCTTCGGGATTCTTGTCCAACACATCTTTTACCCATTTTATCCACATAAGGAAATTTGGATCATCTCCAGAAAATCCAATAATACAGAAACTTCCCTTAAGGAGGGAAATTTTCATAAGATTTACAAATGCTTCGTGCTTTTGAGGATATTCTTCATAATCTTCTGCTGTAATTATATATTGCTTATGGCGGTCTCCATCAAATCCAAAATCTTCATCATTTCCATTTATGCGCAGATTTCCATGAAGCTTATATATATTTTTTCTCTGCTCTGTAAGTGATATCTCATATGAATTTCTTATGAGCTGATACTTTTCGCTAGTAAGACTTTGCTGGTACATAAGTTCCAGCTCATCCAAATGATTTTCCTTTTCAATCTCACTAATACGTTTATGTATGGCTATGGTTTCATCCGTCTGGCCGGTAATATCTAAAGCATTATCATAATTGAATGTAAAAATATTTGATGCACCCAAGGATATGAGGGCCTGATGACATCTCATATCGGGAGCATCCTCCAAAACAACACCATTCTTTACCAATTCAAATGAGCCATCCACTTTCTTCCTCAAATAAGGTGTATGCTGCTCAATGAACAGGTCAATTGCCACGTGATATCCTTTCCTCCTTACATACTCAGAAGCGGTTCCAAGGTATCCTTTTTCAGAAATAATCTCCTCAATTTTATGTTGCTTTGCTTGGTTATGGGGAGGAAGAGATATGGCATACATTTGTTCTACCATATAGCCAAGCAATTCTTTCCAAGTTGGAAATTCATTGGAAATATTTCTGCTGAAACCGGCACCTACCAGAAAGTTCATAGAGCCGTTTTCAATAGATTTGCGTATTTCTGAGATATAATCTTTATGCATTATAGAGATAGAGAATTATGTTATACTACAAATTTAACATTTATTGCTTTTCAGATTTGCTAATTTTGTATGTACTTAATTAAAAATTAGAGTTATGGAAACAGGTTTTTATATTAGTACATCAAATGTTGAGGGGAGTGTTAGGGTTAGTATAGAGGAGATTAGCAGATTTTTAGAGATTGTGGGCAAAAAGGGGCCTCAAGGGGGAGTATTCTGTGAAAAAACAATTTCATTGAATGAGTATATAAACGCATATTTAAGGGATATTGCAGTGGGGAGAA
>JAZSEZ010000110.1:0-12583 GCA_045531975.1 Candidatus Egerieisoma sp. | reverse complement strand
GAATGCCGGAGGCCAAATCCCCCCCAAAAAAAACAATGGGCACACCTACCCACTTCAAACACCTTTGCAAGCCACATCACATGTGCCACTCGTAAAAAACACCTCCGAATGGGCACGCCCAAACCCTTCTACAAGCATCGCCAAGGCATTTCAGCCGTACCCACCATCTTTACATCTTGCACCCCCAAGGCAATAAATCAGAGCAACACTCCTCAAAGCAGCCGCATAAAACCAAACTCTAAAAAAAGGCGCAAAATACTTTCCTGCAAATTAAATAAATCCTTTCAGCAACTGAGCATCAATATGCAGCATTCTGGCAATCTGCTTAACGGAAGAAGCATAATCATACCTAAGTTTGCGAGCCAGTACAAGTCGGGAATTCACACTCAATAACCTTATATCATCCTCTCCAAACAACTCTACCGCCAGTTTACTTACAATTGCTCTCAAATCCTTATCCTGCAGAAAAGTTCTAAATCCCATAGAAACAGATTTATCAATTTCTCCCTCAAGTTTCTTTGACAAGAAATAGAGATACCTCCCCGGAGTTCTGAAAAGTTTCTCAAGAAAATCAATATCCACAAAACAGCTTGGACATAACATCCCCCTTTCATCCACAAGCCAATCCTGCGGCAATTTATGGTGAGTTCTCAACAAACGCCGCTGTTCCCTCACTGGAAAGGAAACAAGACTGCGAAGATTATCCCGGTTCTCAAACTCTCTAAAAAGGAATCTGGCAACTCCCCACAAATACTCATCAGGCATCCTACGCCATCCAGCGACAATTGGGTTCCTATCTATATAGGCAAGAGTGGCAATCAGCCTGTCGGGAGTATCTATTCTAATAATTTCTGTTGGCAGTGAATGGGTATGAGCATAAATACCATATCTGGAAGAAATATATTTACTGGTAAGATTCTTGAACTTTACGATAAACTCCTTGCATAAAAACATTTCTCCCTTAAGTACAAAATGAACATGATTGTCCATCAATACAAATGAAACAACTTTTACTCCCGACAGAATCTTACAAATCCCTATTCTGTTTACCCCAGCTATAAAATCAGAATCATCCCTAAACATCCAATCTAAAGACGCACCATCTGTACAAACATGATAAAAATCGTGGGAATCTCCCTCCAATGAAAATCTTTCCACCACAAAAAAGAAATGTCTGGCCCACACAAATCATTCCCTCCAGTTCCACCAGGGCCACTTTAGCGGATATGTGAAGTCATCACAAAGTTTGCAAATAATCTGCTGGTTTCCAAATGTTTTTCCTATACACATTCTGCTTGCACCACCGGCCTTCCCAAAACCAATGGACACACTTACCCACTTCACACGACCCTGCAAGCCACATCACACGTGCCACTCGTAAAAAACACCTCCGAATGGGCACGCCCAAACCCTTCTACATACACCTCCAGGCGTTTCAAACGTGCCCATCGTCTTGGAGAAAAAATTTTCCAAAATCTTCCTCCCGACAAATCCCCACAGTGAGGGGAATGGCGGAGCCTCAATCCCACCGCGGCAGCAGAGTGGGGAATGCCGGAGGCTCAATCCCCCCGCGGCAAGCGGAGTGGGGAATGCCGGAGGCCAAATCCCCCGCAGATGGAGACGCCGGAGCCCAAATCCCCTGTTTTTTATTAAATTTGTTGGAAATAAGCGCACAAATTATGAAACCTGGCCACACACCATACATACTAAAACTAATTCTACTGGCAACACTCACATTTGCCGCAGCAGAAATGGCCGGACAAGAGCACACCCCGTACTTCTGCAACAAGGCCAATACAACACTGGAATATACAAGAGCCACAGCCGGCGGTGAAATAAAGTGGTACCACACAATGGCTATAAAAGAGGTAAACCGCAGCACAGACACCTCTGCAATAAACTACACCTCATACATACAAAACCACAAACACAAACCATACTACGGCAAAGAACCTGCAAAACTCTCTGCAACCGCCACAAACCAAGGGGTTACCCTAAATGTAGCCGAGTCTGTTGCCGCCGTATTCAGAACACTCTTCCCAGGCAACACCAGAATAACCTCCACAGGAGGAGAATCTGCCTTGCCATCAAATATAACACCAGGGGATACTCTTCCCAATGTATACTCATCTGTAAAAGCACTTGGAATGACAATGAAAATAACCGTAACCCAAAGGCAAGTACTCAGATTTGAAACAATAACAACCCCAGCAGGAACCTATGATTGCATAGTAATAAGAGAAAAGAAAGTGGAAAAAGGGATGGGCCGCAACAGGCACACAATAGCAGACACCTGGTACTCCAGAGGCATTGGAATGGTAAGGCACGACACCTACAACCTGCACCTGGAACTCCAGACATCAGAAATCCTCACAGCCATCCACTAAAATAAAACCCGCAACCTCATCCTGAAGCTGCGGGGCCTTCCAAACTAACCTAAATTAAAACTATGCTTTTACTTATATATCCTTAGCTCTCTAACGTTTTATAAATGCCCTTTCCAAGTCTTGTGAAATATTAATCATAAAGTCACCCATCCTCTCAAGCTCATTAACCACATCCATATAATAAACGCTTGTCTGGTAGTGCTTTATGTTACCCTCTATATCTTCTATTTCACTCTCTCTCAACCAGTTTCTCATGTTGTTAATCTCATTCTCCGCATTGTAGGCATTAGAGACATCGGCAAGAGTTCCAAGATGGGCAGCATTAAGGTTGTCTATCATAGCAATATATGCATTATCCACTTTACCAACCATTTCTACAAGTCTCTGAACTGTATCACCGTCAAATGATTTGTTATGGATATTCTTCCTGGCAAGTATACGGCTTATAGACTCGCCCGAATCACCAAGAGACTCAAGCTCTCCAATAATCTTGTACATTGCCTTAATTTTAATTGAAGTGTGCTCACTTATATCATCTGCAGCCACAGAGTTAAGGAATTGTGCCACCTGACCCTCAATCCTGTCTGAGATTTCCTCATATTTCACAAGCTTTTTGCGCAACTCCTCAAATTTTTCCGGATCATCATCACAAATGGCAGACTTTGCATATTGCAAACCATTCCTGGATATCTTGGCAAAATGGATAATCTCCTTAAAAGCCTGCTCAGTTGCCAGTTCTGGTGTACCAATAGGACCAGCCTCAATATATTGAAGCTTGTACATCTCCTCTTTTGCAACCGGTTTCTCCTTTATAGCCATACATACCAGTTTCTCAATTGTTGGAATGAACCAGATAAGGATACAGGTATTTATGGTATTAAACAGAGTATGAAGCATTGATAGACCAAACAGCGCTGCAGTTTGGGATGGTGACTGCACAGCTCCTCCGTCAGAAAGAACCTCTATTGCAAAATCTGGTGCAGCAGGGTTTGGAACAGCAAAAAGAAGCTCCGTAATAAAACCGGTAAGCTTAAGGAACAGCGGGAAAGCAATAAGAGCCCATATAACTCCAAACAAATTGAATACAGTATGGGCCAATGCTGCCCTCTTGGCCGGCACATTACCAACTGCAGCCGCAATATTTGCTGTAATGGTAGTACCAATATTCTCACCAAGCACCATTGCACACGCCATATCAAACCTTATCCACCCCATATTGAGCATAATTAGGGTAAGGGCCATAGTTGCACTTGAAGACTGCAAAACCAATGTAAGCAGCGTTCCAAATACAAGGAACAGAAGTATTGAACCATAGCTGTATCCCTGCCATCCCTGAATGAATGAAAGAACCTCAGGAGTCTGCTGCAAATCAGGAACTGAGTTTTTCATTAGCGAAAGGCCAAGGAAAAGAAGGGAGAAACCTACAATAAGTTCTGAGATATTCCTTCTCTGGTCTTTCTTGGAAATTGAAAACACAAATCCCAAAGCCATAAGCGGAACGGCAAAAATAGAGATATCCGCCTTGAAACCGAGCCAGGAAACAAGCCACGCTGTAACTGTGGTTCCAATATTGGCTCCCATAATAACGCTTATAGCCTGAGTAAGAGCCAACAACCCGGCATTTACAAAACTTACAACCATTACAGTGGTTGCACTTGAAGATTGTATTACAGATGTAATGCCAAGTCCGGTTAACACCCCTTTAAACGGACTTGATGTCATAGCAGCAAGGAAACCTCTAAGTCTGTCTCCGGCAGCTTTTTGAAGTCCCGAACTCATAAGGTTCATTCCATAAAGGAACATACCCAGAGCTCCCAACAATGTAAATAATTGTAATGCCATATAATTTTTAAGATTAAGATTACTTTATCAGATTGGCAACTTCAGCAATATTATATTCATATACTTTTGTGCTTGGCTCATAAATATGCGGTACATATCTGAACAATTGCATATACGACTTGTTGGCCTTTTTGCTGAAATATATGTCAAGCCTTACTGTTTTTCCCTTACCATCTTCTGCAAGATTCACAGAATTGGGATTTGTTGCAATAGCCGTTGAGAGAGTTGTATGCAACTCAGGCTGGAAATAATACTCTTTCTTGTGGTATTTCTCCCCAGTTTCCTGCTCCATATATTCAGATTTCATCAAAAAAGCAAGCAGGACACCAACCAGAATACAGAAAAACCCGGCAATACTTACCCCAGCATCCACAGGAAGAACAACAAGAATAATCCCGACAATTATAAGAGATACAAATACAACAATGTCTTTTATAGAACGAACTTTAACGAATGTCTTTTTCATAATTATTTATCATTAGTTTTTAATCAAATTATATATAGCAAAACAAGGCAATGCCTTTCAACAATATGAAAAACATTGCCAGTAAGATATATAATCAAAAACTATATGATAAACCTGCAGAGCCTGCTTAAATTACAAGCCGGCTCCATAAGTGAGGAATGACAAATTAAAGATTTCCTTTGAACAATGAACTGAGTCTCGGGATTTACTGTTTTTCCCGATTTAAGATACTCATATCCCTGACGCCAGTTATTCACCTGTTTTCTGCTGCTCCCTTTCTGCAAACGGACCATACTCACAGACGAAACCTGCCTTGGGACACTCAAATCCGCTTCGTTTGAAGATAAAGCAAAACCTTGAACAGAAGTCTCATCCACCTGCATTTCAATGGCAGAGAACTCTTCCACGCAAGGCTGCACCTTATCTGCACTGCCATAAAATGCCAGCGCAACAATACCAAACAGAAGATATTTAAGCAGATTTTTCATTTTCAAAAACAAATCTACAACAAAAATTGAAAGTATTACAAATTACTTCACATACTCATCATACAAAGGAGCCCATTTTGCAAATGCAGCCTGAACTGTTGATATTTCGCAAGGATGAGAAATTTCACCATACCTCTTTGGTGTGGTTATCCACTCTGTCTCCCAATCTGCAAGCTGTGAGTAAAATTCATTTGCACGCAAGCTCTGGCGGCCATTTCTCAATGGAACAGCAGCCTCATCGTATTTTACACCTTTTACCAGAGAATCCCTTAACATTGCATAGAATTTCTCCCAGCGTGGAAGATAATACTCCCTTGTAAGGCCGCTCCACTCCTTCCAGGCATAATCAAACAACACTTCTGCCTCAGGCTGTCCGCCCCATTGGGTAACGTGCATAGAGGCGTTGTAATCGTACAGATTATACTCATCCTCATTTGTAGCCCAGGCTACGGCACTGTTCAACCTCTCTTCAAAACTGTACTCACTGCGGGTAAGAAGCACATTGTCCAAATCTGCCAGAAGCTCCAGGAACAGTTTGCTGTGCTTGTCAAACTCCTTAAGATTGCCTTTCTCAAAGGCATCAGCAGCCTTGGCGTGAATGAACTGCCCAAGATTGCTCATAAGCTGTCTCTGCACATCAACTATATCAAATCTATAACCCTCAGAAGAGCCAAGAAGTTCAGCATCCGAAAGAAGCAGCCTCTCAACCTCAACCAGGCTCTTTGCGTCATAAGGGATTTTAAAGCCGGAGTTAGGGCCGCTCTTCTTAGGCCTTACAGCCGGACGGGCTGCCACAATTGAACTTAGCTCAACCCCATTTGTCCCCTCTCTATACGGGTTCTCAAGCAAAAGCATCAAAGCCTTGTAAGCATTCTCAGACTCGGCTCCGTAACGTCTCAAACTGTAATCTTTAAGCCAAGCCGGCAAATCTACCGGTTCCTGATGCACAGGCATCTCAAACGCCAAATCATAGTATAACGGATTCTGGCCCAAGCCCTCCATAAACAGACCGCTCCCAACAATATTTTTACCCAACTTAACTGCATTATAGAACTGGTTGGAAGCCAGCAATCCCAAATCTCCGTGCAAGTTTATTCTGCCACCAAAGTTATGCAAATTGCCAACCACATACGGATACCCCCAGAAACACTCCTTAACAGCATCCTGGCTCTGCTTGTAATATGCATCTGAGATATCAAGAATTATAAGATCCTCCTCTGGAATAGCCTTAACAATATACTCCTGCGGACTCCAACCCTGCATAATCCATTTGCTGTTAGGATTAAAATCCTTAAACAGTTTCAACACCGCATCAGCCACAGAATTAAGATAAGAGACCTCCATACTTATAGGCTTGCCCTCGTGGAACGGATCTGTTGCATAAAAGCCGTAATCTCCAAACAACTTCTTCTGCTCCTCAAGAAGGATCCTTCCAAATTCCTGGAACAGAGGATCAGTAGGATCAAGCTGTGCTACCGGATCAAATCCGCACCAAGGGGTTTTCATCTCAATTCTGGCATCTGGGAACAACTCTTTAAATTTCACAGGCACACAACCAGAGTACCCCTGCTGGATAGGCTGCATTCCCAACTCTATCTCCCTCTCAATAATCTGTTTGCCCAAAGCCACGTGACTGTCAATCCAACTTTTTGGAAGCGGACCCGCAAAACTCTCAATATTGGTCATCCATTGCCACGCAAAATAAGCCGGCCCAACAAGATACTCACGCGCCTGCTGGTCTGTGTACCCCATACGCATTAAAGCATTGTACCACACGCCCTCCAATCCAACAATAGAAAGGGGCATATTTATTCCATTCATTGCCATAAAATCCAGCTCCCTCTGCCAACGCTCCCAATCCCACCAGGCTGCTGAATAGCTGAAAGAACAATAATTCAAGTACACCCTCCATTTGGCATTTATGGTCCCTTGGAACTCCTCCTGTGGAAGAGGTAAACTGTCGGGAAGATTCATCTGGTCCCCGCACCACCCCATATTTACTTTGCAATACTGTTTCAAATAGTTGTAGTATGCCACCGCAAGGGAAATGGTATTGTTTCCCTGCAACTCCACTTTTCCTCCCTGTGATTTCCATCCGTAAATATCACTCCCCTCAGAAGGAATTATCTTAAATGAGAACTGCTCTGAGTACCCAGGAGTTACCCTCTCAATCAGCTCCTTAGCCGCTTTAATCTGTTTCTTCTCCACATTTGAACAAGATACAAGTGTCATAATGCACAAAACAATACCCAACAGTTTTCCAAAAGTTTTCATAAGCCGTAAATTTGAGTTTGTACAAATTTAATAAGGTTACAACTTCTTTGAGCAAAGGTACCACTCGTGGCAGGTAAGCCCCTCCTCTTTTACGCGTGCGTGAGCCTCTTCTGTGGTTACAGGGTAATGTACTACCACATCCTTTCCAGGTTGCCAGTTTGCAGGCATAGCCACATCGTGGGCATCTGCTGTCTGCAAAGCAACAATCACACGTTTGATCTCATCAAAGTTGCGGCCAAGCACCAACGGATAATAGATGATTGCCCTTATCTTGTCTGAAGGGTCAATAAAGAACACCGCCCTTACACAGGCATTGTTTGCCTCTCCCGGCATAATCATTCCGTAAAGGGTTGATACGCTCTTGCTAAGGTCTACAATTATCGGGAAGCCAATCTCTATATTTTTCTCCCCCTCCCACTCTATTTTTTCCTGAATGTTCCTTACCCAGGCAATGTGGCTGCTGAGGCTGTCTACCGAAAGGCCAACCAATTGGGTGTTAAGTGCCTCAAACTCTTTCTGCATTTTTGCAAATGCTATGAACTCTGTTGTACATACAGGGGTGAAGTCTGCCGGGTGGCTGAAAAGGATTTTCCATTTTCCCGCATAATCTTCTGGAAAATTGAGTTTTCCGTGGGTTGTCATTGCCCTGAACTGAGGCGCCTGGTCTCCTATTCTTGGCATAGACCAGTTTGTATTGTTGTTGTTTTCCATATTCCTGTTATTTTTAATGTTTTTACAAAAATAACAAAAAATGCAGTCTGCTCCTGCTGCAAACTGCATTTTCTATAAATTATCTGTAGGGGCTACTTCCCATACAACAAGTCCAAAATATCTTTCATGCTTACATTCCCCAGAATGTCGCACACCAGAGCTGCGCCATCCTTTGAAATGAGTATCAGATACTCGCTTTTAAGTTTTCCATACGGAGCCTTGTATACTGCCACCCTCTGCCCCTCCACATTCATAAGAGACATCTGTTCATACACCTTCTTGTCTGCCGCCAGGCTCTCCATCTTCTCAAAGATTTCTTTGTCTGCCCACTCGGCAAACTTTATCTGTCTTATAATCTCTATCCTGTTTACAATGCTGAACCTCTCCTTTGCCTTTGAGGGTATAAGTTCCTGTAGCATCTTTCCGGAAATCTCTACAGTTGTAATCCCCTCCTCCCCCTTTTTAAGGGCCTCCCCAGCCTTGGCATACAACTCATTAAAACCGGCACTCTGGCCACTGGCTCCACTCCACCAGAAGAGAGCCATAACAAACAATATTACAAACTTTTTCATAGCTGCAATTTTACAAACCTATACCAACACTCCATACCTGCATTTCGGGGCCCCTTCCTCCTTTAAATATCCCTCCCGGATACCAGTTGCAGTACAATGAAAGATACCTGCAGGAAATTCTGGCAGAAAAACCGGCCTGGATGAAATTTACAGGGAATCTGTGCAATTTGTCCTTTTTGCCACCATCATATTTTATTTTGGTGTGTGAATTAAAATTCAAATCTGCAAAACCACCTACAGAAAAGGCCAGTCTGTAAGGTTTACCCACAGTAATCTCCATTGGAACGTGAATGGCGGCAGTAGTGAACTTACTCTTCTTTACATCCCCCTCCAGATTTATGGGATTAACCATTCCTCCCACCTTCTCCATTGTTACAGCATCTGTAAATCTATAATTGTTTGCCCTTATACCTAAAGCCATAGAGAGCCCGAATGTCCCTTTTCGGTTTGTTGCACTCAGGTTGAAAGGATTTATTGTAACCTGTGTAGATTTCCAGTTGTTGATATCAAAGAAGTCTCCCGGAATGGCAAGATCTGTCATATTCCAGCCAAGTTCAAACGGCCTAATTGAAGACCTGCGGGAACCACCAATCACAATGCCGGTACTCCCTTTCCCGTTAAGGTTCTTCTTTACATTAATTACAGAATGGGCATATAAGACATCATAGTGTGTGGTATCCTTGAATGTAAGCCCTTCAATTCCCAATTTCAACGTCTGGGCATCAGATTTTGCTGCCACCAATACACCTGCCATTACAAGGCAAACAACAATAATTCGTTTCATATAATCAAATAAGTTTCAATATATTACACTAAAATCCCATATCCTTCCAATACTACAGGCTAAAAAGGTTCCCCAACATTTCTTCTGCCGGCGCCATACCCACCGCCAAATCCTCAAACATCTGCCGTGAATGCCTGATAGCCTCCTCTTTGTCCGTTACAGGAACCCCATTCACGTGGCCGTATATCCTCTGCGGTCTCTCTACCAGCACAAATACTCCCAGCACAACAGCCGCTGCAACCGCATACCCCGCAACTAGCATAACCCTGCGCCTTAACCCCAAATTCTCTTTATGGGTTTGGACATCATGCAGCTTAATCTCCACCCTCTCACTTCTCTTCACCTGGGCATACCGGCTCAGAATTTCATCTGCTCTCTTTCCTTTCCATTCCATAATCCATTATTTTTACAAGTTGTTCCTTAACCTTACTTTTACCTCTGGAGAATGCCATCCTCACCGTACTCTCATTACTCCCCACAATCTCTGCTATAATCTGATAATCCAACCCCTCCACCAATCTCAAATGCACTACCTCCCGCTCCCTATGAGGCAACTGTGCAATCAGTTTTTCTGCAATTTTTGCCATATCCTCCTGCTCCTTACCCTCCTCCCACAACACCACATCATCTCCTCTTCCCGACAAATTCTCTTCCCACTTCATCTCCTCTCCACTTATCACCTCTCCTGGCCAACTAGCCCCCCGCAATTCCGCTCCTGGCCACCCGGCACCTGCATCCCTCCACATCTTCTGCCTCCTCCTCAACACATCCAAACACATATTCCTCACACTCACCATTACCAATTGCACAAATGTCTTCTGCCGTATAAGCAGCCTCCTCCGCCACAGCTTCTCATACAAATCCTGCACAAGATCCTCAGCCTCACTCCTGTTATGGAGCAGGCTCACCGCATACCTGTATGCGGCATCCTTCACCCCAACAAACTCTGTATTTAATTCCTGTGCTGTCATTTCTATCTCTTCTCAACTATAATACGGGAATACCTCAGAATTGTAACATCCAATTTCTCTATTTTCTACAAATTTTTGTCTTCTTGCAAAATATACCAAGAGGTTAAGTGCATATATCCCCTCTGAAACGCTTCTACGCCACATCTGCATACTTAACCTCATTCAATTCTTTGAGGTTAAGTAATACAACCTGCGCTACAAAGCGTACAGATAACATAGGCTAGCTTAACCTCTTGTGATTTCTGGGTAGCCTTACCTCTCCCCCGCAAACAACTTCCACATTGGGGCAGCCATAAGGGCCTGGGTAATCTGATTGCCATCCAGCAGAGCTTTTACCTGCTCCCGGGAAAGGAGCTCAACAGAAATGTCCTCAGTGCGCTCAAGGTTCTGCTCCGCAACTTTTTCCACGCCACGGGCCACAAAACAGTGGGTATAATTATTGGTGGTTGAAGAATTGCCACATAGGGTCATAATCTCTTCCCACTCCCCTCCAGCATAACCGGTCTCCTCCAGCAGCTCCCGCTTTGCCGCCTCCAACGGAGGTTCACCCTCCTCAACCACCCCGGCACAAACCTCATAGCAGGTAACCCCCAAGCCGTGCCTGTACTGCCTCTCCATAACAAACTTCCCCTCCTTGGTAATGGCAATCACATTCACCCAATCCGGGTACTCCAGCACGTAAAACTCATCATTCACCTGCCCGGTAGGCAACTTTACGCAATCTTTCCTTACTGTAAGCCAAGGCCTGCGGAAAAGATACTCACTCCCAAGTATCTCCCATTTGCCGTCCTCGTTAATTGTATTCTTCATATTTTAGTTTTCCTCCAATTTTTTTTGTCTCTCAATGAATCCCTCACCTTCTGCTCATATTTTTTAACCACCCCTGCCGGCAACCCTGCTGCCGCCACAAACTCCTGCACAGGCAAATCAAATTTTGCACGCGCTGTTGCCAGACACCACGCCACACCCATATCCACGTAATACGCCCCAAAGTGAACCTTCTTCAAAACCTGAAACACCTGTGGCAGATACTCCTCATCCAAGAAATAACACATAAGCATCACCACCGCAAACCTTATCCCAAACTCCTCTCTCCCACTGAGGCCCCTCTCCTTGTCACCCGTCAAATACCCCTGAAGCCACTTCCACACCCTCTCCCTTGGCACCCTCAGACTTGCTTTTGGCCCCCTGCCCGGCTCGCCAACCCACTTTGCCCCACCGCAAAACACATCACACACCGCCCAATTATCAATCAGCGGTACAAACTGCTCCACCAGCGCAAGCCTCTCCTGCTGCCCCATAGAAGCCAGATTAATTACCATTCCAATAATCATTACCTCCTCAAAATATACCCCGGAGCATTTATCTTTTATCTTCCCGACAGGTTCCCGCATATCCCTCAGTTTCCCCTCCTCCTTGCACTGCTGCACCAACTCCTCCTTGCACTGCTGCACCAACTCCACCCTGCATTGGGTCTCTAATCCACAAGGAGAGAATTCCCCCGGACAAAACCCATATCCCCTGAGAAATACCCTCCACTCACCAGCAGCTATCTCCTTGGCAATTGTTCTCATTCGGGGCACCTTTACCCCCAACATAGGATTCTTGTTTGTAACTACAAACTTCTGGTTAAAAATCCGGTACTGCTCCTCAGCCTCACCCTTGAGACGCTCCACTAAATTAACTCTTCCCATTCCAATATCTTTATTTTTAGTTCCTTACCCCAATAATAATTTCCCAGTTTTGACACGTTGATCTTCCCACTTTCCTTGCCCGCGCTGCCACCTTCTGTAGCAAAGTCTCCGCCCCTGTGAACAAATGCCTCACTCCTCACCACCCTATGACAAGGTATTATCAGAGAAATGGGATTTTTCCCCACCGCCGACGCCACTGCCCGCACTGCCCGAGGATACCCGCACCTTGCCGCCAACTGGGAATAGGTAATCAGTTCCCCTGGCTGCAGCCTGAACATCTCCCTCCATACCGCCACCTGCAGCTCTGTCCCCCGCACCTGCAAATCCTCCCACCTGAAGATACTCCCCCGCCCCGTCAGCAAATCATCAAAAGTATATGCCTCCACCACATCCC
>JAZSEZ010000051.1:0-6705 GCA_045531975.1 Candidatus Egerieisoma sp. | reverse complement strand
TTGTTCAAACGCTCTGTAACATCCACAAACTTGTCAATGAAAGTAACAGAAAGACCCTGAGCAGGAAGCTCCTCCTTAAGGTTCATTGCCCAATAACCGTTTTTCAAATAATCGTGCTCAACAGAGCTCAATTTCTGGATTGCACCATAACCGCAGTGGTGGTTTGTAAACAAAAGACCTTTGTCAGAAACAATCTCACCTGTACAACCACCGCCAAAATGGACAATTGCATCCTTAAGGCTGCTGTTGTTTATACTGTAAATATCCTCTGCAGAAAGCTTGCATCCCATCTCCTGCATCTTTTTAATGTTAAGTTTCTCCAACAACGGAAGCAACCACATACCCTCATCAGCCCTCATTGGCATAGCGCCCAACAAAATGGCAAGGGTTAACAAAAATCCTAATTTTTTCATAAAAATATCTATATTTAAGTTTTATTCCTCAACCCCACAAAAGTAGCAAAATGACCACTCAAAACCAAACCATAAAGAAAATCCTTATTGCTCCCGACAAATTCAAGGGTTCCCTAACTTCCATCCAGGCAGCCGAAGCTATCCGTCGGGGAATAGAGGGAAAATACTCCCTTTTGTGCAAATATTTCTCTACAGGAGGGAATGTCACTCCTTGTCCCCCAGAGTTGGGGAATGATTTAGGGGGAATTTGTGCCCCAAGTGAGGATTCATTGCAGTTAGGGAATGATTTGGAGCAGATTTGTGCCTCTGGTTGTGGGGTAGCAGACTTGGGGGATGATTTTGGACTGGAATTCCAGATAGTGGAGATAGCAGATGGGGGAGATGGCAGTCTTGATGTGGTTGCCGGCAAAGCAGATTCACCGCAGATGGTATCGGTAAAGGTGCACGATCCTCTGTTCAGGGAAATCTCTTCACAGATTCTGCTGTATGGCGGTGCTCAGGCACCTCTGTCTGCATTCATAGAGATGGCCAAAATTTCCGGTCTGGCAAAACTTGAGAAGAATGAGCGCAATCCGCTCAATACTTCCACTTACGGTTTGGGCGAGGCAATCTGCATTGCCAGAGAAATGGGGGCAAGAAAAATTACCCTTTCAATAGGTGGAAGTGCCACAGATGATTGTGGTGCGGGAATGTTGCAGGCTTTGGGATTTGAATTCTTTAACCGCGCAGGAGAGCTTATCCCTGTCCCAATTTGTGGCAAGGACCTTCAGGAGATTGCCCGTATTGATCTTCCCGATGAACCACTGGGCTGCCGCATAGAGGTGATTTGCGATGTGGACAATCCTCTTCTTGGTGAGAATGGTGCCACTGCAGTGTATGCTCCGCAGAAGGGGGCAACCCCTGAGGCTATGGAGATATTGGAGAGGGGAAAGGCCAATATGGCTGCGGTAGCTGAGGAGTGTCTGCATATCTTTCCGCAGATGAAACTTCTGCCAGGAGCGGGTGCTGCTGGTGGAGTAGGATATGCCGGAACAGCATTCCTGGGTGGCAAATTGCTCAGTGGATGGAGATTTTTCACTGAAATCACATCGCTGGAGGAAAAAGTGCAATGGGCAGATGTTGTTGTTACAGGTGAAGGAAGTGTTGATTCCCAGAGCTTGAGCGGCAAGATAGTAGGCGGCATAATGGAACTGGCCCGCAAATGGGGCAAGCCGATTGAGATTTTCTGCGGTATTTCATCACTGCAGGAACTGCCACAGGGGGTAAGATGCCATTCACTGGACTCAATAGAGCCGGATCTTCAGGTGTGCATGACTCAAGCCGCCGCGCTCCTTGAGAAACTGGCAAATTCTGTAGCTTTTTTTAAGTAATTCAAAACAGCGTTGGATCCTCCAGCAGTTTGTAGCTCATCCTATGATATGGGGTTACACCGTACTTTTCAATTGCAGCGCGGTGCTCCTTGGTTGGGTAGGCCATATTGCGGTCCCAGCCGTATTTGGGGTATTCGGCGGCTATTTTCAGCATATATTCGTCTCTGTAGGTTTTGGCCAGTACCGAGGCGGCTGCAATGGAGGCGTATTTGCCATCACCTTTAACTACACAGGTGTGGGGAATCTCCCCGTATTTGTAGAAGCGGTTGCCGTCAACCAGAATTCTGTCAGGACGCACTTTAAGCAGATCAAGTGCTCCGTGCATCCCTTTTATTGAGGCTTTAAGGATATTTATCTTGTCTATTTCCTGAGGGGAAATTGCACATACTCCCCAGGCAACAGCTTTCTGTTCTATGATGGGGCGGAGCAGTTCTCTCTGGCGGGCAGTAAGCTGCTTTGAATCGTTCAAAAGAGGATGGTAGAAATCTTTTGGAAGGATTACTGCTGCTGCATATACGGGGCCGGCAAGACATCCGCGTCCTGCTTCGTCGCATCCGGCTTCTAAACCGTCGGGAAGCATAAAAGGTAAAAGTGATTCTGTAGATTTTCCTTTCATATAAACAAAGGTAATCTTTTTGCCTCAAAAAATTACCTTATCTTTTTTATATAGTTGTCGTATTTCTCTGTAAGGAGTGTGATGTGCTGTTTGAGTAGGGTGTTCTCGGTTTTGAGGGATTCTATTTCGCTCTGGAACTTTTCCCTTTCCAAATCTGAGAGGGACATTCCGGTGTTGAAGTCCTCTTCCAATACAAGTTCTTCAATGGAGATTTCAAGTATTTTGGCAATGTCCCATAAACGGTCATTTACGAGAATGGTTTTCCCCTTCTCCAGTTTTCTGAAGGAGTTTGTTGAAATTCCCAGCAATTGGGCCATTTTTTCCTGAGAAATCCCTTTCTTGCGTCTGATTTCAAAAATTTTCTCTTTTATGGAGCTGTTGCCTTTCATTACCACAAAATTACTACCCCATAAGTTGTGGTATACACAATAGTTAGTTGTTAAAATAACAACAAAAAGTTGTGATTTGTGCTGATGCGTTGTATCTTAAAAAAATATTTTTTAAATTTGAAACCACTTTTTTTAAAAGTTTATAAGCAATTAAATTAAAACACTTTAAATACTATTTTAAACAAAATGAAAACATACAATACCAGTAATGTGCGTAATGTGGTGCTGTTGGGAAGTTCCAAATCGGGAAAAACCACGTTCGCTGAGACAATGATGTTTGAGGGTAAAGTCATTGAGAGAAGAGGTACAATTGAGGGTAAGAACACTATGAGTGACAATACCGAGATTGAGCAGATGTACCAGAGATCCATTTATTCAACACTTCTATATACTGAGTTCCTTGATACAAAATTCAATATCATTGATACCCCAGGTTCAGATGACTTTGTAGGTGGTGTATATTCTGCATTCTCAGTTGCTGAGAACGGTATCCTTCTTGTAAATGCCACTCAGGGTGTTGAGGTTGGTACAGAGATTTTTGCTCGTCATGCTGTAAAACATCAGAAACCGCTTATTTTGGCTGTTAACCAGTTGGATAGTGAGAAACAGGATTGGCAGGCAACAATTGATTCATTGAAAGCTACTTTTGGAAATAAAGTGGTTCTTGTACAGTATCCTGTTAATCCAGGTCCTGATTTTGACACTTTCATTGACGTTCTTAAAATGAAGATGTACAAGTTCAAAGATGAGAACGGTACACGTGAGTCATTTGAGATTCCAGAGGAGTATAAAGAGGAGGCTCTTGCACTTCAGCAGCAGCTTGTTGAGATGGCAGCTGAGAACGATGAGACTCTAATGGAGACATTCTTTGAGAAAGGTGTTCTTACAGAGGATGAGATTAGAGCAGGTATGAAGATTGGTATGCAGATGGGTGATATCCTTCCTGTATTCTGTTTGTCAGCTAAGAAAGATATTGGTGTTAAACGTATTATGGAGTTCACCATTAACGCAGGTATTACTCCAGACAAAGTTGACAACCAGTTGAAAGACGGTACAGCAGTTAAAGTTGATTCTAACGGTCCTACTTCAATTTTCGTTTACAAAACAGCTCAGGAGCAGCACTTGGGTGATGTATCATACTTCAAGGTAATGAGCGGTAAGCTTACTGAGGGTATGGATGTTGTTAACCCAGAGACTGGTGCTAAAGAGAGAATTGCTCAGATTTATGCTGTAGCTGGTAAGAAACGTGAGAAAGTTACTGAGGTTATGGCTGGTGACATTGCTTGTACAGTTAAACTTAAATCAGTTAAGACAGGTCAGACACTTTGTGCTCCTGGTTGCGAGTATGTATTTGAGCCAACTCATTTCCCTGCACCTAAATTCCGTACAGCTATTAAAGCTAAGGTTGAGAAAGATGAGGAGAAATTGGGCGAGTTGCTTAACAAAGCAAATGCAGAGGATCCAACAATTATTGTTGAGTACTCAAAAGAACTTAAACAGACCATTATCAGCGGTCAGGGTGAGCACCATATCAATATTCTTAAATGGCAGCTTACAAATGTGAACAAGATTGATGTTGACTTGTTTGCTCCAAGAATCCCTTATCGTGAGACTATTACCAAAATTGCAACTGCAGACTACCGTCATAAGAAACAGTCTGGTGGAGCAGGTCAGTTTGGTGAGGTTCACATCCTTATTGAGCCATACTATGAGGGCGCTCCAGAGGGCAACAAATTTAAAGTTGACGGCCAGGAGATGGTTCTTAACGTTAAAGGTAAAGAGGAGTATCCACTTGAGTGGGGCGGTAAATTGGAGTACTACAACTGTATAGTAGGTGGTGCAATTGATGCACGCTTCATGCCAGCTATCCTTAAAGGTATTATGGAGAAAATGAACGAGGGCCCTCTAACAGGTTCATACGCACGTGATATTAGAGTTTACGTTTATGATGGTAAGATGCACCCGGTAGATTCAAATGAGATGGCATTTAAACTTGCTGCACGTAACGCATTTAAAGAGGCGTTCAAGAAAGCAGGTCCTAAGATTATGGAGCCTATCTACAATGTAGAGGTATTGGTACCAAGCGATTGTATGGGTGATGTAATGTCTGATTTGCAGAACCGCCGCGCAATGATTGAGGGTATGAACAGTGTTAAGGGTTTTGAGGTTCTTAAAGCAAGAGTTCCACTTGCAGAGCTTTATAAATACTCAACTTCACTAAGCTCTCTAACCAGCGGTAGAGCAACCTTTACAATGGAGTTTGCAGATTACCAGCAGGTACCTGCAGATGTTCAGGATAAACTTCTTAAAGCTTACGAGGCAGAGGAGAAAGACGAGTAGTCTTCTTCACTTCCCAAATACAAAAGCACCGGCCTTCATGTCACACAAAGGGTTGGTGCTTTTTTTATTCCCGACAAGGGGTTGCGGTAGGGGGAGCAGGTGTCCTGGGTACATTCGGGTGTCCTAGGGCACGTTTTGGTGCTCAAGTGTGCCAGTTGGTGGTTAGGCGGGCACAATTAGGGGTAATTTTGTTCCCGACAGAGGGTTGAGGCAGCCTTTAGGCACGTTTTGGTACTCAAGTGTGCCAGTTGGGCAGTTGTCGGGAATATTTGCTTTGTATTATGTTCCCAAAGGGAATAATGTTACTACCCTCCAAGAGCAGCAGATTTGTCCTAAATAGCCCCACACGAAAATCCACAAACACCAGTAAACAGCGTAAAAATTTTTAGAAAAAGAAAAATTTTTACATCCGTTACAGAAAATTTCTTTTTCAGGCATGATTACACCTGCATAACCGATAGTTTTGGGAAACTAAAATAAACACTACCATGAGCACAGAAAATTTATATGTAAAAGAAATTGAAGAGGGAACACCGTTTTGGCATTTGTGTACTCCTGGTGACTCAACCGCCGGTGTAATATTTAGAAATAGGGAGGATTTTGTGTTTGGAATGAATATGATGGCCTTATGCGCTCATTTGCATGCGGAGAAAGTAAAGGTTCTTACATTCCAGCTGATGAGCAATCATGTACATATTTTATTGCAGGGTGAATCACACCACGTAACACATTTTTTCAGTAACCTTAAGACGAGGCTAGGCAGATATCTCCGGGAGCAGGACCGCTACTGCGACATTAAGGGATTTGAGGCAACTATGCACCCAATTCACAATGTTACATATTTGAGAAACGTGCTCGCCTATGTGAACAGAAATGGCTTTCTTGTAGACCAATGGGAAACGCCGTTCACATATCCATGGGGAGCAAACAGTTTCTACTTCAACAGATATACCGGCATATTCAACAGAACCCCCTTGATTGAGATACCGGTACGCGTAAAAAGAAAAATCTTTCGTACACACGAGTGCTCATTCCCTCAAGACCATTATATGATACGGGATTATGTTTCCCCAGAATGCTACTGCTCAATCAAACAAGGGGAAAGTCTTTTTCAGAACGCACATGACTATTTCCAACTTATTTCCCGACAGGTAGAGTCATTTGCCGACATTGCACGCTCCTTTGGCGACAAGCTCCTCTACACCGATGTCCAATTGAATACAGCCGCAATAGATATGGCAAAACGACTCTTTGATACAGCAAAACTTTCCATTCTTGGAAAAAGTCAGAAACTGGAGATGGCCAAGCAGCTCCGCTTCAGGTATAATGCTTCAGTGGGTCAGATAAGAAGGATTCTGAATATAGATGAGAGGATTCTGGAAAACATGTTCCCAGAAAATGTGCGCAAATAGCTCTCAAGTCGGATGTAGCCATGTCGTTCTGTGAGCCAAGGAGTTGAATTACTAAGTTGTCTTCCTAAGACCGCTTGGCCTCCGACTTCAGATAAGAAGGATTCTGAATATAGATGAGAGGATTCTGGAAAACATGTTCCCAGAAAATGTGCGCAAATAGCTCTC
>JAZSEZ010000090.1:0-2591 GCA_045531975.1 Candidatus Egerieisoma sp. | reverse complement strand
AAAAAATCAAGAAAAACTTCCCCTTTTCTTCCCGACAGCCCTCCCCCACCATTAGTCCGCCACGGACTACAAAATACCCCAAGATGAAGACAATTCTGGTTACCGGAGGAGCAGGTTATATAGGCTCACACACCCTTGTAGAGCTATATAATTCAGGCTATAATGCTGTAGTGGTAGACAATCTTGTAAACTCAAACAAAGAATCACTTAAAAGAGTTGAACAGATAATAGGAGCAACAATTCCATTCTACCAAATAGATGTAAGAGGCTCTCAAGCATTGTCTGAAGTATTAGACAAACACCCCGTAGATGCCTGCATCCATTTTGCCGGCCTAAAAGCCGTAGGTGAAAGTGTAGAGAAGCCTCTTGAATACTACCAGAACAATATGGTAAGTACATTCACATTGATAGAACAGCTTAGAAACCACAACTGCAAAAACATAATCTTCTCCTCATCTGCCACTGTATACGGTAACCCAGAGATAATCACAATAACAGAAGATTGTCCTAAAGGTAAATGTACCAACCCATACGGCCAAACCAAAAGTATGTTGGAAGAGGTACTGATGGACGTTCAAAAAGCAGACTCAACCTGGAATGTAGTACTACTGAGATATTTTAACCCAATAGGAGCACATCCAACAGGTCTTATAGGAGAAAACCCCAACGGCATTCCAAATAACCTTATGCCCTACATCACCCAAGTAGCAGTAGGCAAAAGGGCAGAACTTGGCGTTTTTGGAAATGACTATCCTACTCCCGACGGCACAGGCGTACGAGACTACATTCACGTAGTAGACCTTGCCCGTGGTCACGTAGCAGCTTTAAAAGCTCTGGAACGCAATTGTGGACTATCAATCTACAATATGGGCACCGGTAATGGCTACAGTGTACTGGAAATGGTAGAAGCCTTCACCCGTGTAAACGGCGTGCCAGTCCCATACAGCATCAAACCCCGTAGAGCCGGTGATATAGCCACCTGTTATTGCAATCCCGCAAAAGCAAAAATAGAACTTGGCTGGGAAGCCAAATATGGCATAGAAGAGATGGTAAGGGATAGTTGGAATTGGCAAAAAAATAATCCGGAGGGATATAAGTAATATAAAATAAATAACTCAAACAACACATAATGCAATTAATCCTTTTATCTGGCGGAAGTGGCAAACGCCTATGGCCGCTAAGTAACAACGCCAGGAGTAAACAGTTTCTCCCACTTCTTGAGAAAGAAGACGGCTCAATGGAGTCAATGGTGCAGAGAGTAGTGCGACAAGTGAGAGAAGCAAATCTAACCACAGAAATAACTCTTGCAACAAATGCAAGTCAATTAGATATTATCACAAACCAGCTTGGTGATACAGTTTCAGTTGTTACAGAACCAGAGCGTCGTGACACTTTCCCTGCAATCGCACTAGCGGCCAGTTATCTTTCATTAGCAAAAGGATGCAATGAGGATGAGATTGTAGTTATTATGCCATGCGACCCATACACAGAAAGTGGATATTTCCATACAATCAGTAAAATGGCAGAGTGCGTAGAGAATAATATTGCTGAGCTTGTGTTGATGGGAATTACACCAACATACCCTAGTGAAAAGTTCGGTTATGTTGTTCCTGTAGAGAATTCAGGAAATGAAATCTATAAAGAAGTTGCCCGTTTCACAGAAAAGCCTAATACAGCAGTAGCAGAAGAACTATTAAAACTGAATGCTTTCTGGAATGGAGGAGTCTTCGCTTTCCGCTTGGGATATATGATGAATATTGTACGCAAATACATAACATCAGAAAGTTTTGAAGACACTAGGACTCGCTACAATGAATTTCCAAAGATTTCATTTGACTATGAGGTAGCTGAAAAAGCACAATCTGTAGCAGTGGTACCATTCAAAGGAGAATGGAAAGACCTTGGTACCTGGAACACTTTAACAGACGAGCTTACAAAACCTGTTCTTGGCAATGCCGTTATGGGTTCTCATTGTGAGAACACTCATGTAATAAACGAACTTCAGCATCCAATTTATGTAGATGGTTTAAAAGATATAGTTGTGGCAGCTTGCCCGGATGGTATTTTAGTATGCAGCAAGAACCACTCAGAAGAGATAAAAAGTGCAGTTGAAAATTTGACTCCAAGACCGATGTATGAAGAGAGACGTTGGGGTACATATCGCGTTTTGGATGATACAATTTATCCTGATGGCCACCATGCCCTAACTAAAAGCATTACACTCAAAGAGGGGAAAAATATCAGTTACCAGATACATCACCACCGTGCAGAGACCTGGACCTTTACACAAGGAGAAGGAATCTTTGTCCTTAATGGTATTGAACAGCGTGTTAAAGCTGGTGATACAGTTCATATCCCTGTTGAACATTATCACGCCATTAAAGCACTTACGGAGCTTACTTTCATAGAAGTTCAATGTGGTAATCCTCTAGTTGAGGAAGATATTGAAAGATTTGAGTGGAAGTGGTCAAATAACTAATGCATTCAAAAGATATTACTTATATGACTTTTGACAATAAAGTAGCTTACTAAGAAAATAATATCATAACATAATGAAAGGAATCGTACTAGCAGGTGGCTCTGGCACTCGC
>JAZSEZ010000071.1:0-7462 GCA_045531975.1 Candidatus Egerieisoma sp. | reverse complement strand
GGCAAGAAACTTCAGTATTTTGATCCAGAGAAAGGTGAGAGCTATGTTCCTTACGTAATTGAGACCTCAATTGGTGTAGACAGAACAGTGCTTGCAGTACTTTCAGGTGCATACAAAGAGGAGAAACTTGAGAACGGAGAGGAGAGAGTTGTACTTAACTTGCCTCCTGCACTTGCTCCGGTAAAATTGGCAGTTCTTCCTTTGGTTAAGAAAGACGGCCTTCCTGAGCTTGCAAGAGAGATTATGGCAGAGTTGAAACTTGATTTCAACTGCCAGTATGATGAGAAAGACTCAATTGGCAAACGTTACCGCCGCCAGGACGCAATTGGTACCCCATTGTGTATTACAGTTGACCACCAGAGCTTGGAGGACAAATGTGTTACCTTGCGTGACCGCGACACTATGGCTCAGGAGCGTATTCCAATAGCAGAGCTTTACAAGAGAGTTGACGAGAAGGTAAGCATGAGAAACTTGCTTAAGCAGTTGATGTAATCTTCAATGCGGATAAATAAAAAGAGAGGGTGGCCAGATGGTCACCCTCTCCTGCTTTTTACACTAAAACATAACTTAAAAACATCTAATTATTTGCTTCCTCGTGAATACTGCTCTGCAGTTTTAAGGAATTGTACTCTTTCAAAATTTTGTGGGTTCTGAATATTTGAGTAGTTGAGTTTTCCGCAGAAATCGGAGAGCTTATTGAACCCCTTGGATTTCATAAACTCTTTCAGTCCATCATTGAAGTCTTGCAGCACAAAAGGTCCTTGCTTATACAATACACTGCAAAGCTGCACTGTAGTTGCTCCGGCAAGAATCAGTTTTATGGCAGATGACGGGTCATACACTCCGGTGGATGCACTGAAGTTGAATTTACGCACCTGTGGGGAGAGTATTGCAATCCATCTGAGACTCTTCAGATATTCTGTTTTGTTTGAGAATGGGGCTGCGGGTACAATCTTCAGAGATTTGAGTGATATGTCGGGAGTATAAAAGCGGTTAAACAATACCACTCCTGCCGCACCACTGTTCTGCAATCCTTGTACAAAGTTGCCCAGATTTGTAAATGTATCCCCAATTTTTACAGCTACCGGAATTTTAACCTCCATTGTAATTTTTTTCACAATCTCAAAGTACTCACTCTCCGTTTGCACGCTGTTCTTCACTCCATTTACCGGAAGAGAGTAGATATTAAGCTCCAATGCATCTGCCCCAGCCCTCTCTATCTCTTTTGCAAAATCTGTCCAGTTGCTGTGGGAATAACAGTTTATGCTTGCTATAACTGGAATGCCTGTCTCCCTTTTGGCATCCTTTATCAGCTGTACATATTTGTCTATTGAATAATCGGTAACGTAACGTTTTATAAAATCTGCATTCTCTGTATACTCAGAACTTACCCCCTCAAGGAAAGTTATCTCATTATTAATCTGCTCCTCAAAAAGGGACTTCAGTACAATTGCTCCGGCTCCACTACGTGCCAATGCTATTATTTTCTTTAAATCTGCGGTATATCCGCTACTTGCCGCAATGAACGGAGATTTCAGTTGCAGGCCTAAATAGTTTACAGAAATGTCAATCATATCAGCCTTTATTTATTGTTATATCATCTTAAACTATAACCCTAAACTTTCAGTTTCGTTCACTTTTGTAAACGTATTTCTTTTATTTAGAATTTATGTTACAAAATAAATATAAAATAATGGTGCCGTCAATCACAAATTTTGGGTAATAAAAAGGAGCTTTTTAACACTATTTTTCGATTTTCGTTAAATTTTGTTGAAAAAATTTGGATAATTAAAAAATATCCGTACCTTTGCATCCGCTTTGGTAATCAACCAGGCACTTTGAAATAATGAATCGGGATGTGGCGCAGTTGGTTAGCGCACCTGCTTTGGGAGCAGGGGGTCCTCCGTTCGAGTCGGAGTATCCCGACGAATTAGAAACCAAGGAGTTACAATATTGTGACTCCTTTTTTTGTGCCTATATTTTTTTGTGGTTGAAATAGCGGTTGAAGTCATTTTATTAATGTAGTGTATCTATGAAAAAATTCTTGCTCCTTCTCCTGATTCCTATCCTGATGGTTTTCCAATCGTGCGAAAAATCTACCCCATCTGCACCGGAATTGCTCTCTTTTGCATTTTACAAATCAGACAATTACTCTTTGTCGGGAGACATAATTTTTGAATCTGTAGATTCTCCAAATCTTGAATATATTTTGCATCAGCCAACATATCTTAGTGCACTGAAAGCATCTTTCACTGTACCAGAAACATGCACTGTTACTGTAAATGGTGTTGTTCAGGAGAGTGGTAAAACTGCAAATGATTTTTCTAATCCGGTAGAATACATTGTTACCAGTTCTGATGGGACCCAAAGAAGCTATACTGTTTCACTATCTGTTGATTATAAGAATATTACAGGCCTTCCTGTACTGTTTATAAACACCAATAAAGGGGCGCCCATTTTAGATAAGGAAAATTGGGTAGCCGGTAATTTCTCAATAATGGATGGAGAGGGACAATATATTCTGGAGGGGAATGAGCTTGAAATAAGGGGCAGGGGAAACACTACCTGGCAGAATGCCAAAAAGCCGTATGCCCTTAAGTTGGGTAAAAAGACAGAGCTGTTTGGTATGGCAAAGCACAAACGCTGGGTACTGCTGGCCGCTTACAACGACAAATCTATGATTCGTACAGATCTGGCATTCCATCTGGCTCAGAAATACTCAAACCTCCGCTGGAAACAGGGTGGGCAACTTATTGAACTTGTGCTAAATGGACAATATCTGGGAAATTACTACATATGCGAACATATTAAAATAGATGAGAACCGTGTTCCCGACGGTTATGTAATTGAAGTGGATTATAGAGCAAAGGAGGCAAATGGGGACATTTTCTTTAAGAGCAAACTCTCAAAACTGAATTTTGTAATTAAAGATCCCGATGTGGCGCAAAACAGTTCAGAATTCAGATATGTGGAGAACTTCATAAACAATTGTGAACAGGATCTTAAAGATTTGAATACCGCCAAATATATGGAGTACCTTCATCTGGAGAGTATGGTAGACTGGTACCTGAACAGCGAGCTTACCAAAAACCCCGATTCCGGGTTCTTCCTGAGCGTATATATGAATATCTCTGCAGACGGAAAACTCTATATGGGACCTCTTTGGGATTATGACCTGGCGTTTGGCAATCAGGTATATGACGATGGAGCGGGAAGTGATAACGGCTATGTAGGATTTACCATCCGAGATGGAGACCGTTCAAAAATCTGGCTTTCTGCAATGTTCCAGAACCCACAATTTGTGGCCCTGCTGAAGGAAAAGATGAGGGTTATAGCCTCAAATGAGGCAGAAATTCTGGCATTCATTGATAAAAGGCACCAGGAACTTAAAAAATCAGCCATCTACAACGACAGACGATGGAATCTTATGTGCCCATACGGAACCTCAGATGAAGCCATTACAAAAGCATACGACCAGCAGATAAGTTATCTGAAAGAGTGGATGCAGGGAAGAATCCAGTGGCTGAGTGCCAATATTGAGGCGCTGTAACCTTGTTTTTAGTGTATCAATAAAAGTATGATTTAATTCTTTTTGTTTCCATATATGGAACTATTCAGTGTCTGGATTAAAAGGAGAACCTTTACGAGAAAAGTTTGATGCTGAGGTTCAGTCTTTTCTTATAGGAGAAGCAATTAAAAAAGCCAGGCAATCCAAAAATCTTACTCAAGAAGACCTTGCACATCTTTTAGGGGTTCAAAGGGCACATATATCTAAAATAGAGAGTGGTAGAAATATTACTTTTGCTACTATATGCAGGGTATTTAAAGCAATGGATATTAAAGGAACTTTGGAGTTGGGTAATTTGGGCAAAGTGGCACTCTGGTAGTTCTGTTAAATAAAGAAAGCGGCAACTTGGCCGCTTTCTTTATTTATCCGCAGGGAAGATTACAATCCCAAATCCTTTAAGGTTCTTGGGGCTGGGGTTTTAGGAAGTGGTTTCCTATCTTTCAGCTGCTCAAGGATTACCTCAATAGCTTTGTTAAGCTGCTGGTCAATTCCCTGTTGCTCTTTTACAGGGTCGTTGTCAATCAGGATATCAGGGTCTACACCGTGGTTCTCAATAATCCATTCACCAGTTTTGGCATCGTAGTTGGTGAAGAATGGAACGCGTACATCTGTGCCGTCCATATAAGGAAGCGAGCCGCTGATACCTACAATACCTCCCCAGGTGCGGGTTCCAATTACAGTACCAAGGTTGTTGGCTTTAAAGCTCCAAGGGAACAGGTCTCCGTCTGAAGCGGAGTATTTGTTAACCAACAATACTTTAGGGCCGTAGTGGGTTGCATCAGGAATAGTTCCGGTGCGCTCTGAGTTGCGGTACATTGTCATTCGGTAAGGTTTGCGCAACAAACGCTCAATAATCATAGGTGAAACGTTTCCGCCGCCGTTCTCTCGGTCATCTATAATTAGGGCCTCTTTGTCAAGCTGAGGATAGAAGTAGCGGGCAAACTCGTTCAATCCCTCTACACTCATATCTGGAATATAAATGTAACCTACTCTGCCGTTTGTAGCCTCTTCTACCTTCCTAATGTTGTTCTGAATCCAGTTGTAGTGCTCCAAAGGATACTCGTTGTCTATAGGTTTTACTACAATCTGGCGGGCACCCTCCTCAGAAGCTTTACTGTTTACAGTAAGTTCTGTAAGTACATTTGCCTTGCCAACAAGCAGTTTGTAGATATTGTCTACAGTGTTTGTAGGGATACCGTCAATAGCAACAATGTAGTCCCCCTCTTGAACTCCCAAACCAGGCTCGGTAAGCGGAGACCTCAATTTGGCACTATAAGGTGCACCAGGAAGAATCTTGCCAATTTTGTAGTAGCCGCTCTTGTCTGCTTTAAGCTCTGCACCAAGCAATCCCATAGGGATACGCTCAGCCGCAGGCATCTCACCTGGGTTAACATATGCGTGTCCACAAGCCACCTCTGCAATCATCTCACCAATAATGTAGTTAAGGTCCAAACGGGTTTTAGCATAAGGAAGCAGAACGGCATATTTCTCTTTAATGGCTTTCCAGTCTATACCGTGCATATTCTCCAAATAGAAACCGTCTCTGTAAGCACGCCAAACCTCATCATAAATCTGAGCCCACTCAGCAGTATAATCTACCGGAGCAACAAGGTTCTTTAATGTAACTTTCTCTTTAAGGGCAACCTTTGGTGCAGGGAAGTCAGCAATGTACAAATCACGTCCTTTAGAGAACAAAGCTTTCTTTGCACCAGGGGTATAGCTTACCAAAGATGCACCCTCAGCAGCTTTATCATCTTTTCCTGTAGCAAAATCAAATACTTTAAATTCTCTTCCCGACGAATACCAAAGTTTCTTTCCATCACATACAAAGCTTCCAAAGTAGCCTGTTCCCACAGGAATTCTTACAATTCTGCCAAAGATACCTTCTGCATCAATCACTGTAGCAGCCACCTCTTTAGCCTCACCTTTCTTCTCAGGGGCACCTTTAGGGGCAGGAGCCTTGCCATCCTCAGGCAATAGAGGTGAAGCGGTAGTTTTGGCAAGCATTGCCATATACACACCATTCATATTATTGTAGGTGTGGTTCCACTCCAACTGTCCGTAAACAGGATTGAAGTCACGTGCCGATGTGAATATCAGATATTTGCCGTCTGTAGAGAATACAGGAGAAGATGAACTGTACCATTTCTCTGTAACTGCAATCTCTTTGCCTGTCTGAAGATTACGTACATATACAACACTCATCTCATTCTCTGCCGATTTGGTATATGCAATCCAGTTGCCGCAAGGTGAGAAGTTTATAGATCTTACCTCCCCATTAGGGTTCTGCATAATTGTACGTTTTGCTTTGGTTGCAATGTCTACCTCTACAAGGCGGTTTTTGCGGTCTGAGTAGAAAAGCTTTTTACTGTCGGGACCCCACTGTACTCTACGGATATAGGTGTCGTTGTTTTTTGTAAGCTGTACAGGTTTGCCGGTTGCTCCCTGAAGGTAAATCTCAGTTTCGCCGGTGCCGTCACCTATGTATGCAATATATTTTCCGTCTGGGCTCCAAACTGCACCACGGTCATTGGAACCAGGGGTGCGGGTGATGTTTTTCACAACTCCCTCTCCAACAGGAACACTGAACACCTCTCCGCGGGCTGTAACTGCCACTCTGCTACCATCTGACGGAATGCTTGCAGCTCTTGCACTGGCTTTGTTTGAAACATCTTTCATCTCCTTGCGGCCGTAGATGTTGTCTGAGGCAAGGGTGATGGTAATTTTCTGGCTCTGACGGGTTTTTGGATCAAACTTGTACAGGTAACCACCTTTTTCAAATACTATTATCTCTCCGTTTGTTGAAGGGAATTTGATATCGTAGTCTGTGAAATTGGTTACTTTTTCTGTCTTTTTGGTTTTGGTGTTGTATACAAACAGGTTCATTGTCATATCCCTGTCGGAGATATAGAAAATCTCCTGGCCAATCCACATAGGGAAGATGTCCTGCGATACATTATTGGAGATGTTTTCCACTTTTTTTGCTGCAGGGTCATATACCCAAATGTCGTCTGCCATACCTCCTTTGTAGTATTTCCAAGTACGGAATTCACGCATTACGCGGTTGTAGGCAAGCTTTTTGCCGTCGGGAGAATAACTGCAGAAACCTCCTTCCGGAAGTGGAATCTGCTCCGGCATTCCGCCATTAGGGGAAACGGTCCAAAGTTTGCCTGGGAAACCGTCACCTGTGCGGTTGCGGTAAACTATCTTTTTGCCGTCTTTGCTCCACGCCATTACTATGTTGTTGGGGCCCATACGGTCGCCAAGGTCATCGCGGCTGTTGGTAGCAGTGTAGGTAAGCCTCTGAGGCTCGCCACCCTTTGCAGGGATAAGGTAAACCTCCCGGTTGCCGTCATATTCTCCGGTAAAGGCAATGGTTTTGCCGTCGGGAGCATAACGTGCAAACATCTCATATCCAATGTGTGAGGTGAGACGGGTTGCCTCTCCTCCTTGCAGAGGTGCTGTGTAAAGGTCTCCACCATACGAGAAAACCACATCGTTTCCGTTGGTTGATGGGAATCTGAGCAGTCTTGCTTCATCTGCCTGGGCGGTGTAGGTTCCTGCCGCAAGTAATAGTGTAATAAGTAATCTTTTCATAATGTGAACTTTAATATGTAACTCGGTCACCGAGTACAGGTGAACTCGATGACCGAGTGTAGCCGTACTCGAGGACCAAGTTACAAAAAAATATTAACTTTACTTTGTATGATTGGGTATCAGATTATAGAAAGTCCTTTTGGGAATGTGGTTCTGGGAATGAGGTCCGGGAAGATTGTTTTTTGCCATTTTGCTTTACCTTCGTTGGAGGCGGTATTGGGGCGGGTGCGGAGTGATTTTTCTGAAGAGGAGATGGTAAGTCGGATCGTAGCCATGTCGTTCTGTGAGCCAAGGAGT
>JAZSEZ010000091.1:0-37992 GCA_045531975.1 Candidatus Egerieisoma sp. | reverse complement strand
CAAGGTGAATCTGCTCAAATGTCTCATTGTGCATAAAGTTGTAACCTGTCTCATCTTTGTAAAGGAACTGGTAAGGTCTTCTCTCTACAGTAATGATCTCAATTTTCTCACCTGCACTGAAAGTGTTCTCAAGGATTTTACCGTTCTCAAGGTTTCTGAATTTTGTTTTTACAAAAGCAGGACCTTTACCTGGTTTTACGTGTTGGAAATAAATCAATTGACAAGGTTTGCCATTGTAGTTGAAAAACAAACCGTTCTTAAAATCTGCAGTAGTTGCCATATATTTTCTCTTAAATTATTGAATTCGTGCAAAAAGCGGTGCAAATATAGTACAAGTTTGTATTTTAGGCAAATACTCATTCTTTTTGTTGGGGGTTGGGAGCCAAACCTTAAAGCCGGTTCCTATTCCCTTTCTATTCTGAGCTGCTGAATCTGGTTCCCTTTTTCCTGGGTCATTACAAAGAGGGTAACACGGAATTTTTCCCCTCCGGCGTTCAGGCTTCCAATTGCATATGTAAGAGGGGCTTTACCGCTTTTATGTATTATTGAGAACGATTTAGGAGTATAGTTTACAAAGAAATCTTTCATTATCTGGGTTGCCTGAACTTTACTGCAGGCACTTACAGAACCTAAAATATCCAATTCCAGATTACTGGCAAACCAGGCTGAGAGTTTGTCTGAGTCTCCCATTTGCAGATATTTTCCAATTGGAACAAATACGTCTGCCTGTTTCTGGGCATATGTTGAGGTTAGTGTTACAAGGGTAACTGCAAGCAATATCAAAAATTTCTTCATATAATTATCACTCAATCTTTTATTGTGCAAATAACGGCATTAAACTTGCAAAAAACAAGCCATATTCCTACTTTTGTTTGTATGAAGATTACTTTATTGCTGGTTGGAAAGACCGCTTTCCCATATATAAATGAGGGTATTTCGCTTTATGAAAAGCGTCTTGGCCACTATATAAATTATAATAAAGTTGAGATTCCTGAGCTTAAAGGGGTTCAGGCTATGAGCCAGGAGCAGATTAAGGAGAAGGAGGGGGAGCTTATCTTAAAGCACATTAAGAATACCGATGATGTTATATTGCTGGATGAGAGGGGCAATACTTATACCTCTTTGGAGTGGGCTGCACATCTGCAGAAAAAGATAAATTATGAGGGGAAAGACATTGTGTTTGTTATTGGTGGGGCATACGGTTTTTCCCAGAAAGTTTACCAGAGGGCAAACAGTAAGATTTCACTCTCAAAGATGACATTTTCACACCAGATAATAAGGGTAATTTTTCTGGAACAGCTTTATAGGGCATTTACCATAATGAAAGGTGAACCGTACCACCATGAGTAATTTCCAACATAGAATATTGGAGTTGTGTTCTCTTGCAGGAAGGGGATTGAGAAGGTTTGTTGGCTTTATGTTCGACAACAAGACATCTGTTTTCCTTTTCTTTGCAATTGCATTGTTGCTGATCTCATATGTTTCTGAACCGTCGGGAGCAGGACTGGAAGAGAATGCTGCAAAAATGGAGAGGAGAATCCACAGCCGCCAGAGAATCCTTGAGGGGTATGTGGCTAAGGCTTTTGAAACGCCTGTTGATGAGTGGCTGAAGTTTAAGGATTTCCCAAGTGATATGGTAATTTACAGGTATAATGCAGATACCCTCCAATCTTGGGCAAATCAGTTCCCTGTAGCAAATGATGAGGTGGATGTCCTCACTTTGTGGTATGGAATAAATCATCTTAACAGCCGTAGCCTTTATAATGCCCCATTGGCATATCTTACAGAGCAGGAGCAGTATGTGAATCTGGGATCTGCCTGGTATATAGTAAATGTGTACAGGCAGGGGGGTGTAAAGGTAATATCAGGTCTCCTTGTAAAGACTGAGTATCTTTCAAACAATTCAATTCTGGCCAGCAAGATAAATCCCAATTTGGGAATAAAGAAAAGATTGGGTCTGAGCCCTGTAACATTTAATGAGGGGGTAGTTGTTTATGGTATTGGAGGTGGTGCGCTCTTTTCTGTAAGTGATGAGGTTACATCTTTTAATAGGGGTATGACAGCCCCTTTGCAATGGTTGGCATTGCTCTTCCTGTGTGCGGCACTCTATTCGTTTTTCTATAACAGGAGGACCTTCAAATCAATGCTCATATATATTGCAGGTCTCACTTTTGCCAGATATTTGTGTTTCGGCCTGGCTGCTGAGCTAAGGTATGATACACAGATGTTCTCTCCAAATTTGTACGCCGATGTTGGAGTGTTCTCATCGTTCGGAAATTTTATTCTCAACAACCTTTATGTTTCACTGGTTGTACTTGGGGTATACCTTTTAAGGAAACAGTTCATTCTGCTTATAAGGCATTCTGGCAAATGGGCCCGCAGGAGAATATGGATTCTCCTTGCCCTGTTGCCTGTATTGCTGGCATTGTATATCAATTATGCTTTTGAATCTTTAATTTACAATTCAAACATTGTACTGGAGTTGTACAGGCTGGAAGAATTGAGTGTGTACTCAATAATGGCGTATGCTTCATTTGCGGTGCTGTTTACAGTGCTTTATCTTGCATTGCAGCTCCTTTTGCCGTCATTGCCGTTTGTAAAGGTAAATACAATTCTACGCCCCAAATATATATTTGTGTATATATGTGTTATTGCTTGCTACACCTTGGCGGTAGTAAGCGGTATGGGTTTCAAGAAGGAGGTTGCCGGCAGCAAGGTGTGGGCCAACAAACTGGCTGTGGAGAGGGATATCAGTCTTGAGTTGCAGTTGCGCTCAATTGAGGCCAAACTGGCGGAAGACCCTATTGTAGGGGCAATGCTTTCATTGACACAAGACAGATACAACCTTATTCAAAGCAGAATGGAGGAGCTGTATCTGAAGGGGGTAAGCCAGAAATATGAGATTAAGATTACAATTTGCCGCCCTAATGATATGCTGCTTGACAGCAAATGGCAGCAGATGGTTGATTGTGCCAAATATTATCAGGAACTTCTTGTTGGGGGAGTACCGTTGGCTCCGGGTTCAAACTTCTTTTTCATAAACAACTATAACGGTAGGGTGAGCTATTTGGGTGTAATGAGGTATAACTCCCTTTTGCAGGGGCCCATTACAATGTATATGGAGTTTGAATCAAGATACACCAAAGATGTTACAGGGTATACCGCAGTATTGTTTGACTACAAACCGTCAGATAACGTAAATATGCCAAGTGCTTATTCATATGCAAAATATATGGATAACCGCCTGGTTATATATAAGGGGAATTATGTGTATCCTATGGTTTGTAATCCCGATGACTATACACCTGGTTTTTCTGTGGAGAAAGATGCCAGGAACCTCCATTTCATAACCAGAGCAGAGAATGACAACATTATTATAATTACCAGGGAGAAGAGGAGCATTTTCCCTTATCTGGTTTCATTCTCTTACCTGATGCTTTTCTATTCGGGCATTCTGTTCTTGTTTGTAAGGGGAAGAAGAATGAGCAAAAAGAATTTGAGGATAAGGCTTCCAAAGAACTCTTTCAGGAGGAAAATCACATACCTTATTACAATTTCCCTTGTGGTATCCCTTATCTCTATGGGTTTGGGAAGTGTATGGTTCTGCCTGAATTATTACAGGGAGAGCAACAGGCTTCAGATGGAGGAGCGTTTGCAGACGGTTCAGCAGACACTTTCTGATTTGTGCAAATTTGCAGAGAGTTATAAGGAGATAAATACATCTTCCATATTCCAGTCATTGGAGAGGTTGGCCAAGAATACCCAAACAACCATCAATATTTATGACCCGCACGGCAGGCTGATGCGCTCTACCCAGCCGGAGTTGTTTGACAGGTATCTTCTTGCATCAAGAATTCACCCTGATGCATATTACCAGCTGGTTAAGGAGAAAAAGATGCAGGTAATTACCAGTGAGAAGTTGGGGGAATTGGATTATTCGTCCCTCTATGCACCTATATATAATGCGGAGGGTACCCTTATTGCCATTGCAAATATCCCGTATTTCTTCAAAGATTCAGATTTGTCGGGAGACATATCTACAATTCTTGCGGCAATTATTAACATATATATTCTGTTGTTGCTGGCGGCTATCTTTGGCGGTACTGCTTTGGCTAACCAGCTTTCCAAACCGTTGGCGGAGATTGGACTTAAGATGAAGCGTATTGATGTTTCCAAGAAGGCGGAGCATATTAACTATAAGAATAAGGATGAGTTGGGAGAGCTGGTTGGGGCGTATAACAAGATGGTTGATGATTTGGAGGAGAGTACCCAGAGACTTGCCCAAACAGAGAGGGAGCAGGCGTGGAGTGAGATGGCACGCCAGATAGCGCATGAGATTAAGAATCCGCTTACCCCTATGCGTTTGAGCATTCAGCATCTGGTAAGGATGAAACAGCGTGGAATAGAGGGTTGGGAGGAGAAATTTGAGGATGTGGCCAATTCTATTCTGGAGCAGATAGATATTTTGTCAAATACGGCTTCTGAGTTCTCAAGCTTTGCAAAATTCTATTATGAGGATAATGCAGAACTCAATCTGTACCAGCTGATAAGTGAGCAGATGGTTCTGTTTGATACAAGGGAGAATATCCGTATTGCATATGAGTATTGCCATACAGAATGTATGGTGTTTGCCCGCAAGGGGCAGATAATAAGGGTGCTGGTAAATCTGGTTTCAAATGCTGTGCAGGCTCTTGAGGAGAGAGGGGGATATATCCGCATTTCCCTTAAGGAGAATGAGCGGGGATATATTGTTTCAATAGATGATAACGGCCCTGGTGTAATGGCCGGTGATGAGGGTAAGTTGTTCAAGCCTAACTTTACAACCAAGAGCAGCGGTACCGGTTTGGGATTGGCCATTTGCCGTAATATTATTGAGCAGAGTGGCGGAAAGATTTCTTACAGTAGGTCAGAACTTGGAGGAGCCTGTTTCTCATTTACCTTGCCAAAATATAATTGAGACACTTCTCTTCCCGACAGATTATAGGTTCCCCAAATGGGATGGTGGTGATGTTGGGGTACTTTTAGGGGCTAATTTGTTCCCCAAAATGAGCAAAGGTGACCTTTTGGGGGTCACCTTCCTATTTTCTAAGTTATTGGTTATTTCTGTCTTAGGAATATCTGAATTGGAACTCCATTGAAGTTGAAGTGTTCACGCAACCTGTTCTCCAGGAATCTCTTGTATGGGTCTCTGATATACTGTGGAAGGTTACAGAAGAACGCAAATGACGGACTTGGGCTTGGAAGCTGGGTAATGTATTTGATTTTGATATACTTGCCTTTCCAAGCTGGTGGAGGGTAGTTCTCAATCTCTGGAAGCATTGCCTCGTTAAGCTGTGATGTAGGGATTTTGCGCGAGTAGTTTGCATAAACCTCTGTTGCAGCCTTAAGCACATCAAAGATTCTCTGTTTGTTTATCACAGAGGTGAAGATTATTGGAACATCGGTAAACGGAGCAATTCGGTTAAGGATATCCTCTTTGAATTTCTTCATTGTGTTGGTATCCTTCTCAATTGCATCCCATTTGTTCACTACAATCACAACTCCCTTCTTGTTTCTCTGAATAAGGTTGTAGATAGCCATATCCTGTGCCTCAACGCCCGCCTGGGCATCAATCATAAGGATACATACATCGGAATTTTCTATAGAGCGGACAGCACGCATTACCGAGTAGAACTCAAGGTCTTCCTTAACCCTGTTCTTCTTTCTCAAACCTGCTGTGTCTACAAGCATAAAGTCGTATCCGAACTTGTTGTATCTTGTAGAGATGGAGTCTCTTGTGGTACCTGCAATGTTGGTTACTATATTTCTCTCTTCTCCAAGCAATGCATTGGTCATAGATGATTTGCCCACATTCGGTTTTCCAACAATTGTAATTCTTGGAATACTCTCATCTTCGTGGTCAATTACAACATTGTTGTCATCGGGAAGAAGCTCGCATATTTTGTCCAAAAGGTCTCCTGTACCACCGCCGCTGGCTGCTGCAATGCAGTAAGGCTCTCCCAAACCAAGGGCGTTGAACTCGTATGCACCATACATCTTGTCTCCTGTATCCACTTTGTTTACAGCAAGGATAACCGGTTTTTTACATCTGCGCAAAATGGCAGCAATCTCTGAATCATAATCTGTAATTCCGGTAGCAACCTCGCACAAGAAAAGGATAACGTCAGCCTCCTCAATTGCCAGTGATACCTGTTTGCGGATCTCCCCCTCAAAGATATCATCTGAGTTGCTGGTGTAACCACCTGTGTCTACTACGGAGAACTCTTTGCCGCACCACTCACTTTTACCGTAATGGCGGTCTCTGGTAACTCCGGCGGTTTCATCAACAATAGCCTGTCTCATACCTACAAGCCTGTTGAAAAGGGTTGATTTGCCCACATTGGGTCTTCCTACAATTGCTACAATTCCCATAAAATGTTGTTTTTAGCAATCCATACCGCAACTTCCGCAGTCTGAATTGCACTCTCCACTATTCTTTTTGTTCTTTTTGCCCCAAAGCTTTCTCTCTTCAACTTTGGCGCACTGCAATCCCCTTTTGCGCATCTCTTTGTTATGCTCAATTTCGGTATCGGGGAACTTACCGTCTTTCCTGAATATTATGTTGAAACACAGGCCTATAACACAGAAGCCAACCAGGAAAATTGTAAATAGAAGCAGTTTCATCTATACTATATACTTTTTAAACTATAAGATATTACAACAGCCATTTCTCTTTGAAGGCCAGAGGTTTTTCGCTTATGTTAAGTATAGGTGGAATCTGGGCAGCCTTGAAGGCACTGCCGCGTTTAAGTCTTACAATTTTTTCAACAATCTCTTTATCTGTACCCTCTGCAATTAGCTCCTGAGGGGTTTTGCCTCCCTCGTGCAATGCATACAAGGTTGGGTCAAGCACAGAATAGTCTGGTAGTGAGTCGCTGTCTTTCTGACCCTCCCTCAACTCTGCTGAAGGGGCTTTTGTAATGGTTGATACCGGTATCTTTACCCCATTGCGGTTAATGTAATGGGCAAGTTCGTAAACTTCACATTTGTAAAGGTCTGCAATTACCATAGCGGCTCCTGCAAGATCTCCGTACAATGTGCCGTAACCGGTACTCAGCTCACTCTTGTTTGAAGTATTCAACAGCAATGCTCCAAATTTGTTGGAGTATGCCATAAGGAGCGTACCCCTGATTCTGGCCTGAAGGTTCTCTTCAGTAACATTCCAGGTGTTGTCGGGACCAAAAACAGGTGCCAGTTCCTTCATAAACTTGTTCCATATTTTTGCTATTGGAACAATGTCATAGCTCATACCAAGGTTTTCTGCCAAATCCACCGCATCCTGCACCGAGTGTACAGTGGAAAAATCACTTGGCATAAGGAATCCGTGAACATTCTCTTTCCCAAGAGCCTCTACAGCCAATGCTGCAACAACGGCAGAGTCTATTCCTCCCGACAATCCCAATACAACCTTCTTTGCACCGGTGGAGTGTACAAAGTTGCGCAATCCCCCAACCAGGGTATTGTGAACATCCTCTATCTGTAATTTTGGCGACAACATATCTGTAATGTTTGTTTTTTCTGTTATTGTTCCTCTTAAAAAGGAAATATATGTGACGCACACTTTTGCGGAGTGCATCACATACATTTCAATCATTTAGCTAATGCTCTGCTATTTGTTAGAATACAAATGTTCCGCTGATAGATGTATCTGTGTAAACTTTGTTTATGATGTCAGCAAACAAGTCTGCAACAGAGATAACTTTAATCTTGGATGTATCCTGACCCTCTTTGGCTCTCAATGGAATGGTATCAGATACTACCAACTCATCAAGCTCTGATTTTGCAATGTTCTCGTATGCTGCACCACTCAATACAGGGTGGGTTGCAACGGCTCTAACGCTAAGGGCTCCTTTCTCTTTAAGCATATTAGCAGCTTTGCAAAGTGTACCTGCTGTATCTACCATATCGTCTACGATAACCACATTTCTGCCCTCAACATCACCAATTGCAGTCATTGAACCCACAACATTTGCTCTCTCCCTTGATTTGTGGCAAACAATTAGCGGACAGCCAAGGCTTCTTGAGTATGCATTTGCTCTCTTTGCACCACCCATATCAGGAGCTGCAATAGAAAGATTCTCAATGTTAAGGCCTCTCAAGTAGTTAAGGAACAAGCCGCTTGCATATACGTGATCAAATGGAACATCAAAGAAGCCCTGAATCTGGTCTGCGTGTATATCAGCTGTCATTACGCGGTCACAACCTGCAGCTGTAAGCATATTGGCAACAAGTTTTGCTCCAATTGAAACTCTTGGACGGTCTTTTCTGTCTTGTCTTGCCCAACCGAAATAAGGCATAACTGCAACAACTTTGTAAGCAGATGCCCTTTTTGCAGCATCAATCATAAGCAACAGCTCAAACAGATTCTCTACAGGTGGGAATGTAGACTGTACAATGAATACTGTAGCACCTCTCACACTCTCATCAAATGCAGGTTGGAACTCACCGTCACTGAAAACGTTAACGATAGATTTTCCCAAGTCAAGTTTTAGGGCTTTTGCAATTTTCTCAGCAAGATACAGTGATCCTCTGCAAGAGAAAATTTTAATCACGTGATTATGATCCATAGTTTATAGTGTATTTAAGATAGTTTGTATATATTCCAAAACTTCTTCCCTTCCTGTGTGGTTCTCAGATGAGGTTACAAATACAGGTGGAAGTTCTTCCCAATAGTTCAGCAGCTCTTTCTTGTTTGCCTCTATCTGTTTCTCCAGGGCAACTTTACCAAGTTTGTCTGCTTTTGTGAAGATTATTGAGAACGGTATTCCCGCTGCACCAAGGCTCATCAGGAACTCCAGGTCAATTTTCTGTATGTTGTGCCTGCTGTCGAGCAATACAAACAGAAGTGTCATCTCCTCTGATTCATTTATGAACTCATTTATCATTTTGGCCAGTTTTACCCTGCCGGTTTGGGATATTTTGGCATAGCCGTATCCGGGCAAATCTACAAGGTACCACGAGTCATTGATGAGGAAATGGTTTACAAGCAAGGTCTTGCCAGGAGTAGAGGATGTCTTTGCCAACCCTTTGTGATTGCACAGAGAGTTGATAAGGGAAGATTTGCCTACGTTGGACCTACCTATGAAGGCAAACTCAGGGAGTTTGACTTTAGGTTTGTCTTTGAGCTTCTGGCTGCTTCCGGCAAAGGTGGCCTTGGTTATTTTCATAAATGTTCCAAAATTAGATAACAAAGGTACAATAAATTTTTGTATCTTGTGCGAAAAAGAAAGAGCGAATGGAAGAGAAGATTACTCTGCTTGAGTTACAGCAGAGAATTAGGCAGGGGATAGAGTCCGGTGTACCTGCACCGGTTTGGATTACGGCAGAGATAGGGGAGATTAATGTTCACGGCAGCGGACACTGTTATCTTGATCTTATAGATTACGGCAGGGGCAGCTCTTCGGGCCAGAGGGTGGAGGCTAAGGCCAGAGGTGTGATATGGAGCAATACCTTCAGAATGTTGAAACCTTATTTTGAGAATGCCACCGGTGCCCGGCTGGTTAAAGGACTGAATGTGCTGGTTAAGGTTCAGGTTGGGTATTCCAGTGTGTATGGGCTTTCTCTCAATATTATAGATATTGACCCGTCCTTTACTGTAGGGGCGTTGGAGATGCAACGCAATAAAACCATACAGCGCCTAAAGGATGAGGGGTGTATGGATATGAACAGCCAGCTGCATCTGCCGGCTCTTCCAAGGCGTATTGCCGTGGTCTCATCTGCTACAGCAGCCGGTTACAGGGATTTTGTAAAGCATCTGGCTGCAAATGAGTACGGTTTTGGCTTTTCTGTTACATTGTTCCAGGCCCAAATGCAGGGTGAGGAGGCTCCACAAAGCATTATTTCCGCTCTTGATGCCATTGCCGGCAGGGAGGATGATTTTGATGCCGCCGTTATTATAAGAGGTGGCGGAGCTGTTATGGATCTGGTGTGTTTTGACGATTATGAGCTTGCCGTAAATATTGCCCAGTTCCCGTTGCCTGTCATTACCGGCATTGGCCATGACCACGATTATCATATTGCAGATATGGTGGCACATACGTGGTTGAAGACCCCTACAGCAGTTGCAGATTTTTTTGTTGAACTTTTTATGCAGCAGGAACAATATATTATGCATCTGTTTCAAAGAATTTCACTAACTTTAACACAGAAAATTTCCATTGAAAGAGAGCGGCTTAAAAGGGTTCAGGATACCCTTGGAAGGGGGGCAGGAAATGCCCTGCTCAGGCACAGGCAGATGCTTGAACTGTTGCAGATGAGGGTTAAGGGGGCAGACCCTTCCAGGATTCTGGAGAGAGGGTTTTCAATTGCAACAATTGGAGGGAAGAGGGTTAATGCTGCAGATGTGGTTCAGGGGTGCAGGATGAGGCTGGTTCTGGATGATGGGGAAGTGGAATTTGTTGTAGGTGAGGTTGTGGGGAGGAATTGTGGAGGAGAGGATAAAGAGAAAAATTGTCGGGAAGAAAAATAGAGGAATTATGGAAAATAAAATGAATTATGAGGAGGCTTTGGCCAGGTTGCAGGAGCTGGTTGCAGCAATTGAGGCTCCGGATGCGGCCATTGCGGATATTGGCGGCAAACTTAAGGAGGCTATGGGGTTGCTGGAGTTTTGCCGCAATGAGCTTGTTGGCTATGAAAAGGAATTTGATACAATATTAAATAAGGAGTAGTTATGATTTTTGATACTGATGCATATCTGGAGCCTTTCAGTAAGGCCATTAAAGCCAGACACGAGAGATTTCTGATAAGGAGGGGTGAGATTGCCGGTTATGGAAAACGGATTGCAGATGCGGTAAATAATCATCTGTATTATGGTGTGCACAGATGTGGCAACAATTGGGTGTTCAGAGAGTGGGCTCCAAATGCCACCTCCATTTATGTTAAGGGAAGTTTCAATAATTGGGAGGTTTCTCCAGGTTACAGAATGATGAACAAAGGTGGCGGCGTTTGGGAACTTGTACTTCCAAAAAATGCTGTCAAGCACGGGGATTTGTTCAGATTGCATATCTTCTGGGAAGGGGGAGATGGAGAGAGGCTCCCTTCGTATGCTACCAGATGTGTGCAGGATAATGATACAAAACTGTTTTCTGCCCAGATATGGGCACCTGCCAGAGGGTACAGGTGGAAGAATCCGCGCGCTCCTAAAGTGGAGAATCCACTTATTTATGAGACCCATATTGGAATGGCCGGAGAGGAGCTGGCAGTGGCTACTTTTAAGGAGTTTACCAGGAATGTCCTTCCAAGGATTGCCAAATTGGGGTACAATACCATTCAGATTATGGCTCTTCAGGAGCACCCTTATTACGGATCTTTCGGGTATCAGGTTTCAAATTTCTTTGCTTTGAGTTCCCGTTTCGGTACCCCTGAGGAATTTAAGGAGCTGGTGGACAAGGCTCATAAATTGGGTATTGCGGTAATTATGGATATTGTTCATTCACACGCTGTTAAGAATGAGCTTGAGGGGTTGAGCAACTTTGACGGCACCAAAACCCTGTATTTCCATAGCGGCGACAAAGGGGATCATCCTGCTTGGGGAACCAGATGTTTTGATTACGGCAAGAGTGAAACATTGCACTTCCTCCTTTCAAACTGCAAATATTGGATGGAGGAGTACAATCTTGACGGTTTCCGCTTTGACGGTATAACCAGTATGCTTTACTGGGACCACGGCTTGGGCCGCGCTTTTGGCGGGTATGAGGATTATTTCAATGATAATGTTGATGTTGATGCACTGGTTTATCTTGGCCTTGCAAATGAGTTGGTTAAGGAGATACACCCGGATGCATTTACAATTGCAGAGGATATGAGCGGTATGCCTGGATTGGCAGCACCATCTTCTGAGGGAGGTTGGGGATTTGACTATAGAATGAGTATGGGTGTTCCCGACAATTGGATAAAATGGATTAAGGAGATTCCCGATGAAAACTGGAATGTGTGTGATATGTGGTGGCAACTTACCAACAAGCGTGCCGATGAGAAGACAGTAAGTTATGCCGAGTGCCACGACCAGGCTATGGTGGGTGACAAAACAATCATTTTCCGCCTTATGGATGCCCTAATGTATACACACATGTCTTTGGATATGCAGAGCCTTGATGTGGACAGGGGTATGGCACTGCATAAAATGATACGTCTGGTTACAATTGCTACAGCAGGAAACGGATATCTCAATTTTATGGGCAATGAGTTCGGACATCCGGAGTGGATTGATTTTCCAAGGGAGGGGAACGGATGGTCACACGCATACGCCAGAAGACAATGGAGTCTGGCAGACAATCCTTTCCTAAGATACGGCAAGCTGTTGGCATTTGACAAGAAGATGATACATCTGTTCAGAGAAAACAATCTGCTTTCACAGCCTCCTGTTTCAATTTATAACGATGAGCCTAAACAGGTTTTGGTACTTGAGAGGAACGGTTTTGTATTTGTATTCAATTTCAGCCCTAGTGAATCTTACCAGAATTACAGGATAAATATTTTTGGAGGGGAGTACACAATGGCTCTTGATACAGACTGGAAAGAATTTAACGGTTACGAAAGAAATAAAAGAAAAGTGGTACATTATACGCAGGAGGATAGCCAGGGAACGTTTTTGACACTATATCTCCCTGCTAGAACGGCATTTGTGCTAAAACGTAAATTAGTTAAATAAAAATATTTGTTGTAATTTCGCGCGCAAAATATCTACAATACAATGGCATACTTGGAATTTAATAAAGAGGAGCTGGTAAACCTGGAGTATTCTTTGGAACGTGAAATCCTGCTCAGCAACAGGGCTGGAGGTTATGTAAATACAACTATTGTTGGTTGTAACACCAGAAAATATCACGGCTTGCTGGTAGTTCCTATTGAAAAATTTGGAGGTGACAAACATATCCTCCTTTCTACACTTCACGAGTCTCTGATCCAGCACGGACAGAGCTTTAACTTGGGCATTACTTCGTATGGCGATGTTTATGAACCAAGGGGCCACAAATACATTATTGATTTTGAAATGGATTATGCTTCCACTATCACCTACAGGGTAGGTGGAATGAAATTCAGCAAAACCATAATGTTCTTGAGAGATACAGAGGAGGTTCTTATAAAATATACATTGTTGGAGGCACACTCGCCTACAACCCTTAGAATCAAGCCTTTCTTGGCATACAGAAACATTCACGCCCTAACTGCTGCAAATACCGCTGCCAACACAAGATACACTGCTGTAGACAATGGTGTTGCATTCAATATGTATGAGGGATTCCCTACACTTAACCTTCAGTTGAACAAGAAGAATGATTGGATTGCTTCACCTGACTGGTACAAAGGTATAGTGTACAAAGAGGAGAGCAGAAGAGGATTTGAGTGCAAAGAGGATCTGTTTGTTCCTGGTTACTTTGAATTGCCAATAAAGAAGGGTGAGAGCATTATCCTTTCAGCTTCAACAGGAGAGGCTGTCCCTTCAAAATCTTTGAAGACAAGATTTGAGAAAGAGGTTGCCAAGAGAGACAATACCAGAAGCAATTATGATGCTTGTCTTAAACTTGCTGCAGGACAATTCCTTATCAAGCACGCAGGTGAGTACAGCGTATGCTCAGGTTACTCTTGGGATTATGAAAGCTTGAGGGAGTCATTCATTTCCCTACCGGGCCTTACTCTATACAACGATGGCGATACTGAGAGGTTTGAGAAAGTTATTGACAGTACTATAAGACGTCATAGAGATAATATGTTGTTGGAGTCGGATTGTCCCGACAGCGGATTGTGGTTCATCAGAACCATCCAGCAGTATGTTGATTACGGTGCCGATGCATCAGCTGTATGGAAGAAATATGGCAAATGGCTTGTAGATATTATTGAGTCATTCCTTAACAATACCAGAGCAAGCGTGAGACTTCACGAGAACGGTTTGTTGTGGGCTCAGAAGTATGGTGTTGCCCTTACCTGGATGAACACTTATGTAGATGGCAGACCTGTAAGTGAAAGGCCTGGTTATCAGGTTGAGGTAAATGCCCTTTGGTACAATGCCCTATGTTTTGTAAGGGATTTGGACCTTAAGTTCGGTAAAGGCAAGCTTGTTCAGAAAACAGACAATATTATAGGTAAGATAAGGGAGAATTATACAAGAGTATTCTGGTGCGAGGAGAGAAATCATTTGGCAGACTATGTGGATGAGAACGGCCAGAATATATTCACAAGACCTAACCAGTTGATGGCTTGTTGTGTAAAATACTCTCCACTTGATGACGAGACCAAGATGGCGGTTCTTACAGCTGTTAAGAAAGAGCTTCTTACAGTTAGGGGAATAAGGTCATTGTCCCCTAAAAATCCTTTGTACAGAGGAGTTTACGAGGGTGATCAGGGCAGCAGAGATATTGCCCACTTCAACGGTTGTGCATTCCCTTGGCTGCTTACACCTTATATAGAGGCTAATCTTGCACTTACAGGCAAGAGCTTTGTGAAGAAAGCTAAAGAGATGCTTGAGGCATTTGAAGAGGATATGGAGATTCACGGCATAGGTTCAGTTGCTGAGATTTATGACGGTGACCCTTCTCACAGACCTCACGGATGTATCTCTTCTGCAATAAGTGTTGCTGAGATAGTTAGAGGAAAGAGCATTTTAAACAGAATTAAAAAGTAAAGAGATGAAAGTATTGATGTTCGGGTGGGAGTTCCCGCCGCATATTGCAGGAGGTTTGGGTACTGCATGCTACGGCCTTACTAAAGGTCTGGCAAAACACGATGTTGAAGTTCTGTTTGTAATGCCATCTGCATCTGGAGATGAGGATGAGAGTGCTGTAAAGATCATCAATGCAAGTGATATATCTGTTGCCGATGTTTGGAGCAAGGCAGATATAAGCAGACTTGACAGTTTCCTCAGCAAAGTGAGCTTCTTTAAAGTTTCTTCAGGTCTTGTACCTTATATAGACCCTGAGATGTTCTCATCTATGGTTGAGAGTGAGGAGAAACGCAACCGTTATGAGGAGTATGAGCAGTTCAAGATCCATTATGGCGGCAAGTACAAATTCTCCGGCAAATATGGTGCAAACCTTATGGAGGAGGTACAGAGATATGCTATGGTGGCAAGTGCAATTGCATTGGAGAATGATTTTGATGTAATTCACGCACACGACTGGCTTACATATGCTGCCGGTATTGCTGCAAAGAAAATCTCCGGCAAACCGCTTGTAATCCACGTTCACGCAACTTCATTTGACCGTGCAAGCGACAATGCAATTGACCCAAGAGTTTTTGCATTGGAGAAAATGGGTATGGAGGCTGCAGACAAGATTATGGCTGTAAGTAACCTTACAAGAAATATAGTTATCAACAAGTACGGCATCAACCCAGATAAAGTGGTAGCTGTCCATAATGCAGTAGACTTCAACGAGTTCAAGCAGATGGAAGTTAAGAGGGGCGTAGATGACAAGATTGTCACTTTCTTGGGTAGAATTACCTACCAGAAAGGCCCTGAGTACTTTATTGAGGCTGCAAACAAAGTGCTTAAGAAATGTCCTAATGTGCGTTTTGTAATGGCTGGTAATGGTGACCTTATGAACAGGTCTATCAGACGTGTTGCAAAATTGGGTATAGCAGACAGATTCCACTTTACAGGTTTCCTTAAAGGAGATGACGTTAAGAAGATGTTTGCATATTCGGATGTGTACATTATGCCATCAGTTTCAGAGCCGTTTGGTATTTCTCCACTTGAGGCTATGAAATCAAATGTTCCTAGTATCATCTCAAAACAGTCTGGTGTTGCAGAGGTATTGAGCTATGCAATTAAAACAGACTTCTGGGATATTGATGCTATGGCTGATGCAATTTATGGCCTGCTCAATTATCCTGCACTTGCATCAATGAGTGCTAAATGTGGTGTTGAGGAGGTTAATAACCTTAAATGGGAGAATGCGGCATTGAAGATGATTGATGTATATCAGGATGCCATTGATAACTTAAACAAATAGAAACAAATAAAAATTTAACATATATGGAAAAGTCACTTTGTCTTTATTTTCAAGTGCATCAGCCAGACAGGCTTAGATTGTACAGATTTTTTGATATAGGCAATGATTCTCAGTATTTTGATGAGTTTGCCAACAGAACAATCGTTAAAAGGATAGCGCAGCGTTGCTACCTTCCAATGAATGAGCTTATTTATGAGCTTATTCAGAAACATGGCAAAAACTTTAAAGTGGCATTCTCAATTTCAGGTGCAGCTCTTGAGCAGTTTGAGCAGTATGCTCCTGAGGTGTTGGAGAGTTTCAAGAAACTTGCTTCAACAAAATGTGTAGAGTTCCTTGCTGAGACATATTCTCACAGCCTTGCTTCATTGAAGTCTGCTAAAGAGTTCAAGAATCAGGTTAAGGAGCACTCTGCAGCAATTAAGAAACACTTTGGTGTAAAACCTAAGACTTTCAGAAATACTGAGCTTATATATTCAGACACAATTGGTGAGGCAGTTGCTGATATGGGTTTCAATACAATGCTTACTGAGGGTGCTAAGCACATTCTTGGTTGGAAGAGCCCTAACTTCTTGTACACTAATGCTATCAATCCAAAATTGAAACTTCTTCTTAAGAACTTCAACTTGAGTGATGACATTGCGTTCAGATTTGCAACAAACAATGTGACAAGCGACAGCTATGCAGGTTGGTTGGCAGAGTCTGCAAAAGAGGCTGACATCATCAACTTGTTTATGGATTATGAGACATTTGGTGAGCATCAGAATGCATCTACAGGTATCTTTGAGTTTATGAGAGCACTTCCAGATGCAGTGTTTGCAAATACTGACCTTAAATTCTGTACTCCAGCAGAAGCAGCTGTAAAACACCAGCCAGTGGCTCCTCTTCACGTTCCTTATGCAATTTCTTGGGCAGATGAGGAGAGAGATACAAGTGCATGGTTGGGTAATGAGCTTCAGAATGAGGCATTTGAGAAACTTTACTCTTTGGAGAAAGGTGTAATGGCTGCCAAAGATGAGGAACTTCTTGCAGATTTCAGAAAATTGCAGGAGAGTGACCACTTCTATTATATGTGTACCAAGTTTTTCTCAGACGGAGCGGTTCATAAATATTTTAACCCATACGATACTCCATACGAGGCATTTATCAACTATATGAATGTATTGAGTGACTTTGCCTTGAGAGTAGAGAAAGCTAATAACAAAAAAAAGAAATAAATTATTGCTCAGGCAATAGAAATAATAGAAATAAGTAAGTGAAATTTGGCTCAAAGGGACAATATTTGCCCCTTTGAGTCAAATTTGAGTTAGAAAAGAGAAGAAAAAGAATGGTAATTGAGCAAATTAACAAACCCGATTATCTCTTTGAAGCAAGCTGGGAAGTGTGCAATAAAGTGGGTGGAATCCACACAGTTGTAGCTACCAAGGCTCTTAATCTGTCTGCAAGCTACGGCAAGAATCATATTATGATTGGACCGGATGTGTGGATGGATGAGTCACAGAACCCTGAGTTTACTGAGGATCCTATTTTATACAGGGTATGGAAACAGCAAGCCGCCTCAGAGGGGTTGAGAGTTAGAGTGGGAAGATGGAATGTACCTGGCAATCCAATAGCCATTTTAGTTGATTTTACCCCATTTGTATCTAAAAAGGATGAGATATTTTCTGAGTTCTGGAAGAGCTTCGGATTGGACTCGTTGAGTGGACAATGGGATTATGTGGAGTCAGCGCTGTTCGGATATGCCGCAGGTAAGGTTATAGAGAGTTTTGTGGAATTCAACTTGCAGCCGCATCATAAGATTGTTGCGCAGTTCCACGAGTGGATGACCGGTGCAGGTGTATTGTATCTTAAGAGTAAAAATCTCTCTATTGGAACAGTATTTACAACTCACGCAACAGTAGTAGGAAGATGTCTTGCGTGCAACAATATGCCTCTATATGATTCATTGGAGTTGTATGATGCTGATGAGAAAGCAAGGCAGTTTAATGTAACTGCAAAACATTCATTGGAAAAGATAGCTGCACACAATGCGGATATCTTTACAACAGTAAGTGATATTACAGCAGCTGAGTGCAGGCAATTTATAAAGAGGGAGGTTGATATTATCACCCCTAACGGATTTGACAGCAGCTTTGTACCGGTTGCTGAAGAGTTTGGTGCCTGCAGAAGTGCCGCACGCAAGAAATTGCTTGATGTAGCATCGGCAATGCACGGCACAGAGTATGGCAATGATACTGTACTTGTGGGTATAGGTGGCAGGTACGAGTACAAGAACAAAGGAATTGATGTATTCCTTGACGCCCTTGGCAGAATAAAGAACAGTAAGTATGACGGAAAGAAAATTCTTGCGTTCATAATGATTCCAGCCTGGAGCAATGGCCCCGATAAAGAACTGGCACTCAAGTTGTCCAGTGCAGGCAATGCCGGATATACAACCAATTCTACACACTATCTTGTAGAGCCTGAGTATGATGCTATATCGGGAAAATTGAGGTATTTTGGATTTGATGCAAAAAATGACAACACAGGTGTTGTATTTGTACCAAGCTACCTTAATGGCAACGATGGTATTTTCAATTTGAAATACTACGATCTTCTTATTGGTATGGACCTTACCGTATTCCCGTCTTATTATGAGCCTTGGGGATATACACCGCTTGAGTCTTTGGCATTCAAGGTACCTACCGTAACAACAACTTTGGCAGGATTTGGCCTATGGGTTAAGGATTATTTCAAGGCAGAGCATCCTGGTATAGAGGTAATTGAGAGGAACGATTCCAATTATGATGCGGTGGTGGAGGGCGTTATTGCAAGAATTATGGAGATTGCAGCCCTTGATGAGCAGAAGCTTGATGCTTACAGAGAAAATGCACAGGAGGTTTCCAAGATTGCCCTTTGGGAAAACAATGTAAAATATTATGTGGAGGCATATTCAACAGCTCTAGGAAAAGTGGTAGAGAGAAATGGTGCGTTCCCACAATTTAAAGAAATACAAAATATGTCATATCAGAAATTTAAAGTAAATTCTCCAGAGTGGAGAACTCTATTGATCAATAAATATCTTCCAACAAAACTTAAACACTTGGATACCATTTCAAAGAACTTGTGGTGGTGCTGGAACCAGGATGCAATTGACCTGTTCAAGATGGTTGATGCAGAAAGGTGGCAGATTGCAAACGGCAATCCTATTGCAATGCTTGATATGGTAGACCTTAAGAGATATAAGGAGCTTGCTGCAGATGAGGCTTTCATTGCAAAATTGAACGATGTATACAGCAATTTTGAGAAATATATGGAGGCTAAGATTGCAACCCAGACTCCTCAGATTTCTTACTTCTGTATGGAGTACGGTTTGGATACATCACTTAAAATCTACTCAGGTGGTTTGGGTATCCTTGCAGGTGACTACTTGAAAGAGGCAAGTGATATGAACGTAAATATGAATGCTGTTGGTTTCCTATACAAATACGGATACTTTACACAGCAGCTTTCTGCACAGGGTGAGCAGGTTGCAACATACGATCCGCAGGATTTCACAAAAACCCCTGCGACTCCTGTAATGGATGAGAACGGTAACTGGATTACAGTTTCAGTAGCATTCCCTGGCAGAAACATTTACGCTAGAGTATGGAAAGTTGCTGTAGGTAGAATTGACCTTTACCTTTTGGATTCAGATATTGACCAGAACCTTCCAGAGGACAGATGTGTTACCCACCAGCTTTATGGCGGTGACTGGGAGAACCGTTTGAAACAGGAGCTTCTATTGGGTATTGGCGGTATCAGAGCATTGAGAGCTTTGGGTATTGATTCACAGGTTTACCACTGTAATGAGGGTCATGCAGCATTTATTGGTCTTGAGAGATTGAGAGAGTATGTACAGGACAAAGGTCTTTCATATAGTGAGGCTTTGGAAGTTGTAAGGGCTTCTTCTCTATATACTACCCATACTCCAGTAGCTGCAGGACACGATGCATTCTCTGAGGATATGCTTAGAAGATATATTTCTCATTACCCTGGCAGACTTAACATAGACTGGACAGCTCTAATGGCTCTTGGTAAGATTGATCCATATAACAACGGAGAGAAATTCTCTATGAGTAATCTTGCTGCAAACTTGAGCCAGGAGGTTAACGGTGTAAGCTGGTTGCACGGTAAAGTGAGCCAGGATATTCTTGGCAACTTGTGGCCAGGCTATCTTCCAGAGGAGCTTCACGTAAGCTATGTTACCAATGGTGTTCACTATCCAACTTGGACAGCTCCAGAGTGGAAAGAGGTTCACGCAGAGGTGTTTGGCGAGGAGTTCAAAACTCATCACTATGACAAGAGCTGTTTCAATGGCATCAGAAAAATTGCTGATGAGACTATCTGGGGAATCAGAACTGCATTGAAATCAAAACTTATTGCAAAAGTTAAAGAGGTTATCTCCAATCCTTCTGCTGCAAACCACTACTCTCCTGCACAGATTGTTAAGATTAAGGAGACTCTAAGGGATGATATCCTTACAATTGGTTTTGCAAGACGTTTTGCTACATATAAGAGAGCACACCTGTTGTTCAGAAACTTGGACAGACTTAACGAGATTGTAAACAATCCTGAGCATCCTGTACAGTTCTTGTTTGCCGGTAAGGCTCACCCTGCTGACAAACCTGGTCAGGATCTTATCAAACACATTGTTGAGGTTTCAAAAATGCCTCAGTTCATTGGTAAGATTGTATTTGTCCCTAACTATGACATTACCATTGCAAAACACCTTGTTCAGGGTGTTGATATATGGATGAATACCCCTACAAGACCTCTTGAGGCTTCAGGTACATCTGGAGAGAAAGCTGTAATGAACGGTGTTATGCACTTCTCTGTTCTTGACGGATGGTGGGTTGAAGGTTACAAGGAGGGCGCAGGCTGGATGCTTCCTATGGAGAGATCTTACGATAACCAGGGATTCCAGGATGAGCTTGATGCAGCTACAATCTACAATATCATTGAGGGTGAGATTGCTCCAATGTATTACGATAAAAATGAGAAAGGTATCTCAAGCCCTTGGATTGAGACCATCAAGAATTGTGTTGCTGAGGTTGCTTGCAACTTTACAACTAACAGAATGATGGAGGATTACCTTAGAAAATACTACTTGCCATTGGCAGAGAGAGCTTCTAAAGTTGTAGCTGAGGATTATGCTATGGCTAAATCTCTTGCAGAGTGGAAGAAGAAAATGAGAAGGGAGTGGCCTATGATTGAGGTACTTTCTGCTTCAAATGTTGATAATTTGTCGGGAGCATTGTTGTTGAACAATGAGTACAATGCAGAGATTACCCTTTCTGTGGGTGAGATTGATCCGCAGGATTTGGGTCTTGAGCTTGTTCTTGCAGAGCCTAACAAGAAAGGCAAGTTGTGCATTAAAGAGATTTTTGAGTACAAGGTTGCTGAGTGCAAGGATGGTGTTGCAACTTACAAATGCAAGATTGTTCCAGACAAGACCGGTGCATACCAGTGTGCATTGAGAATGTATGCAAAGAACAAACAGCTTCCACACAGACAAGATTTTGAGTTGGTAAGATGGTTGTAGCAGCTACAGGATTTTTTGACGGAGTACATAAAGGACACAAGAAAGTTCTTTCCCTTCTGTGCGAAATAGCAGCAGAGGAGGGAAAGAAAAGTGCGGTTATAACTTTCTGGCCTCATCCGCGTAATGTTTTGCAGCAGCAGGCTTACAGTTTGCGTCTGCTTACGTCGCTTGAGGAGAAGAAGGCTCTTGTAAAGGGTATAGGGGTGAACAAGTTCATCACTATACCTTTCTGCAAGGAGTTCAGCCGCAATACAACACGTGAATTCCTGAATGATTACCTTAAAGAAAAATATGGGGTTTCAACCCTTATTATAGGTTATGACCACCGTTTCGGGCACGACAAAGTCTCTCACGAGGAGATGATAGAGATTGCTGCCCAGGTGGGAATACGGGTAGTTAAGGTAAGTGAGTTCGTTCAGGATGACAATATTATAAGTTCCACCAAAATAAGGAACCTTTTGCAGGCTGGAGATGTGGAGAAGGCTAATGATTTCCTTGGCTACAGGTATGGCCTTAAAGGTGTGGTGGTTTCGGGGCAGAAAGTGGGGAGAACCATTGGTTTCCCAACCGCCAATATGAAACTTTATGAGCCGTTGAAAATGATTCCTGCAGATGGTGTATACAGCGTTTACGTGGAGGTATTGGGAAAGGTGTATATTGGAATTTGCAATATTGGAACACGCCCAACTGTAGGGGAGAGCAATGAGAGGACAATAGAGACCCATATTCTCAATTTTAATGAGGACATTTATGGCCTTGATATAAAAGTTGAGTTTGTGGGGAGCATTAGGGCTGAGCAGAAATTCCCTTCCCTTGAGGCTCTGAAAGAGCAGCTTCAGAAAGACAAGGATTTTGCACAGAACCTTTTGGGAGACAAGATTGTTAAAAAACTAAGATAAAGGATGTTTACACTGGATTCAGACATTATGGGTATCCTTATGGCCCTTCTGACATTCCTGATTCCTTTAATTTCGGCATTGGTTGAGAGGAAAAGGAAGAAGAGGAAAGGGGAGGTTGCGGATATTCTTCCCGACGAGGAACCGGTGGACAATCAGCAGAATCAGGTACGGGAGCATGATCCCCAACAGGAGCGGCATGATGAGCTGGAGGAGATGTTCAACCTGATTCTTGGGAAAGAACCGCAGCAGCAGGAAGAAGAAAAAGAGGTTGAAGTTCCAGTTGACATTGTTCCGCAGGAGTTGCCGGAAGAGGAGTTTGAGGCAGTAGAAGAGGGGGAAACCAATAAAGAAGAACCTCGTAAGGGCTTGAAGGAAAGGTTAAAGGATAATCCTAAGGATATGGTTCTGTTTTCAGAAATCCTTAACCCAAAGTTCAAGGAATATTAGTGTAAATAAGAATTATTTATATTATCTTTGCAAAAGAGGAAGGGTCCCGAATTCATCGGGATTCTTTTTAATTTTATATAATTATGTCAGGTAAAGTACATTATTTTACAGAAGAAGGTCTGGAGAAAGTGAAGGCTGAGTTGGCCCATATGATTTCTGTTGAGAGACCTGCCATTTCAAAGGCTATTGCCGAGGCCAGAGACAAGGGTGATTTGTCTGAGAATGCTGAGTATGATGCAGCAAGAGAGGCCCAGGGTTTGTTGGAGTTGAAAATTTCGCAGTTGCAGGATATAATTGCAAATGCACGTGTTATTGATGAGTCTAAAATCAATACAGATCAGGTGCAGCTGTTGAACAAGGTTAAGATTAAGAACCTTGCAAATGGCGCTGTTATGGAGTATACAATTGTAGGTGAGAGTGAGGCCAACCTTAAAGAGGGGAAACTGGCTGCACAAACCCCTATAGGAAAAGCACTTATTGGTAAGAAAAAGGGCGAAATTGTAGAGGTGAATGTTCCAAGCGGCATTGTGAAATTTGAAATTGTAGACATTTCAATCTAATAAGAGTATGGCATCAATCTTCACCAGAATTGTAAATGGAGAGATTCCTTCGTACAAGGTTGCGGAGGATGAGAATTATTATGCTTTTTTGGATATAAATCCTTTGGCAAAAGGGCATACATTGGTAATCCCAAAATTGGAGGAGGATTATATTTTCAATCTTCCTGCAGAGACTTACACCGGCTTGTGGAATTTTGCAAACAAGGTTGCAAAGGCCATTGATATTGCCGTTCCAAGCAAGAGAGTTGGTGTTGCTGTATTGGGAATGGAGGTGCCTCACGCACATATCCACCTTGTGCCGCTTAACAGTGAGCAGGATCTTGATTTCAGAAAAGAGAAACTTGCTCTCCAGAGAGAGGAGTTTGTTGCTATAGCAGAGAGTATTTCAAAAGCTTTTTCTACACTTTAAGAATTATGAAAAGAATATTTGTAATGGGTTTGGCCGCTCTTCTTGCGGTATCATGCTCAAAGAACAATACAGCTGTTGTTAACGCACAGATTGACGGTGCAGACAGCAAACAGATTATGCTTTTCCAGTTGTCTGTAAATCAGATGAAATTGGCTGATACCCTTAGAACAGACAGCAAAGGCGCCCTTAAGGGTGAGGTGGTTATGCAGGATGAGAATCCTAATTTCTACTATTTGGCATACAATGGTAAAAAATTGGCCTCTTTGGTCCTTAAAGCTGGAGACCAGGTTACCGTTACTACAGATACACTTGGCAAGGATGTGAAAATCACAGGTTCACACGATTCTGAACTGCTACAGAAATATGATGAGAAACTTTCAGAGGTAATAGCATCTTTTGAGTCTTTGTCATCTGTGCTTGATAAGGCAAAATTGTATGTGAAATACAAACAGGATATCATTAAGAGCATTATGCAGAACCCGTATTCAATTGCAAATGTTCAGGCTTTGCACCAGTCTTTGATGCCTGACTTGCCAGTTTTTGGCGGTGAGAATGACCACCTGCTTTTCCAGAGGGTACACGATTCATTGGTTACCGTATATCCTAACTCTGTATATGTAAAATCATTGCAGGAGCAGATTAAAGCAGCACAGGACTACAAAATGCTTGCAGAGAGAATTTCAAATGCCCCAGAGGCTTCATTCCCTAATATCTCTCTTCCCGATATCAATGCAAAGAATGTGGAGCTTTCATCATTGGAGGGCAAACCATTTATCCTTATGTTCTGGACAGTTGCAGATGCAAACCAGAAAATGTTCAACTATGAGTTGTTGGAAGTATACAACAAATATAAATCTGCAGGTCTGGAGATTTATCAGGTTAGCATTGATACAGACAAAACAGCGTGGGCTACAACCGTTAAAGAGCAGAACATGCCTTGGATAAGTGTATGTGACGGTAGAGGCGCTGCATCCATTGCAGTGGCAAGCTATAATGTGGCAACAATCCCTTCAATCTTTGTATTCAACAAACAAGGTGATATAATTGCAAGCCAGAATCTTTTCTCAAAAGCTAAGATTGAGGAGGCTGTACGCAAAGCTATCAAATAGTTTGATATAATTACAGGTATAAAAAACAGCAGAACCAAACGGCTCTGCTGTTTTTTTGTATCTCTTATGTATCTTAAAGCAGTTTCTTAGGTTTGCCTGCCACAAAATCTTTAAGATAAAACGGCTCAAAGTAGGCATTGTCTTCAAATTCACCCTTTTCCAGTTTGTTTTCAGCAATGATTCTCATTCCGCTTGCGTGTGGCTGCTGGGGGGCAAAATATGCATTTGGGTTGTTTCCTACAAGGTCTTTGAATTTTTCAGCTCCGTTTCCAGTAAACAATACGGGTCCTGCAGCAAGTTCTGCGGCATAGCTGGTTTCATCAAGGATTTTTGCCTCTACTGGGGTAAGCTGTTCCCCTTTGGAATTGAAGTTTGCAGTATATACCTCCATTCTGCGGGCATCAATCATCGGGACAATAGTAAAATCTCCCTCTCCGGTGAAGAGTTTGTTGTCTATGGCCATTTGTGCAATTGTGGCTAATGTGCATACCGAAATAAGGGGTTTTGAGGCGCCGTAGCACAACCCTTTTGCACAGGAAACTCCAACTCTCAATCCGGTGTATGAACCGGGGCCCTTACTTACTGCCACAGCACTGCAATCATCCATTTTAAGATTATTCTCTTCCAGGATATCACTTATATATCTTGCAAGCAATGATGCGTGTGCCTTGGGCTGGTTTATGTATTTTTCTGCAATAATTGTGGAATTGTCTGCCAGAGCAACAGAACAGGAGTCTGTTGCAGTTTCCAAAAGGAGTATATATCTGCTCATATAATTTGTGTGTGCTTTTATTCTTTAACTGTTACCGCAGAGCCGTTTGCAAGCTCTTTGCTAATGGCATTATACGGTGCTGTAACTATTTTGCAATCAGCAGGAAGACCTGCAGTAATCTCTATATTTGACATATCCTGAATGCCGGTTTCCACTTCAACAACCTCCACACAACCCTTCTCCTTGTTGTATACAAAAACCTGCTGCAGAATATTCTGCTGGGTTTCAAGGGAGTCCAGAAGTCCTTTTCTTGTGGTTATGGCCTGTAGGGGAACCATAAGGATATTATCTTTTTTCTCTGTCTGTATAGATACGGATGCACTCATTCCAGGTCTGAAAGGGATAGTATTTGCAACAAGCAGGTCTGAATAAGATTCAGGGAGAATAAGTACTTTAACCTCAAAATTGGTTACCTGGTCTGCAGTAGCTGTGCCGGAATTTTTGGAAGAATTGGCCACGTGGGTTACAACTCCCATGAATTTTCTGTTAGGGTATGCATCCACCTCTATTATGGCCGTATCTTTTGCTGCAAGACGGATTATATCTATTTCGTTTACATCTACAAGTACCTCCATCTGGCTAAGGTCTGCAATCCTCAACATCTCTGTTCCTGCCATCTGGCTGGTACCTACAACACGCTCTCCAATTTCAACGCTCAATTTTGAGATTGTACCATCCATAGGGGCATATATATTGGTCTTTACAAGATTTTCCTGAGCCTCTTTCAAACTGGCCTGTGCACTCTTCACATTATATTCTGCCGCCTTAAGCTGGCTTTGTGCAATCTGATATTCTGCAAGTGACTTTTCATAATCAGCTTGTGAAATTGTCTTTTTCCCAAAAAGAAGTTCGTTGCGGTTATGTGTAAGCTCAATCTGTTTAAGTTGGGCCTCCTGCTGCAGATATTGGGATTTTGCCGCATTAAGTGATGCCTCAGCCCTTTCTCTTGCAGAGATATATACATCTTGTTTTATCTGTATTATAAGGTCTCCCTTTTTTACAGCATCCCCCTCCTGGAAGTTCAGTTTTATAATCTCACCCGAAACATCAGGGCTTATCTTAACCTCCGTTACAGGCTGGATTTTACCGTTTGCAGGGATAGATTCAACTATTGTTCCAACCATAGGGGCCTCAAGTGTAACCTCAATGCCCTTGCCATTTTTATTTTTTGCAACAATTATAAGCAATACAATAACTGCCACAGCGGCAATAAGTATATATTTCCTGGTATTTTTCTTCTTTCCCATAATTCTACAGCGTTAAAGGGGTATTGTTGTAATAATCCAGAACCTTAAGATTGAATATATATTGATATTTGCTCTGAAGGTATTCCGATTCAGCTTTAAAAAGATTAGCCTTGGCTACTGTATAATCTGTACCTCCAAGCATACCGGCATTGAATTTCTCCTGTGTATACTTGAACGATTCTTTGGCAGATTCCATATTTTGCCCTGCTGCATTCATTTTTTCAAAACTCGAACGGGCATTGTTGTAAGCCTGCTGGATATCTTTGTACAGATTCTGTTGTGATAATTTAAGGTCCAGTTCCGAATTCTTTATACCAAGGCGGGCATTTCTTATTGAGGTGTTGTTCTTCCAATTGTTGAAAATAGGAATGCTCAATCCAAAACCCATAGAGGGGTTTCTGTTGTTGTTGAACTGCTCCAGAAATGCTGTTTTCTGATTATCGCTATAATATGTGCCATATCCGGCATTGAATGATATGGTAGGCAAAGCGGCCCCTTTCTGTATCTTGTATTTGAGCCTGCTCTGCTCAAGAGAAAGCTCAGCCCCTTTTATCTGCGGTAATGACAAAGCATTGTAATATATCTGATCAACATCACTTTCAGTAAAAGAAATGGTGAGATGTTCCACTTGTGGTGTCTCAATGTTGAAATTTTCCACCTCTGTAATGTCCAGCAGTTGTGCAAGGGCAAGCAGATTGCTTCTTACGCTGTTTTCCGCCTCAACCACCTGCAATTTTTCATTTGCCAATTGGGCCTGAACTTCAAGAAGAGAACTGTAAGCCTGACTCCCTGCTTCTACAAGAATCCTGCACCTTTCAACCTGCTCCTGAGTGCTTTTATAGCTCTCTACAGCGCTTTTGTGTATTTCATTGGCCAGCAGAACCTGCAGATAGCCTTGGGCAACAGAGAGGGAAATCTCATCTTTCAGTTTTTCCACATTGGTTCCGGCAATCTCCAGCTGCTTGATACTGCTTTTTACATTATTCTGTTTTCTCATCCCCTCAAACAGCGGAACTGATGCCGACATATTCAAAGAGGTGCTTTGAGAGCGCTGGTTTTCAATAATCTCCAGGTCATTCAGGTTAACGGAACGTCCCCAACTCATATTATGGTTCATAGAGGCATTGAGAGATGGGATATACTCCATCTTGGCAGAGAGGAGTTCATTCTCAGCCTGCTGCACCATAATCAGCTGCTGCTTTACCTGCAAATTGTTCTCCCTGGCATAACCAATACACCTCTCCAATGACCATTTTTCTTGGGCATTGAGATTGGCCGAAACAAGCAGGGCAACAAAAACAGGCAGAATATGTACTAATTTTTTCATAAGAGTAACCTCAAAGAACAAAGTTATACAAATATTGCTAAAGAGAGACCGGCCCGGAAAAATTCTGGGCCACCCTCTCTACATATATAACAAAATTTGTTCCTAAGATTGTTTAATCCCTACATTGCTGCAGGATTAGTAAGCATCTTTCGCAGATTATTTGCCATATATATCATCTTGGCAATTGTACCTATGCATTCTGCAATAAAGGCAACCAATTTTGCGGTATCTTCATCCTTGCCACCTAAAACAGCGGTAGCCTCAACCATCTCAAGTTCAATAAGTCTGTTCATAATAACCTCCTTTTAAAAATTGTTCCATCCTCTTTTGAAACCCTCTACCATTTCCTGCTGGTATTCCATAATAAAATCAAGAACTTTCTTAACGCTTTCCCAGAAATTCTCCAGCAACGCAAACGATGCGCCACCTCTCACAAACTGGAGTTCAGTTGAACCAATCTCCTCCAGAGTGCATCCGTACAGTTTCATCTCTTTCATAATAAATAATTTTAATTCCTGCCGATAAGTGCTGCGCAGGTTACCACTTTTGAGCTTGCTCAATTTATTGTAACAACGTTGTCTGCTATAGTTTTGCTTCTCTCCTTATGGGAGATGAAGATTATTGTTTTCCCAGCATCCCTCAATTGTACCATAACATTAAGGATACATTCTTCACTCACAGAATCCAGAGACGAGGTAACCTCATCAAAAATGAATATCTGCGGATCTTTGTACAATGCCCTTGCAACAGCAATTTTCTGGCATTCTCCTCCCGACAAATCATTTCCACCCTTTCCTGCACCGGTAAGGAGACCTTCAGGGAATCTTTGGAGCATTTCACCCATATTCAATCGGGTACAGATATCCAATACCCTTTCTATATCCGAATCCTCCTTCCTGAAAGTGATGTTTTCCAGAATGGAAGCATTGAACAGGTGGGTATTCTGAGGAACATAACCTGTCATATCCCTCCATTGGCGGAGATCCAGTTGGGCAATATTTACCCCTCCGAGAGTGATATTTCCCGCATTTGGAGCATAGTCTCTAAGCAAAAGACGGGCAAGAGTACTTTTGCCGCATCCGCTTTTCCCACGGATGAGGGTAATTTTTCCTTGAGGTATTGTAAATGACAAGCCATTCAGAAGCTCCTCCCTGCCCGGATATCTGAACTCAATTCCGCTGAGTTGGATTTCATTTGCAAGCCCTTTTGTTGGGATACCTTTCTCTTCCAACGGATCACAGTTGAGATTCAGAATCTCAAATATCCTTTCACAGGCCACTGTAGTGGAGGCCATTTTGTCACTGGTGTTTATCAGGGTGTTGAGAGGTGCGGTAAAAAATGTGCACAGAGTATAGAAACCTACCAGTTCTCCCAAACTCATTGAACCTTTAAGTACCGCTGCCGAACCTGCCGTAAGGATAATGCATACCAGCAGTTTGGATACCCCCTGTACTGATGTTTCAAAAAGGTTTACAATATTGGCCGCAACATTCAGTTTCCCCATAAGAGCAACAAGGCTCCCCTCAATTTTTCCTACAGCAACAGGGTAAGCACCATAATGTCTTATTCCATTTATTCCCGATATCCCGTCAAGAAAATCAGATTCAAAAGCAGCCTTTCCCTTAGCTATTTCCCTGCCGTATTTTTTGTTTATGTTAACGGAGAACTTGTACAGCCCATAATATATGGGGATAAACAATGTAATATAAAGGGTGAGTCTGGGATTGTACAATGTCATTACCACCAGCGCTCCTGCAACTGTAATTATACTCCCAACAATTCCAATTACCCCTTCTGTAACGAATCCCCTTATAGTGTGTATGTCTGTGGTTCGGGATGATATGTCACCCGCCCTGTAGTTTGTAAAGAACGGAAGAGGCAGGGTAAAGATTTTATCAATATACTGGGCCATAAGGGCAGTCTCTATTTTCAGGGAACTCCTTATAAGGTATCTGGTTGTGGAGTATCCTATGTAGAGTGAAAGGCCCATCAGGAGAAAGGCCAGCACTCCAAGTGCAGCCATTGCCGTATAGTTTCCGGCGGGAATGATCTCATCAATCAGCTGCTGAAACAGGAATGTGATGCTTATACCGGCAAAAGTGCATACAATGGAACCCGCAGAGGCCAGCAGCAACTCTTTACGGTTGTTTTTTATTATAGGGAAGAGACTCCATAAGATATGTGTGCTTTTTCCCCCTTCCCTTTTTATTGTTGTTGCCGGGGTTACTGCAATTATATATCCGGTCCATTGTGAAGTGAATTTTTCTATGGTCAGATTTTCAATTTCACCGGTGGCCGGATTCATTATCCTAACCCCTTTTTTGCCTATACCATATATAGTTACAAAATGGTAGAATTCTCTTTCATCCAGAATATGTGCAATAATTGGAGCATCAATCTCTGAGAGCGCAAGTATCTCTTTTTGAGGAGATTTATACCCTTTTGCCATAAGCCCCAGCTTTGAGGCTCCATCTATCATACCCTGTATGGATATGCCGTTGGGCGAGCAGCCGCACAGCATACGTATTTGTGCAAGTGAACATTTTACTCCATAGTATGCAGCTACTGAGGCAAGACAGGCGGCCCCGCAATCATATTCATAATGTTGTTTTACCTTTATGTTGCTGCTGCCGTCTGCAGCACGTTTTGTTGCTTTATCAAGCACGCTCCGGCATAACCTGTTGGCAATCATAGCAAGACTGATGTGAAAAAGAATGAAGTGAAACAAAGAAAGAAGGTTAGTGCCAGAGCGGCAAAATATAATATGTTCCTCTCTTTGGAAGGGAGGAGAATCCATTGAGGCTGCTCTTTTAAATTGCGCAGATGTGAAAATGAATCGTGCATGGCGTGTTCCGTTTTTTTTGCAAAAATGGAACGGTCTTTTCTGCTATGCCAGTAAACGGGTATATTTTACCCTGAGAATTTTTCTTAAGAAAAAATTTTCTGAAGATATGGGAAGATTTGTTGTGAAAACTGCTCAAGAAAGGTGTATCCTTTGGAACTGTCAAAAACGCTCTGTGGTATTATGTGGAGCAGATTATTCAAATAATTTATCACATAAACGGCTATGCTAAGGATAATGGATGCCTTAATGGCTCCAAAAAGAAAACCAAGGATACGGTTAAGCCATCCGAGCATACTTAATTTGATTATCCCCTCAATTCCTTTTCCTATAAGGTGGGCCAGGATAAGGACAATAATGAAGATTATTACAAACATTATTATATGGAGGGTATTCTGGGCAATTGAGAGGGAGAGGAGCTCTTTAACCTGGGCAGAAAGGTATGCTGTAAACTTGAATGCACAATATACACCAAGCAGAAGAGCTGCTATGCTTACTATCTGTCTTACAAAACCTTTGAACAAACCCCATATTGCTGATGCTGCAATAATTACAAGAATGATAATATCCAGTATTCCAATCTCCATCTATAGGTAAATTTTTTTCAAAAATAGGTATTTATCTTATCTTTGCAAATTCAAATTTTTATAATAAAATCTCAAAATGGGTTTCGCAGAATATAAAAAACTTGATTTAGTAGAGATAAATCGTAATGTATTAGAGAAGTGGAAAGCAGAGCAGTGCTTTGAGAATACCCTTAAGGCTAGAGAAGGGGCAAAGAAATTTGTGTTTTTTGAAGGACCACCTTCGGCTAATGGTATGCCGGGCATTCATCACGTTATGGCAAGGGCAATTAAGGATGCTTTCTGCAGATTTAAGACTCAAAGCGGCTATCTTGTTCAGAGAAAGGCCGGTTGGGATACTCACGGTCTGCCAGTTGAGCTTGGTGTAGAGAAGATGTTGGGTATAACAAAAGAGGATATCGGGAAGAAGATTTCTGTAGATGATTATAACAGTGCCTGCCGTAGGGAGGTGATGAAATATACAAAGGAGTGGGTTGCACTTACTGAGAGAATAGGTTATTGGGTGGATATGGACAATCCGTATATCACTTATGACAACAAGTATATTGAGACTCTTTGGTATCTGCTTAAGGATATTTATGGCAAGGGACTTTTGTATAAGGGTTATACAATCCAGCCGTATTCTCCGGCTGCCGGTACAGGTTTGAGCTCTCACGAGCTTAACCAGCCTGGCTGTTACCGTGATGTTAAGGATACAACAGTTGTAGGACAGTTCAGGATTAAGGATCCTAAACCAGAGATGGCTCAGTGGGGTACCCCTTATTTCTTGGCCTGGACAACTACCCCTTGGACATTGCCTTCTAATGTGGCTCTTTGTGTTGGCCCCAAGATTGAGTATGTTGCAGTTCAGACATACAACTCTTACACAGGTGAGAAAATGACAGTGGTTCTTGCCAAGAACCTGCTATATACACATTTCAATAAAAAGGCAGAGGAGATTGCCCTTGAGGATTACAAACCTGGTGACAAACTGGTTCCGTTCAAGGTTGTTGCCGAGTATAAAGGACCTGAGCTTGTTGGAATGGAGTATGAGCAGCTTATCCCTTGGGTAAAACCTGTATCTGTTGATGAGAAAGGTAGATGGAGTGATGCTTCAGACAAGGCTTTCCGTATTATCCCTGGTGATTATGTAACTACAGAGGATGGTACCGGTATTGTACACATTGCACCTACTTTTGGTGCCGATGATGCTTTTGTGGCACGTGCTGCCGGAATTCCTTCTTTGTTTATGATAAACAAACGTGGCGAGACCCGCCCAATGGTAGACCTTACAGGTAAGTTCTATCTGATGGAGGAGCTTGATGAGGAGTTTGTTAAGAATTGTATTGATGTTGAGGCGTACAAGGAGTTTGAGGGAAGATGGGTTAAGAATGCGTACGATCCTCAGTTTACAGTAAACAATGTGTTTGATGAGAAGGCTGCATCTGCTGCAGAGAACCTTGACATCTATATCTGTCTTATGATGAAAGGGGCCAACAAGGCTTTCAAGATAGAGAAACATACACACAACTATCCTCATTGCTGGAGAACAGACAAACCGGTATTGTATTATCCGTTGGATTCTTGGTTCATCAGAACTACTGCTGTTCAGGATGAGCTTATTGCACTTAACAAAACAATCAACTGGAAACCTGAGAGCACAGGTACAGGACGTTTTGGCAAGTGGTTGGAGAATTTGCAGGACTGGAACCTTTCACGTAGCCGTTATTGGGGAACTCCTCTTCCTATCTGGAGAACTGAGGACAAGAAAGAGGAGATGTGCATAGGTTCTGCAGAGGAACTTTACAACGAACTTGAGAAATCAGTTGCTGCAGGATTTATGGCTTCAAACCCATTGAAGGATAAAGGTTTTGTTCCTGGCGATTTCTCTAAGGAGAATTATGAGAAGATAGATCTTCACAGACCATACGTAGACGGTTATATTCTTGTTTCTCCAAGCGGACAGCCAATGAAGAGGGAGCTTGACCTTATTGATGTGTGGTTTGATTCAGGTGCTATGCCTTTTGCACAGGAGGGTTTGGAGAATTTGGGTAAGGAGCAGTTTGGTCAGACTGCAGATTTCATTGCTGAGGGTGTAGACCAGACACGTGGATGGTTCTTTACTCTTCACGCAATTTCAACAATGGTAAACAAACGTGTTGCCTTTAAGACCGTTCTTTCAAATGGTCTTGTACTTGATAAAGTGGGTAACAAGATGAGTAAGAGATTGGGTAATGCGGTTGATCCGTTCAGGGCTCTGGATGAGTATGGTGCAGACTCTTTGAGATGGTATATGCTTACCAATGCACAGCCATGGGACAATCTTAAGTTTGATTTTGCCGGTGTTGATGAGGTTAAGAGAAAATTCTTTGGTACTCTTTACAACACTTATTCATTCTTTGCGTTATATGCAAATGTGGATGGCTTCAACAATCAGGCACCACAGGTTCCTGTTGAGAACCGTCCTGAGATTGACCGTTGGGTAATATCATACCTTAACACCCTTATTAAAGAGGTTAAAGAGTGTTATGAGAACTATGATGTTACAACTGCCGGAAGAAAGATTCAGGATTTTGTATGTGACCATTTGAGCAACTGGTATGTGAGACTGAACAGAAAACGTTTCTGGGGTGGTTCAATGACCGAAGACAAATTGGCTGCTTATCAGACTCTATATTCTTGTCTTGAGACAGTGGCTGTTCTTGCAGCTCCTATTGCTCCATTCTTTATGGAGAGACTGTTCCTTGATTTGAACAATGTTTCAGGTATGCATTCAGAGAACTCTGTTCACCTTGTAATGATGCCGGAGGTTGACCACAAGTGTATAGATAAGGATTTGGAGGAGAGAATGGCTCTTGCCCAGTTGAGTACTTCAATGGTTCTTGCTCTTAGAAAGAAAGTGAACATTAAGGTGAGACAGCCTCTTGCCAAGATTATTATCCCAGTGCTTGATTCAAGAATTCAGGAGCAGCTTGAGAAGGTGAAGAATCTTGTACTTAATGAGATTAACGTTAAGGAGGTTGAGTTCATTACAAATACAGAGGGACTGATTACCAAGAAAATCAAACCTAACTTCAAGACATTGGGCAAGAAGTATGGCAAGATGATGAAGGATATTGCAGCAGCATTTGCTCAGTTTGGCCAGAGTGATATCTCAGCAATTGAGGCATCTGAGAATTATACATTTGTATTGCCGCAGGGTGAGGTTGTATTGGAGAAGGCAGATTATGAGATTACATCTGAGGATATGCCGGGCTGGTTGGTTGCAACTGAGGGCAAACTTACCGTTGCAATGGATATTACAATAACTGATTCATTGAAGAAAGAGGGTGTTGCACGTGAGCTGATAAACAGAATCCAGAACTTGAGAAAAGAGAAAGATTTTGAGATTACAGACAGAGTTGAGGTGGCAATAGAGAAACGTGATGATGTGGCAGAATCGCTTGCTGAGTTTGCTGGTTATGTTTGTGAGCAGACTTTGTGTGAAAAGATAGATCTTGCAGATTCTTTGGAGTGTGCAGATGAGGTTGAATGGGATAATGGCGAAGTGTTGCGCATATCAATTAAATTGTTAAATTTGTAACATAAAATCAAAGAGTTATGGGTACAGAAGAGAAAGTAAGGTATAGTGATGCCGAGTTGCAGGAGTTCAAGGAACTGATTCTGCAGAAGCTTGAGACTGCTAAGCAGGATTATGAAGAGTTGAGAGCAGCAATCACTCACAGTTCAAGCAATGGTGTAGAGGATACATCTCCAACATTCAAAGTTTTGGAAGAGGGTGCATCATCACTTTCAAAAGAGGAGTCGGGTCAGTTGGCTCAGAGACAGTACAAGTTTATACAGTCATTGGAGGCAGCTCTTGTAAGAATTGAGAACAAGACATACGGTGTATGCAGAGAGACAGGTAAGCTTATCCCTAAAGAGAGACTTATGTTGGTTCCACACGCTACATTGAGTGTTGAGGCTAAAAACAAAAGATAATATATGAAGTTATCCAAAGGGAGACTTGTAGTTCTGTTTGTAATTTTATTGTTGGTTATAGACCAGGCAATAAAGTTTGCTGTAAAACTTAATATGACAATAGGGGAGAGTATTCCCGTTTTTGGCAACTGGTTCCAGATATGTTTTATAGAGAATAACGGAATGGCTTTTGGAATGCAGTTTGGCGGTTCGCTTGGAAAACTTGCATTAAGCCTCTTTAGAGTTGTACTTATTGGATTCATTATATTTTATCTGAGGAAACTGATAAAAAAAGCGGATACTCCCACAGGTGTTCTTGTGGGGTTTTCGCTTGTTTTGGTTGGAGCCATAGGCAATGTTATTGATTGCCTTTTCTACGGTGAAATATTCAGTGAATCCACTTATACCAAGGTAGCGGAACTGTTCCCTGCTGGTGGAGGATATACGGGATTACTGTATGGAAAGGTTGTGGATATGTTCTATTTTCCAATTATTCATACAACCTGGCCTGACTGGATGCCAATATGGGGAGGTGAGGAATTCATATTCTTCCATCCGGTATTCAATTTTGCAGATGCCTGCATATCGGTTGCGGTAATATATATGTTGCTGTTCCAGAGAAAATTCTTTGCAGAAGAGTCAAAGTAGAGCAACTCTGTACATAGAAGAGAATTATAATAAGAATCCTCATTTACTGTCACGCGGTAAATGAGGATTCTTATTCTTCTATTTCCATTTTGTACTATTTCTTAATTTTTTCTATCAGTTTCTGTCGGGAAAAATGTATTCTGCTTTTTACCGTACCAAGGTGCAGGCCAAGTTCGTCTGCTATCTCCTGGTATTTGTAGCCGCTGTCGTGCATCTGGAAAGGAATTCTGAACTCAGGCTCCAGTGAATTTACCATTGCAGTGAGCTCGCGGAAATTGTAGTCGCTCTCCGGGCTGGTTTCTGCAGGTCTGCTGTTAATTACAAAGTCCTGTACATCTTTGTTGAAGATTGCCTGTTTCTTCACACGGCGGCGGTAGTCATTTATGAAGGTGTTCTTCATAATAGTGTACATCCACGCTTTGATGTTGGTCTCATCATCAAATTTTTCCTGATTGTAAAGCGCTTTAAAATAAGTTTCTTGTACCAAGTCTTTAGCATCATCCATACTGGATGTGAGGCTGTATGCGTATCTTGTAAGACTAGGTTCCAGGTTAATAATCTCCTCATGGAATTTGTTTTTAACCATAATTCTTAGGATTATTAGTTGATAACCAAAAACAATAAAAAAGGTTTATTGTACCCTGAAATGTTTTTTAAGTAAGCCGGCCTGGTTTTTCTGAGAGCGAAATTACAAATGCATTTTCTTTTAAATATTAACGTGAAATTGAGTTATTGTTAAGATTCGGTAAACTTGCTACACAATTGTTGCAGATAAAAACAGAAAAATTTCAGATTCTTTTCAGAATCATATATCATCTTTGTAATGTAAAAAGGTTGGTGATAATTAAAGCTTGAAAATATGAGAACATTGTTGATAATAGTTTTTAGTTTATTTGCTTTTAGCTCTCCGGCATTGGCGGATGATGACAGACCTATAAATGTAAATCAGCTGCCAGCTCAGGCGCAGGAGTTTATAAACAGATTTTTTTCAGATAGTGCAGTTGCGTTGGCGAAACAGGAGGGGCGTTTTATTGGAAAGAATTATGATGTGATTTTCTGTAATGGAGACAAGGTGGAGTTTGATAAAAGTGGGGAGTGGACTAACGTTGACTGCAAGTACTCCTCTGTTCCGGATGGGATTGTACCTGCGCTCTGATTAAAGACTCAGAGGATAGAGGAGACATTTTGCCAACAACAGTTTTATAATGCAGTTTATAATTTTGGGTTATTGTTTATAAAGGTTATTTTGTGTGTAAAGTTCATCTTGAGGGGCCTGTTGGCGTGGGCCCCTCTTCTTTTTTGCAATGAATTATCATTTTTTTATAAAAAGCTGCATTAAAATTTGCAAATAAGAATTTTATTCGTACATTTGCAATCCCAAAGCGAAAGCAAGGGCTTGGAGAGGTGGCAGAGTGGTCGATTGCGGCGGTCTTGAAAACCGTTGATCTGAGAGGATCCGGGGGTTCGAATCCCTCCCTCTCCGCAGAAGCAAGAGGGTGACTAAAAAGTTTTAGTCACCCTCTTTTGCTTTTAAGCGCCCCCGCGGCGAGCGGGGAGGGAATGCCGGAGGCCAAATCCCTACCTGCAATACCCATATCTCACCAAATCATCCCTCTCTTTAATCAGATGAACATACCCGTCTGAAAGGAGCAGCACATCATCT
>JAZSEZ010000106.1:0-42780 GCA_045531975.1 Candidatus Egerieisoma sp. | reverse complement strand
TATGATTTGAGAATTACTCCCAGTTACCTGCGTTGTTGTTAGGTGCATCTACGCTACCAACTTTCAAACCAGGGTATCTTCCCTTATCCTCAGCCTCACATTTTAGGTTGATGATATACTGGCGGTCCAAACCAATTAGGTAATCCTCGTAAGGCATACAAGCCTCAAACAAAGGAACATCTACACCTGATACCTGTTTGATAAGAGCATTCATAATGATTGGTTTGCCAGAGAATGGGATAGTTTTAAGATCCTCAGCTTTGAAATCTGCTCTCTTAAGAAGAGTATCTTTTACTGGAATGGCAACCTCAATTGAAAGCACAAGGTTCATACCTTTCTCATAGTAAGCCAATAGCTGCTCGTTAGTGATTTTTTTATTCTTTTTCTTCAAAGCCTCAGTGTTGGCAACTGCTGCAGAGTCATCCATTGAACCAATCTGTCTGATGATCTTGATGCTGTCATTGTGATAGAAGTTGATCAATGAATCAATGCTAGCTGTAAAACGGCCGTTAGCACCTTTGAATGCATCCTGTAGTGTACGGATGTCTTTTAGACGCTGAATAGCAATTGTCTCTCTAGCTTTTGTGTCTTTCTGGAACTGCACTGGAGCCTGAACACTATTCCAAATAGCGTATACCAAAGCTACGATAACCAGTGGAAGAATGATGAATGTAAAAATCTTTTTCATTGTTACTATGTGTGTATTTTTATTTCCTTTTATCGCACAAAAGTAAAAAATATATTTTTCCCTTGCAATATATTTTTAATTTTGCATCCAATAAATTGAAATTAAGCGTGTACAATATAGATAATTTAGTTGCATTTGCACAAATTTTGCACAAGAGTGAAAGAATAGTCCTTGTAGGACACGTTAATCCCGACGGAGATTCAATAGGCTCCCTTATGGGTATGAAATGGTACCTTGAAGGTTTGGGTAAAAAAGCTGTACCGGTGGTGCCAAATCCATACCCCGAGTTTCTGGGCTTCCTTGATATGCAAAAAGAGGTGCTTCCGTATTCTGAGCAGCCGGAGGCCGTAAAAGAGGTGGTGGCAGATTCAGATCTTATAGTATGCCTTGATTTCAATTCCCTTAAAAGGATTGATGCTCTTGGTGATGTGATAGCGGCTGCCGGATGTACAAAAGTATTGGTTGACCACCATCCTCAACCCGACACAATATTTGACCTGATTTACTCATATCCACAACTTTCATCTACCTGCGAACTTGCATATTGGGTATTGCAAGGGCTTGTTCCCCTTTGTGGTGGAGAGATTCCATACAATAGTGCAGTATCCCTTTATACAGGAATGATGACGGATACCAATAATTTTTCCAACTCAGTTCTCCCATCCACATTCAGGATGGCGTCAGACCTTATGGAGATGGGTGTAGACAAAGAGTGGGTACAAAAAATGGTATTTGGAGGTTTTTCAGAGGAGAGGATGAGGCTTATGGGGCATATGCTTTATGAAAATATGAAGATAATACCCCAGTACAATGCATCGGTAATGGTTCTTACCAAAGAGATGAAGGAGAAGTTCAGCTTCACCGACGGTGATTCTGAGGGTTTTGTAAATCTCCCTTTAAATATTAGGCGTGTAAAAGTTTCGGGATTTTTCACAGAGGGGGACGAATTTGTAAGGGTATCGCTCAGATCAAAGGATGATTTCTCGGTGAACAGACTTGCAAGAGGATATTTCAATGGAGGCGGTCATGAAAGGGCTGCTGGGGGCAGACTCTTTATCCCAATAAACGAAGTGCCCGATTATTTTGTAAAATCTTTGGGAGAGTTTATTGAAAAAGAAAAATAGGCATACCTTTTGTTATATAGTTTGCGCAATGAAAAGGATACTTTATATGGTATGTGCGGCCGTAGTGTTGTTTGCCTGCACCAAAGAGGACAGGAAGAATCAGCTTGTTACACAGGAAGAGGCTATAGACAAGTACATTTCTTCGTTGAAGGATGTGAGGATTGCCCGTAATGGAGGTTCCAACAGACTTGTGTATAAGGAGGGGAAAAGTGGGGCAGATTCACTTGCGTTGGGGGATTCGGTAAAATTCTTCTATGCCGGATATGTGTTTTCTAACGGAAAGGGTAGCCTTTTTGCCACAAATGATACAACTGTGGCCCAGAGAAACGGATTCGAACTGTCGGGAGGAATAGAGGAGAAAGTGTTGTCTTCCAAAGAGATGGTGAGAGGACTTGCCAATGGGCTTGTGGGGGCAAAAGCCGGAGAGATGTGTGAGGTGGTTTTCTCTGCAAAATATGGATATGATAATGATATAGTGTACAATGTTCCCAAGATGTCTCCCTTAATTTTTGAGGTGTGGGTGGAGAGCATTGTTAAAAATTAGTATATTTGCACCCTTATGGTAAAAGAACTTAGTAAATATTTGTGTCTGGCCTTAATGGCCTTTGTATTGTTCTCTTGTGCTGTAGAGAAGGAAGAGACTGAAAAATCTATTCAGGAGAGGATTCTGAATGCTTTTGTTGAAGTAAATTACCCCAATGCCACAAAATGGGACAGCGGTATTGTAATTATCAGCAGTACTGAGGGTACAGGTGATACCCTTAACAATTATGAGGCCGGTTTCTTTGAAACCACTGTAAGGACTATGGCCGGCAACTATACAGAAACTACCAACAGCCAGTTGGCAAAGGTTCTTGGAACGTATGCAAATTCAAACCATTACAGCCCTAAATTCTACGAGTTGGGATATGAGACCACCTATGTGGGTTTGGAAGAGGTAATGTACAAGATGAGAGAGGGTGGCAAGGTTGAGTTCATTCTTCCCCCTTGGCTTACCTATACAAGTAACAAGAGTATGTGGAATGTTACTGTAAGTACAATTTATGAGATTGAGCTTAAGGAGGTTATGGATAATATGCTTACCTGGCAGCAGGATACAATGAAAGCGTATGCCAATACACATTATCCTGGATTGGATACACTCAAGTCCAATTTCTATTTCAAGAAACTTGTAGATGCAGGTGGAGATACCCTTAAGAATGAGAGTGCAAATGTATATTATGTTGGCAGATTGTTGGATGGATGGGTGTTTGATACCAATATTGCAGATACTGCAAAGAAATACGGCATCTATGATTCTTCAAGAGATTATAGTCCGCTTGAGGTGCTTTATAACGAGGATCTTGCTCAGATGAAAGATGACAACTCATTGGTTGAGGGTTTCTGTATGGCCCTTAAGGAGATGAGTTATGGAGATGTAGCATTTACAATGTTCTACTCGGAATATGGTTACGGTTCAACTGGTTCAGACCAGATTGGTCCATACCAGCCGCTGACTTTCTGGCTTGATGTAAGGGAAAAAGAGTAAAAAGAGTTTGTGCTGTCCAGCTTGGCTGGTAAGACATATACGAAAAAAAGGGAGGCTTTTGCCTCCCTTAATTTTTTACTGTGCATCAATTATTTTGCAACAAAGTGGAAGTGAGAACCGAATCTCTCAAATGCAGCTTTGTCCAACTCCTCACGTGCATCAGGATGAGCAATGCTGATCATAAGTTTTGCTCTCTCCTGTAGTGATTTGCCGTATAGGTTAACTGCACCGTACTCAGTTACAAACCAGTGGATGTGGTTTCTGGTAGTTACAACACCTGCACCTGGAGTTAGGATAGGGGCAATCTTGCTGATACCTTTGTTTGTTACAGCAGGCATAGCAATAATAGCTTTACCACCCTCAGACATAGAAGCTCCGTAGATGAAGTCAATCTGTCCGCCTACACCTGAATAGAATTTTGTACCAAGTGAGTCTGCACAAACCTGACCTGTAAGGTCAACCTGAAGAGCAGAGTTGATAGCTGTTACTTTAGGGTTCTTTGCAATTACAAATGGGTTGTTGGTATATCCTACGTCCATCATAGCAACCATAGGGTTGTCATCAATGAAATCGTAGCAGGTCTGTGAACCCATAAGGAATGTAGAAACCATTTTGCCTTTGTCAATAGCTTTGTTTGCACCATTGATAACACCTTTTTCTACAAGAGGAAGTACGCCGTCTGCAAACATCTCAGTGTGGATACCAAGGTTTTTGTGGTTGCCAAGCTGTGCAAGCACTGCGTTAGGAATAGCACCAATACCCATCTGAAGGGTTGCACCATCCTCAATAAGATTAGCACAATGGATACCAATTGCAGTCTCAATCTCAGATGGAGCTGAGAAGTGAGCTGGCTCAAGGATAGAGTCATGCTCTACAAAGTGGTCAATCATGCTAAGTGGAATCATTGCATCACCAAATGAACGGGGAACGTTTTTGTTGACAACTGCAATTACCACTCTTGCACACTCAATTGCTGCAAGGGTTGCATCAACTGAAGTACCTAGTGAAACATAGCCGTGTTTGTCGGGAGTAGAAACCTGAATCATTGCAACATCACAAGGAAGTGTGCCGCTGCGGTAAAGTTTCTGGGTCTCGCTCAAGAAAATTGGAATATAATCAGAGTAACCAGCCTGAACGCTCTTTCTAACATTGCCACCTACAAAGAATGCCTGGTGGAAGAAGATTCCCTCATATTTTGCATCTGTGTAAGGAGCCTCGCCCTCTGTGTGAAGGTGGTGGATTCTTACATCTTTAAGCTCTCCGTTGTCACCTCTGCGGCAAAGAGCATCAATAAGTACTTTTGGAGCACTTGCTACGCTGCTGAAATGGATATGGTCACCCGACTGAACATATTTTACAGCCTCATCAGCGCTGATAAATTTAATGTTTGCGTGCATTTTAAGTTAGTTTTATGTTATGTTAATTGATTGTCTTTAAAATCGTACAAAGATAATATTTCTAAAACAGATATAAAAACATCTTTTCTTGTATAAATGCCTTTAAATCTCCAATATTGATATTTTATAAATCGCACATCTCTAATCAAATTTTAGTATTTTTGCAAATGTGTGACAGATCTTCAACAGAACTGAACCAAAGAAAACTCTTTTGATATGAATATTTTTTTCAAGAAAATAAAGAACAAGTTGGATTTGATAGCCATTTTTATTGGAGCATTGGCATTGGTATTATCACTATTTGGTGTTAATTGTGTTTGCCTTGTTTACTTTGCAGGCTTTATATGTTTGGTGTATGCATTATACGCATTATATCTTTTTTTTGTAATAAGGCCTAAATTTGATTGGCATCTGATACACGGTCATTTTCTACGGAAGGTTATAGCATTTGTTCTGCTTGTACCATCATTTATAGCATCTTGTTATTTGATATATAATGCAATTAGTGAATGTAGAGGTGAAACTTTATATTCTCCCAAAAATCTGGTTTATGACGAGAATTGGTACAAGTATGATCCTCCAGTTGATAGCATAGGCCCTAATATTTTTTGGGCAGTATACTTTCATTTTATTGACCCGGGAAATCAGCATATGACCACATCCCAAAGCGGACGGGGATTTTCTGCTATAATTGCCATCCTTGGAGTTTTTTTACTGAATGGATTATTGGTATCTTCTATTGTAGGCTGGATAGATTTAAGGAAAGAGAATTGGTTAAAAGGGGAAATAAAGTATCCGAGTTTTTTGAGGAGAAAGGAACATTACATTATCATTGGTGGTAATGATATAGTAATTGCGATTGTAAAGCAAATCATTTCTAAAAGGAAATATATACTTATTCAGACTTCAAATGATGTTGAGAGTTTCAGACGTGAATTATTCTCAAATCTTACACTTACAGAAGAACAACAAAAACTGATTATCATTTATTATGGTAATAGAACCTCGGAAGAGGATATTAAGTCCTTGTGCTTGGAGAAAGCGGAAGAGGTATACATTATAGGGGAAGAAATTCGCACTGATGATCTTGAGTCATACCACGATACTATGAATATGGAGTGTCTGGAATTGATCTATGGCTGCTATAAAAACAGTAAAGAGGGAATGAGTATAACCCGGTTATTGGACGATAAAAAGAATGTGGAAGATGAGCTGAGCAGATCAAGTGATGAAAATAAGAGTTATACATTAAAAGAAAGAAAAAAGGAGATTGAGGAAGATTTAAAAGCAAAGCAATTGTGCTGCCGTGTACTGATTGAATTTCAGACAACATTTTCGGTTTTTCAGTTTTATGATTTGGATAAAGAGAGGTCTTGTTTTATAAATTTCAGACCTTTCAACTACTATGAAATATGGGCTCAGAAAGTTTTTGTCAATAAAGAAATAAATTCTGAGAAATTGAAATCTCTATCGCACAAAGGGTATCTTCCATTGGAGGGATATGACGGAATAAAAAAAGAGGATTCCGATTATGTACATCTGTTTATTGTAGGAATGTCCAGAATGGGTGTGGCAATGGCAATTGAGGCTGCTCATTTGGCGCATTATCCAAACTATACAGAGGAAAACAAGATACGTACAAAAATTACTTTTATAGACAAGAATGCTGCTGAGGAAAAGAACTTCTTTATGGGGAGATTCAAGGAATTGTTCAGTCTGTCCCATTATAGATATGGTGAAGTTGGGAAAAATGATGAATTAGTGTGGTATAATCCTCATATTCCATCGGGAATGGAATATTTGGGCGGTGATTTTCTTGATATTGAGTGGGAGTTTATTAATGGTGGAATAGAGCGTTCATCTGTTCAGAATTATATCCTTGAAACAGCAGAGTGCAATGCCAGAATTACAATTGCAATATGTCTGCCAGAATCAAACCGCTCGCATGCCTCAGCTTTATATCTGAACAAAAAAATATATGAGTCAGAATCAGTCAAGCAAGTATTGGTATATAATCGCTATGGAGACTCTGTTATAAAATCTTTCAGTTCAAAAGAGGAAAGATATCCGTTTTTGAATAAATTAAAGGCTTTTGGTGCCCCTAATGATTGTGTGGATGTAGAATCAATGAAACAAAGTGAGGAAATTGGAAACGCAATAGGACAAAGGTATGATGCGATTAACAAGTTATATATTGAACCAGCCAAACTTGCTGCAAACCAAGTAGATACCAAAGTGAATTATAAGGGAAAATCGCAAGTTGCAAAATTTTTCTCAAACATATATAATGGCAATATGATGTGGACGAAACTGCGAAGCGTTCAGTACAAAGGCGATATATTATTGACAGAACAGATAAGTATACTTTCTGATGTGGAGCATAACAGATGGAATATTGAGCAACTGTTGATGAATTTCCGTCCTCTCACAGAGAAAGAACAAAGTGAGGTAATAGCAAAGAAAGAAGATAAAGAGATATTAAAAGGGAAAATGGCGCACTTGAATATTTGCTCTAATAAGCGTTTGGCTGAATTGAAAGAAGTGGATGTTGCACCAAGGGCTTATGATGAAGGTTTGACAGCAATGATTCCTGAGATATATTCACAATTGACACAAAAGCAATGACTGACCTACAAATAATAGATGCTTTGATTGCTAGGGATGAGAGGGTGACTAAGCAGTTTTTCTTTGGAAACTGCCGGCCGCTCTTTTTGAGCATCATTCGCTATGTATTCTCCTATGAGGTGGATTATGATGAATTTGTGAATGAATTCTATCTATTTCTTATGGAGAATGATGCATACCGTTTGAGGCAATTTCAGGGAAGAAGTACTATTTATCAGTGGATGAAGGTTATAGCAATCCGCTACTTCATTGCCAAGCGTAATAGTATGATAGATAATGAGGCTAAAGATGCTCTTTTAGACAGTGTTGTACAAACAGAGATGGTAGATGCAGATAGTAAGATAGCGGCAAAAATAGATATAGAGCATTTATTCTCCCTAATGCCGAACAGACGTTATGTATATGTCATCAGAAGATTGGTTTTGCAGGAGGCTGACCCTAAAGTTGTAGCGCAGGAACTGAGAACCAATGTGGATAATTTGTATAATATTAAGAAACGTGCTATTGCTGCATTGACAGAGAGAGCATTCAAAGAAATGGAGAAATATGAAACAGAAATCAGTAAATAACATTTCGGCAGAGGTATTGGCAGCATTCCTTGATGGTAATGCTACTGCACAGGAGAGCAAAGAGATATTAAATGCTCTTGCTGAGGATGTTGAATTGAGAGAATTATTGCATATTTCTCAATCAGTAGATGCTGAACTGGAATTGATGCCACAAGATTGTGAGTTTATCCCAATGACAGCAATGGCGGCAACTTGTAATGAGGAAAATTATTGCTGCTTGGAGTGCGAAAAATATGTTTTATCCATGCTCAATGTAGAATTTGATGAGCAGCAACTGCTCCAAGCTGCAATGCAAAATGGTTGGCAGAAAGAAGGTGGTACACCACTTCATAATGTGGGAAGGCACTTGGAGGGAAAAGGCCTTGTTGTAACCCGCCAATACAATGCTTCAATAGATGACATTGCAAATGCTCTAAAAGACAACGAGTGTGTAATAGTTGCAGTTGATGGCGGAGAGTTGCTGGGAAATAGAGGCGATGAGACTATTGAAGATCTTCTGATAGGTCAAATACCAGACCATACAGTTGTTGTTGTATCATATGATGTAAAGGGTAAAACAATAACTCTATTTGACCCTAACTCTTCAAGTGCAGAGGACAATTATCCAATTGAACAATTCATAGATGCCTGGAATGACTCCAAAAATTATTTGGTAACAGTATCATCAAACAATATGAAAACCTATACTCCAAAACCAATAGATTTGTCGGATGTAGAATTAACCGAAGATTTGAATGAATTGCGTGAAGCCATTGCAGAAAATGCTCACGAAATTTGGGCGGAGAACCGTCAGGCAGAAGGATGGACTTATGGTCCACAACGTGATGACCAATTAAAACAAACACCTGATATGGTTCCATACTCCCAGCTTCCGGAAAGCGAGAAAGAGTATGACCGAGAAATGGCAATGAAGACCATCAAGCTCTTAAAAAAACTTGGTTATGACTTGATTAAGCGCGAAGAGACAGAACTTTATACAGTTCTGAAACAGCGTATTCAGAATTCGGAAGAGGAGTATCATTGCCGTAAATGTGGTAACGTTATTTACAAATATCAGGTTTTCTGTGATAAATGTGGCCTGGAATTGAAAATGGATTGGGAATAACAAAAATATACAAGCATTACTATGATTAAACCTGTAGAATTTATTCATCCAGAAGATGCAGCGGCGCTACGTCAGTTGGAAAGCATTCCTGGATTTCCTGCAATAGCCAAGAAAATTTTGGAATTGGGATATGAGAAGTTGAAGTACGGATTGAATATGGCATCAACCATACGACTGTCCCCTACTCAGCTGCCGGATCTCTACAAGCATCTTCCTCCCATCTGTGAGCGTTTAGGTATTAAAGAACCGGAGTTTTATTTGGAAATGAATCCTGTGCCGAACGCATATACCTCAGGTGATACAAGAGTGTTCATAGTTGTAACATCAGGTCTTGTGGAAATGATGGATGATGAAGAGTTTGATGCCGTCCTTGCCCACGAGTGCGGTCATATCTTGTGCCGTCACGTTGTATATAAGATGGTGGCAGACTATATTTCAATAGGTCTTGATGCTCTTGGTATTTTAGGTTCTATTGCAAAACCTGTAGAATATGCTCTTCTGTACTGGAGTCGTAAAGCTGAATTATCTTGTGACAGATGCGGAAGTATTATCACCTCGCCGGAAGTGGTTGCCCGCGTGATGGCCCGATTGTCTGGTGGCCCCAAGTCAATAACAAATAAAATCAATATGCAAGAATGGGCAAAGCAGGCTGATAAATATGATGAAATAAAGAACGATGGCATATGGAATAAAACATTGCAATTGGCAGTAACCATTGGTATGACTCATCCTTTCAGTGCTGTACGTGTCCGCGAAATCCTCAAATGGGGAGAAAGCCCTCAATATAAACACCTGATGCAGAATTTGAACGCAGAAACTTCTGATAAGAAATGTCCTAAATGCAACAAAGGTGTATGTGATGAATGGGCATATTGCAAGCATTGTGGAGCAAAGTTATAACCTGCCATATTAAACTATATTGCTTATGGAGACAGCATATCACTATTATGCATTTATCAGTTATGCTACAGCAGACTCAAAATGGGCAAAGTGGTTGCAACATCAGTTGTCATATTACCATATTCCCAGTTCTATAAAGAAGGGCAAGATAGGTGTGCCCAGCAAGATCAGACCAATATTCATTTATGAGTATGATCTTGTGGGTAACCAATTGCATACAGCTATTCAGCAGGAACTGGAGGCCTCCAAATATCTGGTTGTTATATGTTCGCCCAATGCCGCAAATTCAAAATATGTAAATGGAGAAGTTGAAACATTCATTAGAATGGGTCGTAGCGAGTATATCATTCCCTTTATAGTAGATGGGGAAGTTAACTCGTTGGATTCCACTCAAGAATGTTTTCCTCCTGCACTGTTGGATATGTTGCGTAGTGGTGATAAGAACAATGAGTTGCGAGGGATTAATGTGAAAACTAATGGCAAGCACCAGGCACTTGTGGATATTGTAGCTACGATGCTGGGCGTACGTCGTGATGTGCTGTGGGACCGGTATAAGATGCGCAGGTTAAAACAACGTATTATGATGGCTGTAGTTGCCGTTTTGACGTTGTTGTGTGGATTGTTCTATTGGGATTACACACGTCCAACTTATAAATTCTATACTGATTATGTAGATGTTTGGGGAGTGCCTACGGGGGTTTTTAAGCTTGATAAAGAACATGTTAGACATCGCAATGGCTCATATCGCTTTGAGTACCGCAGGATACCATTGGGGCAGCCAGATGCGTATAGTTGGCGATTGGTGAAGGTGTCTCACATCAATTCGTCAGGTACTACAACACCTGTTGCCGAGACGGTTTACATTGACCGGTATCCTATACAAAAGCTTACTTATAGCCAAGATAATGGCATTTTGACGGAAATCACATATTGTAATGAGAAGGAACAGCCTCAAATTATTCATAATTTGTCTCGCCATTATGATACGCCTGCTGCTATAGCAGATATTGAAAGTGTAGTTGCTGGTGATGGAATTGCTTTTTCTAAGAGCTTTACCGCCTTAGACTCAGATAATGCAGACAAAACATCCAATATTACCCGCTATGTTTATGAACGAAACGCTGAGGGATATATCACCAGAATGTCATTTCACGCAAATAATAGCAGGGACTTTAACAGTAGTGCTGTAGCTGATAATTTTGGAGTGTGGGGGATGGCGTACGAGCTTGATTCTTTGGGCCGACGTGAGACCATACATTATTTGGATAAAGATGGTACGTATCACAGCAATAAAATTGGAGTTTCTGCCCGTCGTTATGAGTATGATAAAATGGGAAATATATGTGCTGAACATACACTTGATTTGCAGGGGAACCCAATATTAAATGAGAATTTATGGGCTATTGCTTTGGCAACTTTTGATAAAAACGGTAATCGCACGGAAGAGTCGTACTACAACATTGTCGGTAATCCGTGTTTGACTAGCGCCGGCTATTCAAAATGGGCTGGCAAGTATGATGATATGGGTAATCGTATTGAAGTTTCGTGTTATGGAGTTGATGGTCAACCGTGTTTACATAAAGATGGCTTCGCAAAATGGACTAGCAAATATGATGATAGAGGTAATTGTATAGAACAAGTTTACTATGGAGTTGATGGAAATCTATGTTTGATTGGCGTAGGCTATGCAAAAATTACACTCAAATATGATGATAGAGGTAATTGTATTGAAGATGTGTACTATGGTACAGATGGTAAGCCGTGTCTGCATAAAGAAGGCTATTCAAAATGGACTGGCAAATATGATGATAGAGGTAATCTTATTGAAGATTCTTTCTATGGTGTAGATGGTAAGCTATGTCTGCATAAAGAAGGCTATTCAAAATGGACTGGCAGATATGATGACAGAGGTAATCAAATTGAAGCTTCTTGTTATGGCGTTGATGGTAATCCATGTTTGAGTGGCAAAGGTTATGCAAAAAGGACTGCCAAATTTGATGACAGAGGTAATTGTATTGAAGAAGTTTACTATGGTGTAGATGGTAAGCTATGTTTGTATGAAGATGGCTTCGCAAAATGGACTGGCAAGTATGATGATAGAGGTAATTGTATAGAAACTTCTTTCTATGGTGTGGATGGTAAGCTATGTTTAAATATTGAAGGCTATGCGAAAAATATTGGCAAATATGATGACAGAGGTAATGCAATAGAATTCTCTTATTACGGTGTAGATGGTAAGCCGTGTTTAAATAATGCTGGTTTTGCAAAATGGACTTTCAATTACGATGATAGGGGGAATCGTATTGAAACTGCATGTTATGGTGTCAATGGTAAACTATGTTTACATATTGATGGCTATGCGAAATATACTGGCAAATATGATGACAGAGGTAATTGTATTGAATCTTCTTGTTATGGTGTTGATGGTAAGCTGTGTTTGTACAAAGATGGCTATGCAAAATGGACCGGCAAATACGATGAAAGAGGTAATCTAATTGAAGTAGTTTACTATGGCGTTGATGGTAAGCTGTGTTTGATTAGAGAAGGCATTGCAAAATGGATTGGCAAATATGATGACAGAGGTAATGCAATAGAATTCTCTTACTATGGTGTTGATGGTAAGCCGTGTTTGAATAAAGATGGCTATGCACAAAGAAAAAGCAAATATGATGATAGAGATAATTGTATTGAAGAAGTTTATTATGGCGTTGATGGTAAGCCGTGTTTGAAAAGAGAAGGTTATGCTAAATGGACTGGCAAATATAATGAACGGGGTAATCGAATTGAAAACGTTCACTATGGTGTAGATGGTAAGCCTTGTTTAAATGTATTTGGATATTCTGTACAGATATTAAATTACAACAATAGAAGTCAGATTATTGAACTTTCGTACTACGATACCGAAAGAAAACCTGTGCATGTAAGAGGTTATTTTAAAGAAGCAAGAATATATGATGGGAATAACAATCTTAATGAATCTGTTTACTACGACAAGGACGGCAAACAATTGGCCGAGCAAATATTTACAAGACAATTATCATATGTTAACGGGGCGGCATTAGCTCAAGGGGTGCCAGTTGGCAGTATAATGCTTCAATTTAATGAATGGAGGATTGGTGATTCCCAAACATCTCTGGAGAGAATACAAAAAAGGGATAAATATGCCGAAAAAAGTGCTTATTATTTAACCCCAACAGGGGAAATCAAGCATTTACATGTTAAAGGGGGATTCATAGGTACAACTGCTTATAATTTTATGGTGGAAAAAAGTCAAGCTATGGAGTGGTTGAAGCAATTGGATGAGTGGAAAAGAAACAAACATAATTGATACAACATCATTTTATAAACATTAAATACTTTAAAGATATGTTTTTCAACGAAGAAGGAATTTTGAACATTGACGAAATGGTCATGGGCAATGCATCTTTCAAGAACATTATGGAAGATGGCGTAATTACAGAGGAAGAGATTAAGACTCAGTCTGAAAAGGTTATAGCAATGCTTCACGATATGGAGGCTAAATATAGCCAAGAACAGCTTGCAGAGGTTAAGAACTTGCTTGTAGAGACAAGCGTATTGTATGCTGTGTACAATAGTTATTCAATTCAAAACATTAATAAGTAATCATTATGGGTACATTTAACACAAAAAGATTATTATACGGTTCAACATCTTTGATTCCTACTATTGCAAGCCGTATTCAGATGGAGTTTCAGAGTGAAGGCTACGAAGTAACTATAGATGCTTTGAGCAGCGGCGGTTATGATATCTCCATTACAAAGGGAGGTGCGTTTAAGGCCATTCTTGGAATGAAAACAGCTCTTAAAGTAACATTATTACCTCAGGGAAATGCTATCAGTTTTGATGCAGGCGTTGGTATTTTCGGAAAACAAATTGTACCTACTCTTATAATGTGGTATGTGGCTTGGCCTGTATTGTTAACTCAGATATGGGGATTAGTGCAACAGTCAAACTTGGATGACAAGGCTTTAAAGATTGCGGAAGATACAGTTTACAGAAACGGTAATGTGAGCGCAGGTCCAGCAACAACTTCTAATGACCATAAGTTCTGCACTATGTGTGGCACTAAAAATATAGAATCTGCAAAATTCTGTTGCGGATGCGGCAAGCCACTATAATTCTTTATAAAACGGAATATCTTAAAAACAGATTCAAGAGAGACTTTTTGTAGTATGATTTGCTGCAGAAAGACTCTCTTCCTGCCAAATTAATCCCCAACTTTACCTGAATGGAAACAATCATAATTCTACTAACAGCATTGCTCCCTATTGCCATCCTTGTGTATTACATATATAATAAGGACAAGAAATCGCCGGAGCCAACAGGACTATTGGTTAAAGCATTCATTTTTGGAGTTTTATCAGTTCCCGTATCATTTTTTATGTCGGTGCCATTAGGGCAGATGGGGGCGTATCCGGCAGAGGCCACAAATATATTGGGGAGCATAAGCACTGCATTCTTTGGGGCAGCTATCCCGGAAGAGATTGCCAAATTCTTTATGCTGTGGCTGTTACTGCGAAAGAATGTACATTTTGATGAGAAAATGGATGGCATTGTTTATGCGGTCTGCGTTTCTCTTGGTTTTGCGGCATTAGAAAATATAATGTATCTGTTCTCCAATGCGGAGGCATTTTTGTCGGTAGGTATTGCCCGTGCAATATTCGCTGTACCAGGACATTTCTGTTTTGGTATTTTAATGGGATATTATTATTCATTAGCTAAATTTTATCCTAAGTCTCCTAAAAAGAATAAAGTTCTTATCTTAGCCGTTCCAATTCTTGTACATGGATTATATGACTCTATATTATTTATAATCAATGTAACTCCTGCTATTAGCGGTATTTTAATGATTGTGTTCTTGGTTTTTTGCCGCAAGATGTGGAAGTATGGAAGTAAGAGTATACAAGAGCATTTACAAAGAGATTTTAGTTAAGGTTGTATTATTGACAATATGATTCAAGAAATGCTTGTAGGTTTCAATAAAATATGGGAAAGGGCTCCATTCAGAGACTCTGCTGATGCCTGGCAAACTTCGTTACCGGTAGATGTAGGGATTATAATATATTGGATTATACTTTTTGGAGGCTTGTTGGCCATATGCATTTGGCTTTTGTCAAATAAGAAATCGTCACGTACATTTGAATCAGTCTCAAATCATCTGTTAGTTGTATCATCTGCAATTTGGTTCCTGGGTGTAGTAATTTATATAATAGGTTATTATCAGGATGGCCTTAACTGGGTATCAGTAATTCCAAGAGCGGTAATATCATCGTTCAAGATGTTCGTTGTAACTAATGAGCTTGCACGAGTACAGGTAGAATTACAGAAGGATGCAATATATATGTCGGTTTTCTCACTGGTGCATTTTGCAGCTGCATTCATTACTTTCTTGTTTATCTTTAAGATGGTTGGTTATAAAATCAAATCATCTTTGAAGTTGGTATTTCACAGGTGGTTCCATTCAAAAGGGAAGGTTGTCCATTTATTTTGGGGAGTTAATGAAGCATCGTGTCTGCTTGCAGAAGATATTAGAAAGCAACATATAACAGATACCATCATATTTGTTGATATAGATCAGGAGAGTGAAGATAATACCCAAAGGAAAGCAACACTTAGCCATATAGTCAATACCATTACTATAAAAAACAGTGAGATAGCCCGTTTGGAAGCAATAGATGCTCTTGTGGATCATTGTTACAATGGCCCGGCCGCATTAAAGAGCTGCAACAATCCTGATATATTTGGCAGCCTGCACCTGAAAACCATAGGAACAATTGTTCAGAAAAGCAGCAAAGCATATTTTTACTTTCTTTCTCCCGACGAGGTACAGAATATAGCAGGAGCATTAAACTTGCAGAAAGATAGGATTCTCAGTACAATGAATGGGAATCCTGTTATTTACATTCATGCCCGTAGGGACGCAAGCAATGAAATTTTTGACCACTATTCGCAGTATGATGGCGAACTGGAACGGATGAAAATAAAGATTGTGGATTCTGCATACCTGTCAATTGCAGCCTTAAAGCAAGACCAGAGAACCTTGCCTGTAAATTGTGTTAAAATAAATCAAACAACAGGTTTGGTTGATTCGCCATTTACAGCCCTGATTGTGGGATTTGGGGGAACAGGCCTGGAGGCATTCAAGTTTTTATATGAATACTCGGCATTTGTGGGACCAGATATGAAGAAGAGTCCGTTCAAATGTTATGCTATTGATGAAAAGATGAATAAAATGGCGGGCCTTGTGCGGGAGAAGATGCCGGCAATAGGAGAGGATGAACTTTCTCTTATTCAAGCAGCTGTAGATTCAGAAGAGTTCTGGACAAGTGTTAAGGCCATAATTAAGGATTTGAATTATATTGTAATTGCTCTTAATAATGATTCCTTAGGATTATCTCTTGCTGTTAACCTTTTCAAGTATGCTATAAAAAATCGTTCCGCAAACCAGCCAATGTTGAAGATTTTGGTCAGATGCTATGATAATGGCAATGAAAAACGGATGATTGAGGTTTCCCAGAACCTTAACAAATCAATAAAGGACCATAATATTGAGATTATACTCTTTGGCCAGGAACAGAGCATATACAGTTGCGATACAGTATTGTCGGACAGAACTTTAAAGGAGGCAATGGAGTTCAATAAGGTGTACGAAAATTCAGAACTGCCGGCACAATTGCAGTGGCAGAAAAATTTTGGCCAAGAACAGATCTTGCAATTGATGACCAAGAAAAAGATGTCACGCTATCACGCCATATATGATATTAACCGCCGTATTGCCCAAAACATATCCAATTCCCTACATAGTAGAACCAAGATGGTCCTTATGGGATTTGGGGAAAATGATTTGTCGGGAAGATTAAAATTATACTGTGATTATGTTAATACACGCAAAGTTGGCACCACAGATTATAAATGCGGCCACGGGGATGCACAACTGCTTCTGAACATTGCAATGGTGGAACACGAACGATGGATTGCATCCCATAAACTGATGGGCTACACGTACAATTCTGAGAACGATTCTGTGCAAAAGCACCATAAATGCATTTGTGCGTGGGATAAGTTGGATCAGATAACCCAATCCTATGACTGCAATGTGGTGGATACAACCATAAAAATGGCGTATGAGAAGATGAATAAGAATTATTAGTTGATATATGGATAAGTATGATATTTTTATAAGCTACCGACGCAGTTCGTATGATACCGCAAATTTGATAGCTACAAGACTGAAAAGTGCAGGTTATTCCGTGTTTTTTGATATGGAGACTTTGCGGTCGGGGAAGTTTAATGAACAATTATTTAATGTTATAGACAGTTGTAAAGACTTTATAGTGGTTTTACCTCCTAATGCGTTGGATAGATGTGTTAACGAAGATGATTGGGTAAGATTGGAGGTATGCAGAGCTATAGCCAACAAAAAAAATATTGTTCCAGTAATGCTAAACGGTTTTACTTGGCCGAATTCTATGCCACAAGGTATGGAAGATTTGTGTAACTATCAGGCACTTACAGCTAGTTCAATAGAGTATTTTGATTTGGCAATGGAGCGTTTGCAACAGAGATATCTTTTAAGTAAACGACAAATACCTGTACGCAAGTGGATTAAATATTCAACAATAGTGACAGTATCGCTATTATTATTGATTGGTATTGTATGGGCTGTGCTGTTCTACCTCTCAATAGATGTATGTACCAAGTATGCTACTTGTCTTGTAAAAGACGCAAATGCTGTTCATATTATTTCAGAACAAAATGAAAAGTTGTATAGAAACTGGAATGTATTTAGCAATAATATTGTGCGCGAATATAACCCTGAAAAAGTATTGCAACTAAAAGATAATATGACAGCTTTCATAGATATGATTGAAAAGAATCTTAATGATAGTTGGATAGCTGATTCGGTAGATTTGAACATAAGTGATTATCATAGTTTTCTACTCTCATTGCATGGAATTAATGCAGAGGAGATAAAAATGTCACCGAGTGTAGCAACGTTATATTACAAGGATTACAAAGAAAACGATATATCCAGATTACGTATAGCAGTACAAGATCCATCTACAATGAATTTACGCTATACAAATACGTTGTTTTCGGTCTTTAATCATACTAAAAACATTTATTATGCCTCATTGTTATCTGAATTATCTGCTTTTCCGGAAAGTTCTCTTGTAATCTTTAAAGAATTGCAACCATTGTGGACACACTTCCCTAGTGAATATTTGATAGGATATGATAGAGAATACTATGAGAATATCATCAGGAGCGAAAGCCAAAAGATAGAAGAATTATTATCAGGCTATGAATCAGTTTTGACTGAAAAAGAAGCAAAAGTAGAAGATGTTATGAAACAAATAGACCAAATGGAGCATAACATAAATCAAAATTATGAGGAGATTAACCAGAGAATTGACCAGACTGAAGCTATAATTAATGCAGTTCAGGAGCAAAATGCTAATGAGAAACGTAAGGAACAAGAATTGGCTCTTAGAAAAGAAAAAATTAATGCACAAGAGGTTGAGATTAAGGCGTCAAAGGCTGAATTGGAGGAGTTGGACAAGAAATATGTTGAGACTTATGAAGCTTTAAAAAGGAAATGTACAATAGATGAGGAGGATGACCAATGGTATAAGTGGGGAAAAATACGCAGATGGGGATCTTATTTGCAAATGATAACTGATAGCAGGAATCAGCTGGAGAGTCAGGGAATACGGTCTACTTCTTCAATTACACCAGAAATGGTATATGCAGAGATGAATTCTTTGTTAAGTGTGTATCAGACATACCATCCTGAGTCTAAAGAGTATGTAGTTCCAGCCAAAGCATTTTTTAAGGAGGTGGCAAAAGGTAAAAGAGGGTATGCTGGTATAATTGTATTCGCATTTAAAGATGATGCCGTACATCCTGTACTAAAAGTAGGAGATATTATCATCGCATATGCAGGTACTACCATAAAGAATTATGATGAGATGAAAGCTGCATTTAAGGAATATGGTAATGCTAAGGTGGAATTCATTCGCTTGAATGATGGTAAATTTGAAGAAAATACTTTTGATTGGGAAGAGACCGGTATAGTAGGATTGCTGGATCTTACTGAATAATATAATTTGATAAGGGCCTGTACTATACCCTATAAAAATCCGTCAATCTTTTAAGATTGGCGGATTTTTCTTTTGTGGCGTGATAGATATAACAATCAAATATCATCTTTATCAAGAATAAACAATTAAAGGGAATGATACTTATTGCAACTTGTATTTTGATTCTTGCCTATAAGATTATGGGGAAAGATGTTAAACCGCTGTTGCAGCGGGTGAAAGGGATTGATTGGCAAGGTAAGATTAACATTTTAATGGACAAACTACGCCCGTGGGCATTGAAGGCTGGTAGTGCAGCTGCCCGTCCGCTATTGCAGTTCTACTATGTGATGGATGATAACAACACCTCTACATTAGATAGAGTGCTGATTTATGCGGCAATCATATACACAATCATCCCTATGGATTTCCTGCCCCGTGTACTTTATAAGGTCCTGGGTGTACTTGATGATGGGGTGGCTATGCTATATGTATATAAAACTATTAAGGATAAGATTACTCCTCAAATTAATGCTAAGGTTGAGGATACTCTCAACCAGTGGTTCGGGGTGGAGTATGAAGTTTTTGAAGATATAATAATTACAACAAATTAAAGGATGAATTTATGAAAACAAGAATTTTTAATCTCATTATTATTGATGAGAGCGGCTCTATGCAGTGCATTAAAAAAGAGGCTATTGACAGCGTAAATGAAACTATCCAGACCATTCGTTCGGCTCAGAAGAAGCATCAGGAGCAGGATCATTATGTAAGTCTTGTTACTTTCAATGATGATGTAAAGACCGTATATGAGTGTGTGTCTGTGAATGAGGTGAAGGAACTTACAGCAGAAACCTATCAGCCAGATTGCTGTACCGCATTGTATGATGCTATGGGTATTTCTTTGAATGCACTTCGTAAGAAAGTGGCCGAAGATGATAAGGTACTTGTAACGGTGGTTACTGATGGATACGAGAATGCATCTAAGGAGTATAAAGGCAAGGCTATTAAGGCTCTTGTAGATGAACTTAAAGCAAAAGGCTGGGTGTTTGCTTACATAGGAGCAAACCAAGATGTTGAGGCTGTAGCTGCAACCATTTCCATTACCAATGTAATGAACTTTGAAACCACCTCTGCAGGAACTCACATAATGACAAATAAAGTGAATAAAAGCCGTGAGCGCCTTTATTGCTGTATGGCTAAGATGGATTTTAATGCGGCTGAAGCTAATGAGAATTTTTTTGATGAAGAATAAATTTAATTGCCCACATATGTTTTTGTATATTTGTACAATTATGCCGGCGGTTGAAGCCAGTTGCAGTTGCACGTACAACGGCAGCTGCCGGCAATGCAAAGTGGGTAATTAAAAATTCTTGATATGAAAAAAGACCGTACAAAAGAACTTGAGGCATTTGAAAGGGTGCTGGATGTGATGGATGAACTTAGGGCCAAATGTCCTTGGGATGCAAAGCAGACAATAGAGAGTATAAGGCCCCTTACCATTGAGGAAACCTATGAGTTGAGTGATGCAATCCTTAGCAATGATTTGCCGAATGTGTGCAAGGAGCTGGGAGATATTATGATGCATATTGTGTTCTATTCAATCATAGCAAAAGAGAAAGGGGCTTTTGATGTGGTGGATGTGATGAACAAAATGTGCGACAAGCTCATTTACCGCCATCCGCACGTTTTTTCTACTGAGAAGGTGAAGGATGCGGAGCAGGTGCTTCAGAATTGGGAGCAGCTGAAAACCAAGGAGAAAGATGGCAACAAGAGAATTCTCAGTGGTGTTCCGGAGAGTCTTCCTGCTGTAATTAAGGCATACAGGATGCAGGATAAGGCCCGTGCGGTTGGGTTTGACTGGAACAACAAGGAGGAGGTTTGGGATAAGGTTAAAGAGGAAGTTGCTGAGTTGGAGGTTGAACTGAAAAAATTGTCGGGAGGAAAAGAGGAGATGGGGGAGGAGAAATACAGGGAATTGGCGGAGAAGGAGTTGGGAGATCTTATGTTCTCAATTATAAATGCCGCAAGGTTGTATGATCTTAATCCCGACAGTGCATTGGAGGCTACTTGCAAAAAATTCCGCAGCAGATTTACATACGTAGAAGAGCATACCATAAGGGAAGGAAGGAACCTTAGGGAGATGACCCTGGAGGAGATGGATGCAATCTGGAACGAGGCAAAAAGGTTGGAGAGAGAGTAATGGAGAGGTGGCAGGAGAGGACTTCAATCCTTTTGGGGGAGCAGATGCTTGATACCCTTGCAGCCAAAAAGGTGATGGTTGTGGGGTTGGGTGGCGTTGGTGCATATGCTGCAGAGATGCTTTGCCGTGCAGGTATAGGGAATATGGTTCTCATTGATTCCGATACAGTTGGCCAGACAAATCTCAACAGGCAGCTGATTGCCTTGAACAGTACTGTAGGGAAGCTGAAAACAGATGTTCTGGCAGAGCGTTTGAAGGATATAAATCCGGCTGTGAATCTTCTGGTTATTCCTGAGTATGTGGAGGAGGAAAACTTGGAGGCAATTTTTGCACAGGCAGGGGAGCTGGATTATGTTGTGGATGCAATTGATACCCTTGCCCCAAAAATTTCCCTAATTAAATATTGTGTGGAGCATAAGATTCCACACGTATCGGCAATGGGTGCCGGAGCAAAGCTGGATGCCACAAAAATAAGGATTGCAGATATCAGCAAATCATACAATTGTCCGTTGGCATATATCCTGCGCAAGAAATTGAGGAAAGAGGGTATTTCAAAAGGTTTTAAGGTGGTATTTTCAGAGGAGCTTCCCAGCAGAGATGCCATTGTTCCAATGGAGGAGCGCAACAAGAAGAGCCAGGTGGGGACAATTTCATACCTTCCGGCAGTGTTCGGATGTATATGTGCACAGGCAGCCATTGAACATTTAATTGGATAAAATGCTACATTTGTGTGTTGAAAAGAAATGTTTTGCATTGAAAGAAACTAAGAGGTTATGCAGATTACAGTAAAAGAGGTAAGCAATAAGAAAGAGTTCAAGGCTTTCTATCAGTTTCAGAATAAGTTATATAAAGGGTGTGAGCAGTATGTTCCATCTTTGGATGCAGATCAGAAGAGTACCCTTACCAATGATCCGGCATTGGATTATTGTAAACGCAAGATGTGGCTTGCTTACAAGGACGGCAAGGTTGTAGGGCGTATTCAGGGTGTTATAAATCCCCGTTATAACGAGTTTTACAATCTTAAGAGAATCCGCTTTGGATGGTTTGATTTTGAGGAAGATATAGAGATTGCCAAGGCTCTGCTCAATACCGCTATGGCGTGGGGCAAGGAGCAGGGGATGACAGAGGTTCACGGCCCGTTGTTCTACAATACTTTGGGCAAACAGGGTATGTTGGTTGAAGGTTTTGAGAATACTCCACCTTCCAACTGCCTGTACAACTATCCGTATTATGTGGAGTATATGGAGAAGTTGGGATTTGTTAAGGAGACAGATTGGGTACAGTTGAGGTTGAACGGTTCCCAGGGAGCTCCTGAGAAATTGCAGAGGATATCTGAGATGCTGCTAAAAAGATACAACCTTAAAATGCTTGACCTTAAAGACGTTAAGGGTGATTTTAAGAAAGAGCTCATTCAGAAGTTCTTCGCTATTTATAATGAGTGTTTCCAGGCGGTGCATAACTTTATTCCTCTTACCCCTAAGGAGATTGAGAAGACAGGAAATGCATATTTCTCTTTGTTGAAACAGGAGCTTACCTGCATAGTGATGGATGAGAAGAACGAGGTGGCAGCATTCGGATTGTGTTTCCCGTCTTTGTCTGAGGCATTGAAAAAAGCCAAGGGAAGTTTGTTCCCGTTCGGGTGGTATCATATCCTTAAAGCATACAGGAAGTATCACACCATAGACCTTATGCTTGTGGGTTCAAGCCCTGCCTGGGCCCAGAAAGGTTTGAGTGCAATATATCACAATAATCTGGCTACAAGCTTTAAGAATCATAACCTTAAATATTGTATAACCAATCCGCAGATTGATACAAATATTGCTGCCATAAAGGTTTGGGAGAGTTATGATTCTGAGCCGTATATGCGCAGACGTTGTTGGATAAAGGAGCTTTAGGGCTCCTTTTTTCTTGCGCTGGGGTGGTTCACAGGTTGAGTATCTCCTCCCAGGAGGTATATCTGTTGAACATATAATGGCTTCCGGGGATATTCACCATCCTAAGGTTGAATTTACGTCTGGTACCTGGTATATATCCGTCAGATATGTTGCTGTAATTGTTCCAGAATGCTTTCTGCCTGTGGGTTTTGAATATTATGTCATCTTCACTTATTATGGCAGTGTCCCAGGTGAGGGAGTTGCTCAGAAAGAGCTCCCTTTCAATAGTGGCCAGTTCCTCTTTGGCCTCCGTTGCCCCCCTTTGTGGTGAGTGGGATATGTAGAATTCATACTCTTTTTTCCCTTGGCACATACGGTGCAAGAACTTCTCCATTATGTTACTGTGGGGAAGAGCATCCAGCGTTTTTTTATAGCTGTGAGGGGTTATTCCCCAGGTTTTGCTTATTGGGATAAGGGTGCCGTTTATGGCTATGGCCCTTTTTATTCTTGCCCAGAACTTCAGTTCCCTGAACTGCCCAAAATGGCCCAGACGCACAAGATATTTGTCAAAAGCAGCACTTGCGCACCAAACCCCCAACCCCCATCCTATGATATAAATTTCTCTGTAATAGTTGAAAATCTGCTGCATTACGCACTCCTGGCTGCATTGAGGGGTGCAGATTTCCTCTTTCGGGCAATTCTTGAAAGTGAGGGTAGAGTAGTCATAAAACATTATGAGGTCATACCCTTTATGCTCCAGATGGTTGAAAGGATTTTCATCCATCCCCCAACCTGTAAAGAAGAGTATCGCTTTTTTTGAAGAAGTATTTTCTGTATAAACTTTCATACGGGCACAGTTATCCTTAAGTCATTTGTTTGGTAAACAAATTAGTTTTAAAATTGTTCAATAATTTTGTCACCCGGTCCTCGAGTGTACCTGTACTCGGTGACCGAGTTACATATTAAGAGGTTTATTTTCAGAGAGAAAGCTATGGAGAGTATTAAGGAAATTTTTAAGATAGGAAAAGGGCCTTCCAGCAGTCATACAATGGGGCCAAGGAAGGCGGCAATAATGTTTAAGGAGAGGAATCCCAACGCGGCATATTATGAGGTTACTCTGTATGGAAGTTTGGCCTCTACAGGCAAGGGGCACCTTACAGATGTGGCTGTGGAAGAGGTGTTTGGGAAGGAGAACGTTAAAATTCACTGGAGGGGGAACATTATCCTCCCCCAGCACCCCAACGGAATTTTGTTTGAGGCTTATGCTCCCGACAAAACACTCATAGACCATTGGACCACATTCAGTATTGGTGGAGGGGATATAAGTGATACAGGGGCACGTCCTAAAAAAGAGAGCATATATACCCATTCCAAGATGACAGATATTCTCAACTGGTGCAAGGATAATGGTACAACATTCTGGGAGTATGTGCAGGAGCACGAAGAGAGTGATATTTATGATTATCTTGCCCAGGTGTGGGATGTTATGAAGGCGGCAGTAGAGAGGGGGCTTGAAGAGGAGGGGGTGCTTCCGGGTGGATTGCATCTGGCCAGAAAGGCTTCTTCATTTTATCTTAAAGCGCAGGGACATCAGGGTTCAATGCAACGCAGGGCAATGACATTTGCTTTTGCATTGGCTGTGGCTGAGGAGAATGCTGCCGGAGGTACAATTGTAACTGCTCCAACTTGCGGTTCTTGCGGAGTGGTGCCTGCAGTGTTTTATCTGAACCAGAAGTTTTATGGTTTTTCGCAGAAGAGGATTTTGAGGGCACTTGCAACTGCAGGACTTATAGGGACAATAATTAAAACAAATGCATCCATTTCGGGTGCAGAAGTGGGTTGCCAAGGTGAGATTGGATCTGCCTGTTGTATGGCAGCAGGGGCATCTACCCAGTTGTTTGGAGGTACACCTATGCAGGTTGAGTATGCTGCCGCTATGGGTATGGAGCATTTCTTGGGGCTTACCTGTGATCCGGTTTGCGGTCTTGTGCAGATTCCTTGTATAGAGAGGAATGCGTTTGCGGCAACCAGAGCGGTAGATGCCAATGTGTACTCCCTTATGACAGATGGTAACCACAGGGTTTGTTTTGATAATGTAATTGAGGTGATGAAACGTACCGGTAAGGATTTGCCAAGCCTTTATAAAGAGACGGCAGAGGGTGGTCTTGCTTATCAGATGCAGAAAAATTAGTTATCTCTTGAAAAATATTAGTACTTTTGCGAGTTGATTTGAAAAACAGGAGAAAAATATATGAGCGAGAACAGTTTATTGGCAAAAATTGAGGGATTGTACGATAAGTTCAACACCCTGCAGGAGCAGTTGGCTGACCCTGAGGTAATGAGTGATATGAAGAGATTCGTACAGCTCAACAAAGAGTACAAGGAGCTTGACCCTATTGTTAAGGCGGGAACCAAATTCAAGAAGATGGTAGAGGATTATGAGGCTGCCAAAGAGATTCTTCAGAATGAAAAGGATGAAGAGTTGCGTGAGATGGCCAAAGAAGAGGCTGCTATGTTGGAGGAGGTTCTTCCTCAGATGGAGGAGGAGATTAAGTTGCTGCTTATCCCTGCAGATCCTCAGGATGCCAAAAATGCAATCATTGAGATCCGTGGTGGTGCCGGTGGTGATGAGGCTTCAATTTTTGCAGGTGACCTGTTCAGAATGTATGTTAAATATATAGAGCGTAGAGGTTGGAAGATGGAGGTTACCAGCCAGAGTGAGGGTACCAGCGGTGGATTTAAAGAGGTGATTATGAAAGTAAGCGGCGATGGCGTTTACGGAGTACTTAAATATGAGTCTGGTGTTCACCGTGTTCAGCGCGTTCCTCAGACAGAGACTCAGGGCAGGGTTCACACCTCGGCTGCTTCTGTAGCAGTATTGCCTGAGGCTGATGAGTTTGATATTGAGCTTAATGAAAAAGATATCAGAAAAGATACCTTCTGTTCTTCAGGTCCGGGCGGACAGTCTGTAAATACAACCTACTCTGCTATCCGACTTACACACATCCCTTCAGGTTTGGTTGTACAGTGTCAGGATGAGAAGAGCCAGTTGAAAAACTATGACAAAGCTTTGGCGGAGTTGAGAACCCGTCTTTACAATCTTGAGTATGAGAAATATTTGAACGAGATTTCGGCAAAAAGAAAGACAATGGTTTCTACCGGAGACCGTTCGGCTAAAATCCGTACTTACAACTACCCTCAGAGCCGCGTTACAGACCACCGTATAAACTGGACAATGTACAACTTGCCGGTATTTATGGATGGTGCAATTCAGGAGGTTATTGACCAGCTTCAGATTGCAGAGAACGCTGAGCGTTTGAAAGAGAGTGAGGCAGAATAAAAAATACATAATTACAAAATAAAAAATTCCAGCCATAATCATTCCGGCTGGAATTTTTTATTTAAGAGAGAGTTTTGTGCGTCCCCTTTACTGTATCTCTTTATAATCCTTAATCTGTTCCAGCAGAGAATCTGCAGTACGTATCACCTTTTTGTTTATACGGGTTCCAATCAATCCACCAATTATACCTCCAATTGCGCAACTGCCACAAAACCATAGGACTTCTTCCCCCAATACCTGATATGCCTCAATACATAACCATATAAACCATACACTTGCCATTGGTATGGCAATTTTTTGCCAATCCTTGTATTGTTGTTTAAGGGTGGAAACTTTATTTCCAACCTCAATAAGATTGCTTCCTGTAATGTCTGTTATCCAAAGTCCCTTATGGTATTGCCTTGTCTTTATGGCACAGAATACGAGCATTGCAAAAGTTGCTGCGCAAAACCATACCGAACATCCTAAGAAGTAGAAATAATTTGGCATTGAGAGGGCTACCAGCATACCACTAACAAAAAGAGCTTTTCCCATTTTGTTCAATTTGAACAGCTTGGTTTTCATAGCCTGCTGCAATATTTTTTCATTAACAATGCGTTGAGTGGCAAGTTTTTTCTTAAGCAGGCCAAGTTGCTCTTTCATTTGAGCAATTTCATACATATCATTTTCCTGTATCATAATTTCCACCTTATTCTATGTTATTCATTTTCTTTAACTGTTCACGTATCCTTACAAGCCGTACAGATACATTCTTTTCAGAAATTCCAACTATTTCTCCAATCTCGGCATAACTCAAGTCCTCCAGCCATAGAAGAACAATAGCCCTATCAAATGGCCCAAGTTGTCTGATACGTTTCTGAAGCATTTTAATCTGTCTGATATCCTCCTTATGTTCATCAAACAGATTTATATCCATAGTAAGGGGAATAGATTTGGCTCTGCGAGCCTTTTTCTTTTCGTAGGAAATGCAGGTATTGAAACTCACTCTCCAAATCCAGGTTATTAAAGAACTTTCTCCCCTGAATTTGTCATACCCGTTCCAGATATTTATAAGAATTTCCTGAAACAGATCCGCCACCTCATTGGAGTCTTTGGAGAACATATAGCATACAGTGTAGATTGTCCCCTTATGTTCCTGTACCACTTTGGTAAATTCTTGTTCTGTAATATTCATTTTATTAAAATTCTTTCAGTCTGACTGTTTTACCATTTGACACCCAAAAAGGAGAATCACTACACTGCTGATGCAAAAAAATATTAATCCCACAAATCTGCATAATCCTGGAGGGTAAATATAGGCCCAATCAGTTTACCTCAGGTAATACTCCACACTGGTAACTACACGCACATTTTTAATATGAGGGGTATTGCTGTCGCGGTCGGTTACAGAGAACTGCCCTTGTGAGGCGCGCTTGATTTTGCCAAGGCGGCTTTTTGAATCTTCTGCAAATTTCTGCGCAACCTGTCGGGCATTTGCAGTTGCCTCCTCAATCATCTGAGGTTTTATTTCATTCAAGGCTGTAAACTCATAAATTGTATTGTACTGGTACTCACCGCTTACAAGGGTAACCCCTCTGGCAATAAGTTTGCCCTGTTGCGATGTAAGTTCAAGAACCTTCTCCACCTCCTGGGAAGCAACTGTTATTACACAGGTAACATTGTACCTATATTGCCTTTCCTGCGAGGAGTATCTGTCTGCCTTAAGGTCAACCACATTTGGGGATGCAACAGAAATTTCATTTGCAGGAATACCCTCACTCTGCAAAAAATCCACTATCACCTGATTTTTGGAGGTAATTTCCTTGTAGATTTCCTCCATATTATTCCCGACAATTTTATAGACTAACGGCCAAATTACCTTATCTGCCATAACTTCTTTTTCGCATAATCCTTTTACCGATACCGAGCGGTCAAAAGATTTGAATCTGTTTACTGCCACAATCATACATATTCCAATGAATATCAGGCCAATCATTCCGTATTTGCTGTTCATGGTGCTTGTTTTGTTTCTAACAAAAGTAACTATTTCTTCACTGAAGTACAACAAAGATTGCAGCATAGAAGTCCCTGCATTTTACTGGCCACACTGCCCCTTTTGCTATGATGCTCCAGGTGGGCTTTGTGTAGTTGGTTCGCCAATTTTGTTGAATCTGCCACACCAGTACCTTTTCTGCGCTCTGTAGAGTATCTTCTTGTGGCGGGTGAATTGCAGGAAGAATTTTGCAGGTGGTGTGAAACGTGCCCCAAGAGGGAGGGATGCTTGGTTGGGGAACAAAAATGGCGTGGAATGTGCCCCAAGTGAGGGGGCTACTTGGTTGGGGAACGAAAGTGGTGCGAAACGTGCCCCAAGAGGGAGGGATGCTCGGTTGGGGAACGAAAGAGGTGCGAAACGTGCCCCAAGTGAGGGGGATATTTGGGTGGGGTGCTTCCCGCGCAGGATTTGGGGGCTGTGGGTGCTCGGAATTTGTCGGGAAGAGGAGAGTTGTAGGATATTTTGGGAACTGTAAGGTTATACGGCAAATTTTTTGTAAATTTACCTGGTTTTAAAATGCCACTTGGATGCCCGGGAGAGTGGGTTGTAAAGTGATTGAAAATTAGATAATTATGAGAAAAGTCTTAGGTTGTTTTGCAGTTGCGGCAATGTCGGTGGCTGCAATGGTTAGTTTGCCGGTAACAGCAAGTGCTGTGCAGGTTGGTGATATTGTTGTAAAACGAGGTGTTGCGGATACAGTGTATAAGGCAAAGCATCAGGTTCTTGGTATGGCCCAGCCTGGTGAGGTCTTCACTGTGAATGGGCAGCAGGTGAAAGCTTACAAAACCGGAGCCTGGGGTATTGAGCTTCAGTTGCAGCCAGGTAACAATGAGATTAAGATTGAGCAGCAGGGGCAGGGGAGTGAAACCTTTAATGTATTTTACAGCACAACTCCAAAACCTGTAACCGAAGAGGCAAAACAGGCGGCACAGGCAAGAAAGGCAGCTGAGGTAGAGAAGGCAAAATTCTACCCTACAAGCCTGAAGGTGGAGACCAAAAAGTATGCATACCTGAACTACGGAGCTGGCACAGACCGCCTTGGTGGTGCCAAAATCAACTACCTGCCACAGGGCGTTGAGCTGTATGCCGATGCAGAGAATGAGAACCTGTACAGGGTAAGACTTTCGCAGAACAGATATGCCTATATCCCTAAAAGCCAGGTAGAAGTAAAAGGCAAATATCTTCCCGACAGCGATTTCATGCAGAGCAATGCAACCCTTACCGGAAGTGCATCGGTGTACGTAAACGGCAATTGTGACAGGGTGAGCATAGCTGTAGGAGGAAAGAAACCTTACATAGTTAAAGAGTATACAGACCCTCATAAAATTGTAGTGGATGTATACGGAGTGCAGTGCAACTCAAACTGGCTAACCCACAAGAGCGGCCTTAAGAGTGTAGACAACATTGATGTGGAGAGCATAGACTCAGACATTACCCGATACACAATCTACCTTAAAACCAAATCATCGTGGGGTTTCTCTATGGACTATCAGGGAAACAATCTTGTGTTGGACATCAAACACGTGCCGCAGCAGCTGTACCTGAAGAACCTTACAATTGGAATTGATGCCGGCCACGGTGGTCCTGAGAGCAACGGTGCAATTGGTTTGAGCGGCCTTAAAGAGAAGGATATGAACCTCTCAATGGCTCACACCCTAAAAGAGATCCTGGAGAAACAAGGTGCAAAGGTTGTCCTTACCAGAGAGGGTGATGAAGGGATGAGCATAAGGGAGAGACAAGACAAGATGATTGAGAAAAAGGCAGACATAGTTATCTCAATCCACTGCAACGCCGGCGGTAGCCCACTTTCTACACTTGGAACAAGTACATACTACAGATACAACGCATTCAAACCTCTTGCGGAGGACATACTTGGATACCTTTTGCAGATGGAGGGGGTTAAGAACTTTGGAATGGTAGGAAACTTCAATTTCTCATTGAGCGCCATTACAGATTTCCCTTGCATTCTTGTGGAGACATTGTTCATCTCAAGTTTGTGGGAAGAGGAAAAATTGGCAGACCCTGCATTCCGCAAGGCAATGATGGAGAATGTGGCAAAGGGTTTGAATGATTACATAAAAGCTTGCAGAATAGCAGAAGGGCAGGCAAAGAAGTAATATAAGATGGATTTTAAGATTGAATCACCATACAGACCAACAGGAGACCAGCCTGGTGCAATTAGGGAGATTACCCAGGCCATAAGGGAGGGGGTGGATGCCGTTACACTTTTGGGTGTGACAGGCTCCGGCAAAACCTTTACTATGGCCAATGTAATTGAGCAGTTGCAAAGGCCGGCCCTTATCCTCAGCCATAACAAGACGTTGGCTGCACAGCTGTATGGGGAGTTCAAATCTTTCTTTCCAAATAATGCCGTGGAGTATTTTGTCTCCTACTATGATTACTACCAGCCGGAGGCCTATATGCCGGTAACGGATACCTACATAGAGAAGGATCTGAGCATCAATGATGAGATAGAAAAGTTGCGCCTCAGCTGTTCCAGCGCATTGCTGAGTGGAAGAAAAGATGTAATTGTGGTGAGCAGTGTATCTTGCCTTTACGGTATTGGCAACCCTGCAGATTTTCATTCCAATACGGTTAAAATTAAAGTGGGGCAGGTGTTCAGCCGTACACAGTTCCTCTACAAGCTGGTAGACAGCCTTTATTCCCGCAATGATGTGGAGTTCAAGAGGGGAACATTCAGGGTAAAGGGGGACAGCGTTGACATTTACCTGGCATATGGTGATAAAGGGTGCAGGGTGATTTTCTTTGGAGATGAGATTGAGGAGATTGAGATGTTTGACCCTGCGAGTGGCGGTACAATAGAGTTTGTGGATGAAATAGCCATATTCCCTGCAAACATTTTCAGTACCACAAAGGAGAGGATAAAGAGTGCAGTATGGAACATTCAGGAGGATTTGTACAAACAATGTGAGTTCCTCCACAGCATAGAGAAGCACGCAGAGGCAAAAAGGTTAAAACAGAGGGTGGAGTATGATTTGGAGATGATAAAGGAGATAGGATATTGTTCGGGCATAGAGAATTATTCCCGATATTTTGACGGAAGGGCTGCCGGAACAAGACCATTCTGCCTTTTGGATTATTTTCCCGACAACTTTATAACCTTTATAGACGAGAGCCATGTTACAATACCCCAGATAAGGGCAATGTACGGAGGGGACCGTTCCCGCAAGGAGACACTTATTGAGTACGGATTCAGGCTCCCTGCAGCGGCAGACAACCGTCCGTTGAAGTTTGATGAGTTTGAAGCGTTGAGCCGTCAGACGGTATTTGTAAGTGCAACCCCTGCACCGTATGAACTTGATAAATCTGAGGGACTGATTGTAGAGCAGGTGGTAAGGCCTACCGGCCTGTTGGAGCCACCAATTGAGGTTCGCCCTACGGAGGACCAGATTGATGATTTGCTGGAAGAGATACAGATTAGGGTAGAGAAAGATGAGAGGGTGCTGGTTACAACCCTTACCAAGAGGATGGCAGAGGAGTTGGACAAATATTTGCAGAAGATGTATGTGAGATGCCGTTATATCCATTCAGATGTGGATACAATGGAGAGGATAGAGATTATAGAGGATTTTCAGGCGGGGCGTTTTGATGTGCTTATTGGAGTGAACCTGTTGCGCGAAGGGTTGGATTTGCCTCAGGTTTCGCTGGTGGCAATTCTGGATGCGGACAAGGAGGGATTCCTTAGAAGTGAAACGGCCCTTACCCAAACTGCCGGACGCGCTGCAAGAAACATTAACGGCCTGGTGATAATGTATGCCGACACTATAACCAAAAGTATGAGGCGTACCATAGATGAAACCAACCGCAGGCGTGAAAAGCAGATGGAGTACAACAGGGCAAACAATATTGTCCCTACCCAGGTGCTTAAGAAAGAGCGCAATGTACTTGACAGGGCTATGGGAGGAGCCGAATATGCCAGAGAAGAACAGGCAGTTAATGTACTGCAGGATCCGGTAATAAGGAATATGGATAAAGGGCAGTTGCAAAAAGCAATGGCAAGTGCCAAAAGGGAGATGGAAAAGGCTGCTGCTGAACTTGATTTTGTAAGGGCAGCCAAATTCAGGGATGAAATGAAATATTTGGGAGAATTGATTTCTAAAAAATAAGGAGCAGGGTATGCTACAGGAGAGATTGGGCAATATTGCAGTAAATTGTACTGCTGAGCAGAAAGAAATATTGGAGAGGGCCTACAACTTGGCCAAGAAAGAGCTGGAAGGACAGCAGAGGGGAAACGGACATCCGTTTATAGAGCACCCGGTTGGGGTTGCCAAAATTGTGGCAGAAGAGATGGGTCTTATGCCGGAGGCGGTAGTTGCAGTATTCCTTCACGAGGCTACAAGGGGAAATGATCCCCTTTTGCAGCAGGTTGCCAAGGAGTATCCGCAAGAGGTTATAACTATGGTTGGGGGGTTGAACAAGATATCGGGAATAACCCCAAAAGATACCGGATTGCAGGCGGAGAATTACAGGAAACTTATTGTCTCGTACTCAAAAGATCCGCGTGTAACTTTAATAAAACTTGCAGACAGGCTGGAAATTATGCGTCATCTTGAACTCTTTCCAAAGAGCAGTATCAAGCGCAAGGTTACAGAGACAATAATGTTGTACATCCCGCTGGCACACCAGTTGGGACTGTATAATCTTAAGAGTGAACTGGAAGATTTGTATTTCAAACATTCAGATCCGGAGAACTACCGCACAATTACCAACAAACTTAAGGCAACAGAGGGCGACAGGGCAAAACTTGCACAGGAGTTTGTAAAGCCGCTTGAGAAATCTTTAAAAGACAGCGGTATAAAATACAAGCTTAAGGTACGTACAAAAACCGCCTACTCAATCTGGAAGAAGATGCAGAAACAGAATGTGCCGTTTGAGGGGGTATATGATGTGTTTGCAATGAGGTTTATTCTGGATGTGCCGCTGGAGAAGGAGCACGACTACTGCTGGGAAGTTTACTCAAGGGTAACCCAGGAGTACAAGCCTGATACAAAACGCCTGAGGGACTGGATTACCAATCCAAAACCCAACGGATATGAATCTTTGCATACAACGGTGCAGAATAAGGAGGGGGCCTATATAGAGGTGCAGATACGTACAGCCCGTATGGATGATATGGCAGAGAACGGCCACGCATCCCACTGGAGCTACAAGGGAATTAAGAGTGTGCAGGGGTTGGATGACTGGTTGAAGAATGTGAAGAGTATGTTGGAAAGCTCAGAGGAGAACCCATATACCAATGCGGTTCAGACAGAGCTGGATGAGATATTTGTATTTACCCCAACAGGAGACCTCAAGCAATTGCCAAAAGGGGCAAGTGTATTGGATTTTGCATTCAATATACACAGCAATTTGGGCGTAAAGTGCAGTGGTGCAAAGGTAAATGGCAAGATTGCCTCTATAAAGGATGAACTGCACACAGGCGATGTGGTGGAGATTATGAGCAACAAGAACCAAAAGCCCTCTGCAGACTGGTTGAAGATAGTTGTATCATCCAAGGCCCGTAACCGTATAAAGGCAAAGCTTAAGGAGGAGGAGAACAAACTTATGAACCTTGGGCGTGAGCTGTTGGAGCGCAGAATGAAGAACTGGAAGCTGGAACTTAATGATGATGTGCTGGCAGACATTGCAAAGCACTATAAGATGAAGGCCTCAGCAGAGGTGTTCCTGGCAATTTATGAGGGGAAAATAGACCTTTTGGATTTGAAGGATTTCCTCACAAAAGGGGAGGAAGAGGAGACTCATCCCGACAGCAACAAACAGGAGCATCGCGCGGAACATAAAACCAGGCACAGCAAATCATCTGATACAGATTACCTGGTAATCAGCGACAAGCTCAACAACATAAGCTTTAAAATGGCCAAATGCTGCAACCCAATTTTTGGAGACGATGTATTTGGATTTGTATCGGCCACCGGAGGTGTGAAAATACACAGGATGTCTTGCCCGAATGCAGCAAGACTGTTGGACCAGTACCCTTACAGAGTGCAGAAAGTCAGATGGAGACAGGTTTCCAATACAACACAGTTCCAGACAGGATTGAAGGTGATTGGAGATGGTGACACCTCAATAGGTGCGCAGCTTATAGAGTGCATAACCAAACAGGAGGCATCTATGAGGTCGTTCAATATCTATGAGCGCACCAAACCTGGCAATCTGGTGGAGTTTGTGGCGGAGATTGGAATTTCAGTGGGGAACAATGCTCATTTGGATAGGGTAACCTCTGCCCTTAAGAAGATAAGGGAGGTTAAAACCGTACTTAGAACCAGTGAGAAATAAGCTTAAAAGCAACAACCTTATATAGTGGGGAACAAAAATTCTTAACAGCAATGGCAGGCAAAGAGAAACAGGAATATATATACATTAAAGGGGCAAGGGCAAACAATCTTAAAGGGATAGACCTTAAGATTCCGCGTGGCAAGCTTGTGGTTATGAGCGGCCTGAGCGGAAGCGGAAAATCTTCCCTGGCTTTTGACACCCTTTTTGCAGAGGGACAGCGCCGTTTTGCAGAGAGCCTTTCCTCTTTTGCACGCCAGTTTTTGGGGCGTATGCAGAAACCCGCTGTAGACAAGATTGAGGGAATCCCCCCTGCAATTGCCATTGAGCAGAAGGTGAATACCCGCAATCCCCGCTCAACAGTGGGAACTACCACAGAGATATATGATTACCTGAGACTCCTTTATGCCAAAATAGGGCGCACCTATTCACCGGTTACCGGAGAGGAGGTAAAGTGCCATACGGCAAATGATGTGGTGGAATTTATAGGGAATATTAAAAATCCTGGTCCCGACAATCTTACCGCTTATATCCTTTCCCGGATAGATTGGTTGGAGAATGAGAATAAGGTGGAGAAACTTTTGAGCATTAAGGATGCCGGTTATGCCCGCCTGTTCTGTGCAGGCAAGGGAATGGTGAGGGCTGATGCTGTGTTGCAGGATGTGGATGGGTTTGCTTCAGAGCAACTTTATATAATGGTTGACCGTTATCTGGTTGCACCGGGAACAGGTTGCAATACGGATGTGGAGGAAAATAGTGGGGCGAGTGGCAACAATGGAGCAAAGAATCTTTTGGAGGAGGATGTTACCCGTCTGATGGATTCTGTGCAGACAGCATTCAATGAGGGGAACGGGCACCTTGTGGTGGCACAGCAGAGGGGCAGGGATGGGGAGGTTGTTATGCAGGAGTTCTCCAATGTGTTTGAGGCGGACGGAATCCGTTTTGAGAAGCCAACAGAACTTATGTTCAGCTATAATAACCCTATTGGTGCCTGCCCGGTTTGTGGCGGTTACGGCAGTATGATAGGGATAGATGAGTCACTTGTAGTGCCAAATGCATCCCTTTCTGTTTATGAGGGGGCAGTTGCCTGTTGGAGGGGAGAGGTTATGGGCAAGTTCCATAAGGAGCTGGTGCTGAATGCCCATAAGTTTGATTTCCCTATTCACAGACCGTATGCAGAGCTTACCAAAGAGCAGAAGAAACTCCTTTGGAACGGAAACTCCTACTTTACAGGCATTACACCATTTTTTGAGATGGTGGAGACTATGCGCTATAAGATTCAGTACAAATATCTGCTGGCACGCTATTCAGGCAAAACTGTATGCCGCGAGTGTGAGGGGAGCCGTTTGCGCAAGGAGACCAATTATGTGAAGATAGGGGGCAAGACCATAGCGGAGCTTATGGATATGAGCATAACCTCATTGAACCTTTTCTTTAAGGAACTTCAGTTGGACAAATATGATGCTGCTGTAGCTGAGAGGGCAATTAAGGAGATTTGCAGCAGATTGAACTATATAGAGAATGTAGGATTGGGATATCTTACATTAAGCCGTCACGCCAATACTTTGAGCGGTGGTGAGAGCCAGAGAATCAATTTGGTGAGTTCTTTGGGGAGCAGCCTTGTAGGTTCTTTGTATATTCTGGATGAGCCAAGTATTGGATTGCACCAGAGAGATACCGGCCGTCTGATAAAGGTTATTAAGGATTTGAGGGATTTGGGAAATACTGTTCTTATTGTGGAGCACGATGAGGAGATTATCCGCTCTGCAGATGAACTTATAGATATAGGCCCATACGCCGGTGTGAACGGTGGGGAAGTTGTGTTTCAGGGGGAGGTTGCCAAGGGAATTGAAGATGCCCTTGCAAATACAAAGAAAGGGGAGAGTTCAGGGTCACTTACAATTGATTATTTGTCGGGAATAAAGAAGATTGAATTCCCGTCCAAGAAGAGGAAATGGAACCATTATGTGGAGATTTGTGGGGCAATGGAGCACAATCTTAAGAATGTTTCTGTAAAGTTCCCGCTTGGGGTGATTACTGCAATTACGGGGGTGAGCGGAAGCGGAAAATCTACCCTTATTGGGGATACGCTCTATCCTGCCTTGGCCCGCCATTTCCAGCAGTTTGGGCTTAAACCGGGAGCATTTAAGGAGCTTGGGGGAGATTTGGACAGGATTGCAGGGGTGGAGTTTGTAGACCAGAACCCTATTGGAAAGAGTTCCCGTTCAAATCCGGTTACATATCTGAAAATTTATGATGATATACGCAAACTTTTCTCTGAGCAGCAGTTTGCAAAGATGAACGGTTTCGGGCATTCACATTTCTCGTTTAATATAGATGGAGGACGTTGCCCGCAATGTTTGGGAGAGGGTTTCATTACCATCCCTATGCAGTTTATGGCAGATATTAAAATGGTGTGTGAGGAGTGTGGAGGCAAGAGGTTCAAGCCGGCTATTTTGGAGGTGAAATATTTGGGCAAGAGTATAAATGAGGTGCTGGATATGAGTGTGGAGGAGGCTATTGCATTTTTTGGAGGGCAAAAGGAGGCTCTGGCAAAAAGGATTGCGCAGAAGTTGCAGATCTTGGATGATGTGGGGCTTGGGTATGTGCAGTTGGGGCAGAGCAGCAGCAGCCTTAGCGGTGGAGAGAGCCAGAGGGTGAAACTGGCCCAGTTCCTGAGCAAGGAGAGTGGCGGCAAGGGGGCTGTTACCGGACCAACCCTGTTCATCTTTGATGAGCCTACTACCGGATTGCACTTCCACGATATTAAGAAACTCCTTGCGGCATTCAATGCACTTGTAGAGAGGGGGCACTCCATTATTGTGGTGGAGCATAACCCCGATGTGATTGCCGCTGCCGATTGGGAGATTGAGCTTGGCCCTGATGGGGGGGATGCCGGGGGGTATGTTTGTTACGAAGGAATACCGCGAAATTATTAACCTAATTATTATATGAAAAGATTTTTTATGGTACTTGGTGTTGCAGCAATGGCATTGGCCGGTTGCTCACAGAGCAAGGATGCGGGGAAGCCTGCAATTGACCTTGCCAATTTTGACAATACCGTTGCGGCTGGTGAGGATTTTTACCAGTATGCCTGTGGCGGTTGGATGGCAAACAATCCGCTAACTCCGGAGTATGCCCGTTATGGTATTTTTGACCAGTTGGACAAAGAGAATCAGGAGAGGCTCAAATCTCTTATTGAGGAGCTTAATGGAACAGCTCAGGAGGCTGGCAGTGTAGGGGAGAAGATTCAGATTATGTATGCCCTTGGCCTTGACACTGCAAAACTTAATGCAGATGGTGCAGCTCCTGTTCAGGAGCAGATTGCTGCAATTAAAGCAGTTGCAGACAACAACCAGCTTGCATCTATGATTGCCTCTTTGCAGAAACAGGGAGTGAGATCCTATTTTGGAATGTACATTGGAGCAGATGAGAAGAACAGCTCAATGAACCTTTTGCAGTTCTCTCAGGGTGGCCTTTCTATGGGTGACCGTGATTATTACCTTTTGGATGATGAGAACTCTGTAAGAATCCGCACTGCCTACAAAGAGTATATGAACAAACTTTTTGCGTTGGCCGGTTACTCCCAGGCTCAGGCTGCTGCCTCTACAGATGCAGTTTTGGCACTTGAGACTGAGATTGCCAAAATTTCTGTAGACCGCGGTGCCCTAAGGGATGTTCACAAGAACTATAACAAGATGCCTTTGAAGGATTTTGTAAAGAAATACAACTTCATCAACTGGGATGTATATATGAAAGAGGTTGGAATCAAGAACTCTACAGAGGTAAATGCCAGCCAGGTAACCTTCTTTGCAGCCCTTACCAAACTGCTTAAGAATGTATCTTTGGATACCCAGAAAGAGTACCTTGTATTCAAACTCCTTAACTCTGCATCAAACTATTTGAGCCAGGATTTTGTAAACGCAAACTTTGAGTTCTTTGGCAAGACCGTTCAGGGCAGAGAGGTGTTGCAGCCGGTTTGGAAACGCTCACTTTCTGTTGTAAACCGTACACTGTCTGAGGCATTGGGCCAGAAATATGTAGAGAAATATTTCCCTGCCTCTTCTAAAGAGAAAATGTTGGAGATGGTGGCAAATTTGCGTGTGGCATTGGGTGAGAGAATTGATGCCCTTGAGTGGATGAGTGATGAAACCAAAGCAAAAGCACACGAGAAACTAGGAACCTTTATTGTAAAGGTAGGTTATCCCGACAAATGGAAAGATTATACTGCCCTTGAGATTAAAAATGATTCATACTGGGCAAATATGTGCCGTGCAAGCGAGTTCCGTCACAACGATATGATGAAAGATGAAGGACAGCCTGTAGACAGAACAGAGTGGGGAATGAGCCCTCAGACAGTAAACGCATATTACAACCCTACAACTAATGAGATTTGTTTCCCTGCAGCAATCCTTCAGCCACCTTTCTTTAACCCTAATGCAGATGATGCAGTAAACTACGGCGGTATTGGAGTAGTTATTGGCCACGAAATGACTCACGGCTTTGATGACCAGGGCCGCAACTACGATAAAGACGGAAATATCAGCGGCTGGTGGCTGGCAGAAGATGAAGCCAAATTTAATGAGCGCGCAAAGGTGCTTGTAGAGCAGTACAACAAAATTATTGTAATTGACACTGTTCACGCAGACGGTGCATACACTTTGGGTGAGAACATTGCAGACCAGGGCGGTTTGCTTATCTCATACCAGGCATATATGAATACCCTAAAAGATAAGCCTGTACCGGCTGAGATTGACGGCTTCACCCACAACCAGCGATTCTTCTTGGGTTATGCAAACCTATGGGCACAGAATGTACGCCCTCAGGAGATTTTGCGCAGAACCAAAACCGATGTTCATTCATTGGGCAAATGGCGTGTAAACGGTGCATTGCGCAACCTTGAAGAGTGGTACACCGCATTTGGTGTAAAAGAGGGTGATCCTATGTGGATGGACCCTGCAGAGAGAATAATTATTTGGTAAAAAACTAGCGGCTCAGAAGGAGGAACTTTAAGACTTGCCCTTTTGAGCCGTTTTTTTGTAAGTGTCTGATTATCAATGGGGGGGGGTAGAACGTTAATTTTTTTTTGAAAATATTAAAAAATTATGGAAATATTTTTACTATCTTCGCCAGAACGGGTAATTAAGAAAACTTTTTATAAGATGTTTAGGGCTCTAATAGTTGCGTGCTTTTTGCTTTGTTCGGTACTCTCTTCTTTTGCACAGGAGAGCGGTTCTGGCCGTGCAAACTATGAGGTGCCAACCCTAAATGAAACTGTATTTGCAATAAGAACCAATCTGTTGCTCCCTGCATTAAACGTAGGGGCTGAACTTCCTGTGGGGGAGAGATGGTCAATAGGAGCCGATTATTACTATCCGTGGTTATGGCCAAGCAAAAAGAACAAAAATTGTTTTGAGATGCTTGGATGGTCTGTTGAGGGCCGTTATTGGTTTGGCAAGAACAGAAAAGCAGAAAGAAGGCTTCTTGGGCACTCATTGGCTCTGTATGGTGCAGGCGGTTATTTTGATTTTGAAAAAGATTATACCGGCAAACAGGGAGAGTTCATAAGTGGCGGATTGGATTATACCTATGCACTGGCTTTGGGCAAAAGGGGCAGAGTTAATATGGAATTTACAATTGCTGTAGGATATATACACTCAAACAGCAGAAAATACAATGTGCATTCAGAAGGTGGTCCGCTATTGAAAGAAGACGGAGATATTCTGTTTGATTATGTAGGTCCAACAAAGGCTGCAATAAGCCTTGTAATACCAATAAGGAAAAAGGAGGGGAAAAAATGAAAAGATTTTTTGCAATAACCCTTCTTGTAGCTCTTGTGGCATTTGTTACCTCTTGCCAGCGCAGGGAATTCTCTGAGAAGGTAACTCCTATAAATCTTCAGTTGAAGATTAAGACTGATATAGAGAATTCAGGTGCTGTAGAAATTCCGGATATGGTGCGTGTAGACTTGTTCAATACAGCTACAGGTGAACTTGAATATACAGACTATGTTCCACCACAGGGGGGATACATATATCCCGGCCCCGGTACATACGATTTGCTGTTGTACAACATAGGAACCGAGTCTACTATTATAAAGAACGAAGATAACATAAGTACTATAGAGGCATATACCAATGAGATTTCGGCATATGTAAAATCTCAGATTAAGGGATTCCTTGAGAGCAGGGTACAGTTCAGAAAGGATAAGGCGGCCCAGAATTCCCAGAATAATGGCTCCGGCTCAAAGACCCCGGAAACTAAAGATCCGGTTTTGGACGGTACAGAGAGGATTGTAAATGAACCTGACTATTTGTATGTTGGTATTGAGGAGCAATTTGAGGTGCCTGCATTGGATATAGATGAAGAGAGGGATATAGTTTGTGTTGTAGATGCTCATTCTGTTGTGGAAACGTGGAAAATTATAGTAAAACCTGTAGAGGGACTGCAATGGGTAAGCAAGGTGTCTGCTCTTATAACCGGACAGGTGGAGTCTACATTTATAGGTAAAGATCAGGATTCAGAGGGGGTAGCTACAATTTACTTTGAGATGAATAAAAATGAAGAGGAGAAGTGTCTGGTAGGCACATTCAATACTTTTGGCAAAAATCCTCTCTACTCAAGTATTCTAAGCCTCGACATTAACATTGTAGATAATTTGGGTAACGGTCATAATTACCATTTTGACATTACAAAAGATTTCTTTGAGAACAACGAACTTGTAATTGAAGTGGTGGACCAGCCTATAGTAATAGAGGAGCCAAAAGTTGAGGGTGGCGGTTTCTCTGTATCGGTAAATGACTGGGTTGAGATTGAAACCAATATAACACTTTAAAAGAGAAAATTAACTTAATATTACTAATACTTTAAAAAACAAGAGTTATGAAAAAACTTATTATTTGCGCTGCGGTAGCTATTGCTGCTCTCGCATCTTGTACAAAGACTCAGGTTATTAACACAGAGGACCCTCAGGAAATTGGCTTTAAAGTCATTGCCGGAAAAATGACCAAAGCTGAACAAGCAACTGGTAGTTTTAATCAGGATTTAGGTGTTGTTGCTTACTATGGTAATGATTTGTATTTTGATGATGCCCAATTTACAAAAGATACTGAGGCTAATCCTGAAGATTGGAAATGTGCTACAGCCAAATATTGGCCAGTTCAGAGTACTTTGGATTTTAAAGTTTGGTCTCCATATTCAGGAGCAACTGAGCAGACAAAAGTATTAACATTTAGTGTAAATAATAGTAATACGACAGCTATTGCCGGTCAGACTGATTATTTATATGGTGAGGTTACAAGTGGAAGAACAACTAGTGCTGTTACTGTAGAACTTAATCATATTCTTGCTAAATTAACAATTGGATTCAAAAAAACTGGACCAGACGTGACAGTAAAGAGTGTAACACTTCACACTCCAACACTTACAGGAACGTATGTGTATAATTATACAAATGGAACTGGAGCGTGGACAGCGAATACTTTAACTCCAGGTGCCAATGTGGCTCTTTCAGAATGGACTTCAGCAGAACTTGAAGAAAATTCATATGAACAGGTTTCCTTTATGGTTGTTCCTAATAGAGTAACAGGTTTTACTTTTGTGTATGCTATTGAAGGAGGGCTTGCTGATTTAGAAGCAACTATCGACCTAACAAAGGATGCTAATGGTCAGACTTTAAACCCTGTTCCTGCTTGGGATACTGGTACTCATTATATATATAATGTAGATATTACACCACTAGAGATTAAGTTTATTCCAGAAGTTGAAGATTGGAAAGATGGTAAAACATCTAGTATTAATCTTTAATAATTGATTCATTGGCCAAATTTATAATTAACTGATTATAATTGGGAATTAATAGAGAGCCCGCTTATGGAGCGGGCTTAATTGTTCTTATAACCCCAGCATTGCTGATGGCTGTATCTTCAGTACTTTGCAAAGAGACCTGGCGGTTTTTAATGTTGGTTCTGCCCGTCCGCTTATGTAATCATTAATTCTGG
>JAZSEZ010000011.1:0-10655 GCA_045531975.1 Candidatus Egerieisoma sp. | reverse complement strand
TTGAGGGATGGCAGGCAAATCCAATTGTTGTACAGCAGTGATATAACTGTTAATCCTGAACATTGGAATCCAAAAAAGGAGGAAATAAAGGCAAAGGTTGTGATGGATCCGGTTCTGAAGGCAGAATTCAATAGAAATGTTGCCAGAATAAAGGAGATAATTATAGAGGTTTACAATAAGGCTGAGGATAAGGCATCCCTAACTTCTGAATGGTTGGCTCTGCAGGTGGAAAGAACCCTTCATCCTGCTGTTCATGAGGAGAAGGAAGAAAATAATTTCTTTGAGTATTTTGACCAGTTCCTGGAGGTAAAGAAGCTCTCCGAAGTGCGCACCAGAAACTTTAAGGTAATTTACCGTGCACTGCAAAGATTTGAGCTGTACAGAAGATTCAACCGCTACAGCAAATTTGCCCTAAGCTTTAAATCCATTACTCCCGACATATTACGTGAGTTTGAGGAGTTTCTGAGAATAGAGCATACTTTCTTTACCAAAGATGAGGAGACCGGGAAATTCAAATGCAGCAGGAAATACAAACCTGTTTACGATGTGTTCCCTGAGGCAAGGACTCCTCAGCAAAGGGGGCAGAACACCATCAATGACATTTTTACCAAATTGAGAACTTTCTTCCGTTGGGCAGTGGAACAAGGGAAAACAGAAAACAATCCATTTAAGCATTTCTCAGTAGAGGATTGTGTATATGGTACGCCATATTACATCACTATAGATGAAAGGAACAAACTGTACCATACCAATATGGATGACAATCCTTCACTGGCTGTACAGAGGGACATATTTGTCTTTCAATGCCTGATAGGCTGCAGGGTGGGTGATTTATATAATCTAACCAAGAAAAACATAATAAACGGTGCGGTAGAATATATCCCTCGTAAAACAAAAGATGGAAGACCGGTAACAGTAAGGGTGCCGCTCAATTCAATAGCAAAAGAGATACTGATGCGCTACAGGGAAACTCCAGGTACTGCACTATTCCCATTGGTCTCCCAACAGAAATACAATGTAGCCATAAAGAAAATGTTCCTGGCTGCGGACCTTACCCGCCCGGTAGTGGTATTCAACCCCACCACCAGCGAGGAAGAAATCCGCCCACTGCACGAAATTGCCTCATCCCACCTGGCCCGCAGATGCTTCATCGGGAACCTCTACAAGCAAGTGAAAGATCCCAACCTGGTAGGCGTTCTCAGCGGCCACAAAGAAGGAAGCAAAGCCTTCTCCAGATATAGGGAGATTGATGAGCAGATGAAGAAGGATTTGGTAGGGATGTTGGAGTAGGAAAGTAAATGATTTTGAGTTTTATTCATATTTGTCTAAATTTGACACCATGATTATTAATGACAACATAAATGTTCAGGATGACCGTTTATTGAATGGTCTTATTCCTATGGTGCGAATCATGTCTAAGATTGAAAAATCTGGGGATGATAAGGTTGTTGTTGATTTTTCTAAAACGGATTTTATTTCACCTGTCTTCGTGCTCTCGCTACTTGTTTATGCTAAAAAGAGTAGCAAAGAGATAATTTTTGAAAACTTGAATGAATATATGAAAGCTATTCATATGGATGGTGGAATAAAACCTGATGAATTGAGAAATAGTGAGTTCCTTGCTATCATGGAAGGATACTCCAAGAGGACATATATTCCGGTTATTAATTTCCCTGCCAACAGAAATAATGATGAGAAAGAAGGTATTCTTTCAGCAGTTGAAGAATTAATAATAAGGCAGTTGAATATACCTAACAATGTTGCATATGGTATAAAATACATGTTAGGTGAAACTATTGATAACATTACTGAACATTCAGAAACTGATAGAGGTTTTTTATTCTGTCAGGCTTATAAAAATAAAGGATATTTGGATATATGTATAGCGGACAGTGGTGTTACATTGTTGGGTAGCTATCAAAAATTGGAAGATAAATTTATAGAGAATGATTTGGAGGCTATTAAGGCCGCAAATAGACAGATTTCAAGTAAGAACTTGCCAGATGCTGAAAATAGAGGTTATGGTATATACACTTCTAAAAAGATGTTGATAAAAGGATTGTCTGGCCAATATATGATTATGTCTGGAAGTGCTATATACATGAAGAGTAAGACGATTGATCAATTCTTTACTCTTCCGGAAGGACTGAGATGGGATGGTACAATTGTTGCACTTAGAATACCGTACCAAGCATCACAGTTTGATTATATTAAATACATTGAGTAAGAGGAGGACGCTATGATAACAATTGATATTACAAGACTTTTGTCACAAGATTTGAAATCTAGGTCAAGAGCACATGATTTGCTTTTGTATGTGCAGAATTGTGATGAGCAAGAAGTTGTGATAGATTTTCAGAATGTTAAGTTTGCAACCAGAAGCTTTATTGATGAATTCTACAATCTATTTATAAAGGGAACTTCGAATTTGCCTTTCAAGGTGGAAATTGATAATGTTCCAGAGGACATACAAATAATGCTTAACTCTGTTAGCAATACGCAAACAAAGTCAAAGAACAGAACGGTTAATGCAACAGCCGATGTAATAAATTTTGATAGTATGGACAGCATGCTTAAATATATGAGTACAGTTGCATTTTAAGAAATAAAATATTTCAGTAGAGGGTTGGATAAGTTCCAGCCCTTTTTGTTGTCTATGGATAGCAAAATCCCCACTTTTCCCAATTTCTTTGTCTATACACAACGAAATTTCTCTCAGTAATGATTCCTGTTAAACGGAAATTTGCAGGAGGGGTCAAGTAGGGGTCAAGTCGGAAAAAGGGCACAAGTCAAAGTTCATGTACCCCATGTATTGCATTATAATTAGCGGAATCTATCAAAAAAGACACGATTCCGCTAATTATCTTTTATCTCAAGTGGGCATTTCTGCCAGATTGCCGTATCAAACGTACACCTATGTGTAGTTCTGTGCAGCTTCGTGGAGATTAAAAAGGAGTAAAATGTTACTTTTTGTTACACAGAGTGTTATGTAGCTACATAGGTCTTTTCAGGCATAAAATTTGTGGCAATTTAAGGTGAATGAACCAGTAAAGAGAGTTATTTATGAGTATTGAGGAGTTTAGAGAAAAGCTAAAGAACAACAGAACGCTTAAGGTAGCAAGTCGAGCATTTGACAGGACATTTAGCCCAAAGAATCTGATTGAAGATTATTGGAAAATTTTCTTGATTGCATATGCAATTGGTGCAATATACGTTATTTCAAATGTAGGCCAAACACTGAACCTACAGAGTTTGATGCCTTGATGTATGCTGTGGGAATTTTTATAGGATGTGCGGGTACGCTTTATGTGGCAAAGTATGGTGCAACTAAATTCATGCAATTTATAGATTCTGTATCAGATGTGTCAAATGAACTCAAACATGATATAAAAGAACAGGGGCAAACCGTATTGCCAGAACTCCCTCCCATCAACAAAGAGCTTCTTTCCCAATATCTGTCAGCCAAATTCAAGGGTATGGGTGCGAACGAAAATTATGTACCCCAGCTGCTGAAAGATTTGGAAATTCTCCAGAAAACTTCCCCTACGGAGGTGCAGCGGTTTGCAGTTATGTTGTATGAGTCAAAGGTTATGGTAAATAAACCGGCACAGTTCAATGAGTGGGTGAAGATCTTTTTCAATATTGTGGGAATGGAGCATCCTAAATATATCTCCAGGAGCAAGCATAAACCCACTCCGGATATGATTAACCGTTATTATTACATAAATTTACCATGAGGTAAGTGGGAATACCCCATTTTAACCCCACCACAATACCCCACTGATATGTAAATAAGCTACTGTTTTACAGTGGCTTATTCTTTTTTAATGCCCCATTATTGCAATGAGGTGAATTTCCCGTGCAATCTTTGCAATGCAACGCAAGCGTTCTGATTGCTGGCAGAATTGCAGCCGTTGCCAATCCCATACACTGGTACACCAGCAAGTGCCGGTGATGGGATAATCTAAAATCAAATGCAATATGGAATACGATCTAATTCAACTGGCAAAGGAATGTCCTGGGCTTACTGTATCAATCAAACTGACCGATCTTGTAGAAGCCAACAAAGAACTTATTGAGGAAACAAAAAGAAACCTTCAGCAAACCCTGGAGGATGCCAAGAGTGAGGAATATCTCTCAAGGGAAAAGGTCATTGAGTGGCTGGAGGTGTCGGCAACCACATTGTGGAGGTGGGAGAAGTGCGGGTATCTGATTCCTATAGCTGTCGGGAATAAGAAAAAGTACCGCATGTCTGATATACAGAAAATCCTGCAGCAATGAAACCTAAGAATGGTAGGCCGTTCTTTATGGTTTATCAGTTTTTTGCTCAGGAACTGGGGTTGCGTGGGGCGGCAAAGGAGATTTATGCAATCATTTATGGCCGTTATGTGTCATTTGATGGGGTGGCGAAAGTCTCTCTGAGGGAAATGATGCGCCTTACAGGACTTACCAAGCAGAGCGTCATAAATGCACTTAAAACCCTGCAGGAGGCAGGACTCATAGAGAAAACCTCCTCTGCCACAAAGAAGAGTGCCTACAAAATACTGGGTATAGAGATTAGTCCCGACGGCAAACCGGTGAAAATTTTAGACCAGTCAAAAATTTTGACCAGTAAGGGGTCAAAAAACTTTACCACTAGAGGTAAAAAAATTAGACCACATATAGATAAAACAGATACTCTTAATAAATACAGTAAAAATGAAAATTCATCAATTAATCTTGAATCTCCAAGCAACTTCAGAGGTAGAACAACCTTGTAGGCCTGAAAAAATACAAGAGAAAAAAGAAAATATAGAGTCTGCACTGCAGATGCTTTATAAAATACAGGTTGAAGCCAGAGGAAGGGAGTTCATAGCTGATGCTCCAACTCTTGAGAAGCTCAGCCTTGTAGCAAAATGGCTTAGCAGTAGTCAAAAATTTGGACTAGTGCTTTATGGAAATGTGGGTTCCGGCAAAACCATGCTCCTTAACTCTTTGACACAACTATTTTACCGCATAGGGTGCTCACTGCCACATATAATTAACACTACGACGGCAGACCTGCATCGTTACTATGTGCCGGATCCATGTGCAGGTAGCTTTTACGCCGTAGCTAAAAACTGCAAAATCCTACTGCTTGACGACCTTGGTTGCGAACCAGAGAACTGCATCATATACGGCACTTCATACCACCCCATCTCAGAAATAATCTACCACCGTTACCGCAACCAGCTCACCACAATTCTAACCACAAACCTCACCGACAGCGAACTTGCTTCCCGATATGGTCCCCGCATAATGGACCGCCTTGAAGAGTCATTTGATTTCATTGCCTACACCAACCCCAGCTACAGGAAGAGGTGAAAAAGTATAAAAGTGCTTAAGTATAAAAGTGCAGAATTAGAAAGGAGCATAAGTGCTTTTGTAAATGGGCGGGAGCGAAGGAAAAGCAAGATGTGTTTTTGTATTACAAAAACGGCTTAGCGCCCCTTCATGGCGGGAGAATCTGCGCCTGAAAGTCGGTTAATAAAACTCAAAATTCGTTTTATATGCTTCCAAAGATGAATAAAACCAAGATACTCACACTCAGAATGACTGAGGCTGAGTTTGTGGAATTCAAGTATATTATGAATGAGGCCGGATATAAATCAATGTCCAAATTCATCAGGTATAAAGTATTTAGAGGAAAAGAGCGGACTATGCGGACCAAGCTGCATGATGAGAATGTGATTACTGTTCTCAAAGCTCTGATTATGGAGGTTAACAAGGTTGGTGTAAATTACAATCAACTGGTAAGAAAATACAATGCCCAAAAGCCCTAATGCTCCACATATGAGTTCCGATAATAAATTTTATAAAAGAGCTAATTTCCGAGTGATTACAATGGAGGAATACGAGGTTAGAGATGCTTATTACAAGGTGCAACATTCTATATTGGAAATATATGACTGGTATTTTGAAAAATTAGAAATGACAGATGTTGCGGGTAATGCAAGATTTAAGTTTAGAGCTTTTGTGCATAATACTGGGAAAAATGTAGAGAATCAATTTAAATTGAACCTTAAATATGATTATTTAGTGGAGGATTTTGAAGAAAATACAAGTGCAAGCAAAAATATAACACTTTATATACCACAGAATTTGCAACAGGAGTCAGTATTCCCTGAACAACAGAAAGTATCTGGCACATCATCTACAAAAACTAAAAATGCACCCGCCAAGGCCACATATGTATATCTTGATGTAAAAAGCGGTTCAAAGCATATTTCAATAAATGTTTTTCCAGGAGGAATTGATAATACATATACCAATGATGCAATTGGGGATAATTCATATACCAATTATGATATTAAGGCCAACACTCATTATACTGAAGTAATTAAATCTAATGGAACTACTTACAGCAATTACCTCGCAGATAAGACTAACGATTCCAGATTGATAGAAAAGATCCAGCATACTATTACATCCAATTGCTATATTCTGAATCCGATAATTGATCCAGTTGGTGTAAAGAGTGGCCATGAATAGTATTTCAACGATTTCGCAAATAAAGAAGAGTATTATTCTATTCCAATAATAGCCAGAGCAAATGAAGCGGCAGCAGCGAGTGGTGTATCAATTGGGCCTGATGATGAATGGCGAGTACAGGTTTATTGGCAGGATGTACCGGGAAGGCAAGTGTATTTTGCAGAGTCATCCGGACTAAAATTATGGAAATATACAACCTCTGATAAGGTACCACATTCAGGGAATTTGGATACCGACAACCAATACTACTCAGAATTATATTATGGAAGAGGAAACTCGGAGAAAGATGGTCGTGTAAATATAGTGGTAAGAAAGGAGACAAACAGCACTAAAACAGCAGGGAATGTATTAATTGCATTAAGAAAAAAAGAAGTTGATGGTTGGAGTCCAATTATATGGTCTTGGCATTTGTGGGTAACAGACTATAATCCAGATGCTGCTGGTGAATGGACAGATGGTGTTTTTCAAAAAAGCACACCAGGAGATGATGGGAATACAACTGGAAATGGTCAAAGAGATGCTAGGGTATTACATTATGGATATTGGGGTAAAAAGTATCAGTGGATAATGGACCGACATCTTGGTGCTTTGGGTTGGAGACCAAATGGGGTTGAAAATGGAAAGACATATAAAGCTTTCGGTTTGTATTACCAGTGGGGACGAAAAGATCCATTTCCCGCGCAGAGACTACTGAAATACGGCCAGGATGTTAGTGAAATCCAGTTATATAATATTAGAGGCCAAACAACTGACACTAAAATTGAATCCATTAAGGAATCAAACGGTACTATTTTAACAAAAGCTACAAATCACCCCAGACGTCTCTACAAAGAAAAAGTAATTACCACATACGCTAGTGATGAACATCACTGGAATCATCCATCAGTTTGCGCAAAACAAGGGACAAAATCAATTTTTGACCCTTGTCCACCAGGATGGGAGGTTGCTGCTACTGATGTGTATAATGGTCTTGTAAAGCATACAGAAGGTAGTACTACGGAACTAGACAATTCAGACGGAAAATATGCAGTAAAATTCATATATGCAACAGAACAAAGTAATTCACGTCCTCCTAAATATGTTTGGAGCACTCAAGAACAAGTTAATGACGGAGCTTGGTTGATTAGCGCTTCGGGACAAAAAAATGCAGATGGAGAACCATCAAATCCAACCTATTACCCTAATAGTGGATTTATTCAACAATCTGGAATGAAAGAGATGACGGGACTTGGGGATCTATGGTGTGCAGATCAAAAAAATAAGAATTCAGGATCATTCTTTTATCTGGGCTATAGTGTAGAAGATCTAGATGTAAATGGACTATTACTTAGATGTGAATTCCCTACCATGGTGCTAAAAAATTCAGGTGCTCCTGATCAGTTTACTAAAGAATATGCATTCTCCGTACGTTGTGTAAAAAAATAGATAGGTTAAAGATCGGTTGTTTAATTAAATTAAGTAATGTGTGTCCCTCTGCAACCAATGAAAAAGTTGCAGGGGGGTGAAAGACAAAACCCAAATAATTTAAAACAATACTATGAAAATTAAAAATTTACTTTTCTGTGCAGTGGCATTGGCAGCCTTTGCATCCTGCACCAAAGATGAACCTGCAAAGGTTCCTGATGTTGAAATCTCCTTCTCGGCTCCTGGGTGTGCTGGTACTTAGATTTGTGGCAATGGCATATTTGTCGGGAAAAATATACAGGATAGGAATTTTGATGTATGGAAAGAAACCGGGTTGGAAAGAGATTTACAAATGGCAAAAATACTAGAGGATCTATAATACAGGTCTGATTATAAAATATATACACGCAGCATAAAACTAACAATACTAATAAAATTAACTAACAATACTAATAAAATTACTATTATGAAAAAACTTATTTTATTATCTGCAGCCGCAATGATGTTTCTTGCCGGTTGTTCTAAAAATGACGTTGTGCAAACCCCTGAGCAGCAGATTACTTTTTCTGCGCCAGTGATAGGTTCTATGACAAAATCTGCAGCCGGGAAAATTGATGGGCTTTATCCAACTACTGAAAGTTTTAAAGTATGGGCACAATACTCAGCTTCTGATCTTACAGCGTGGGAAAACGGTAATACATACATGGATGCTGTTACATGTGTACATGACGCGACTAAAAAAGGCTGGATCCCTAGCGGGGCCCAATATTACTGGCCTAAAAACGGAAAGTTGTCTTTTGCAGCATTTTCGCCTGCATCAACGACCAATGTAACATATGATAAAACAGGTGTAACAGTTAAAGATTATATTGTTCCAAGTACAGAAAATCATACCGATCTTTTGTACAGTCACAGAGCATACAATAAGACTGCTACTAATCAGGATGATATTCCAGATATTCCTAATTACACAGGAGTTGACATTAACTTCCATCATGCATTGACTTCTGTTATATTCAAAGTAAAACAGGCTGCAGCATATACAGGCACCACTTTAACATTAAAATCAATACAATTAAACAATGTATATAGCAAAGGTACTTTCAAAGAGAATATAACTGCTCAAACTGGGGGGACAGATGATGATAAATGTACAAGAGCACCTGGTTGGAGTGATCAAGAACAAGAGGTGATTTATACAGTAATAAGTGATATCTCCCAAGTTTTAACTACATCAGCTGTTGTTGTATCTGGTGCAAAAGACATGCTTTTGATTGGACAGAAATATAATCATGGAACTAAATACGTAAGCATGACTGTTACCTATACTATAAAGAGTCCTACCGGTAGTGAAATTTTACAGAGTAGTACAGTAGAATTCAAAGGCCTTACACACAAGGTTAATGGTACTGATGCAGTAAGCAGCATTCAAGATGGGTGGTACCCAGGATACGAATATACTTATATAATATCTATTGGATTGAATGGCGAAATTCAATTTGAGCCAATTGTTAGTGAATGGACTCCTATTTTGGCTTATCCAGAAATTGGATTGTAAGAAACAATTGTAGAGAGTATTAAAACTGCAACTGCCACGAGAGGGGAGACCCAATCGTGGCAGTTTTATTTGAATTGTTAGGGTTGATTACAATCCTAATTTCTTGAGGATATGGGCAGGAACTGCCGCTTTGTTTACAAGGATGTTCATGGTCTTGTAACGTGCATAAGATTCTGAAACGTAGTTGTGACCGTTGTATTTGCCCTCTTCTCCAAAGGAGTTCTTGACCATATAATATTTTGTACCGTTCTGGTCTTTTGCAATACCGTAAATGTGCATTGCATGGTCATCCGTAGTTTCTTTGTTGTCGTAAGCAATCTGGCGCATCTGCTGGTCAATTTTCTTTTCCGGACCAGGGGTGTTCTTGTTGTATAGCATAGCCTCTTTTTCTGCTCTGCTGGCACCAATCCATCTTGCTTCATCCGAACCGGCAGCAGTCTGGTTGGCGGCAACATCAGGAACAGTTGAAACCTCGCCCCAACTCTTCTCGCTCATATCGGATGTCCAGCCTACAGTATAGCCGTTCTCTATTGCATAATCCATAATCTCCATCATTTCTTCAAGAGGAATGTTCCAGTAACGGGTCCATCTCCAGTTGTCGGGAACATCAAGAACCATTGTATGATAGAATGGCTCATGGGTGAATGATGTGAAGAGGATATAATCGTCGGGATTAAGATTCAGGGATTCTGCATAGGTTTTTGGTGTGTATTCTTTTCCCTCATAAGTGAATTTTTCCGGGATTTCTCCAAGATATGCATCCAATACATTATTGAATCCGTTTACCCAAGCGGTTGAAATCTTTCTGTTGGGGTTCTTGGCTACGGCTTCTACAACACCTCTGAGAACCTCTGTAAGTTCCCACTGTACATGTTTGGTTGTTCCATAGTTCAAACCGGGCATTACAGAGTTTGGAACAAGACCAAATTCTTTAAATACAGCAAGTACATCGCCCATATCACTGCCGGCGTCAAACTTGAAATGCCCATCCAGCCTTACATATTTGATTGCCCTGCCGGTATAGGATTTAGAGACTATAAACATCTCTGCAAGGTCCAATGTTTGAGGGGCTCCTTTTTTAATTGCCTCACTCTCAAGGAAACTAAGTCCTGCATGACACCAGCAGGTACCGGTCTCGTACTGGTCTTTGGTGGATGTTACAGGGTTTGCCTTAACGGTTGTG
>JAZSEZ010000063.1:0-6197 GCA_045531975.1 Candidatus Egerieisoma sp. | reverse complement strand
GATGCCACCAATACCCCTGCTGAAAGTAGAGATAATAAGTATTTTTTCATATTTTAAATTGTGTTAAGTGAATAAATTCAAACTGAACAAACTGAAACAGAAAACTACCCAAGATAACTCTTGAGCAATTTGCTTCTGGCACTATGTCTCAGTCTTCTGATAGCCTTCTCCTTAATCTGTCTCACACGCTCTCTGGTAAGACCAAAGTACTCTCCAATCTCCTCCAAAGTCATCTCCTGAGCACCAATTCCAAAGAAATATTTTACAATATCCCTCTCACGCTCTGTAAGAGTAGAAAGAGCACGCTCAATCTCCTTGTTCAAAGACTCATTAACAAGACCTCTGTCGGCATTCGGTGAATCAGAGTTCACCAATACATCCAAAAGACTGTTATCCTCTCCATCCACAAAAGGGGCATCCACTGAGACGTGTCTTCCCGATACCCTTAGTGTATCAGCAATCTTCTCACGTGGTATCTCCAACAAATCCGCCAACTCTTCAGGTGAAGGCATTCTCTCATTCTCCTGCTCAAATTTACCAAGAGCTTTGTTGATTTTATTAAGTGAACCTACCTGATTGAGCGGTAATCTTACAATCCTTGACTGCTCTGCCAAAGCCTGAAGGATAGACTGTCTGATCCACCACACCGCGTAGGAGATAAATTTGAAACCTCTTGTTTCATCAAATTTCTCTGCAGCCTTAATCAGGCCCAAGTTACCCTCATTGATAAGGTCCGGCAAGCTCAAACCCTGATTCTGGTACTGTTTGGCAACAGAAACAACAAACCTAAGGTTTGCCCTGGTAAGTTTCTCCAACGCCTCCTGATCACCTTTTTTTATTCTCTGGGCCAATTCAACCTCTTCCTCAACGGTTATAAGCTCTTCTCTACCAATCTCTTGGAGATATTTATCCAGAGAGGCACTCTCTCTGTTTGTAATTGATTTTGTAATCTTTAACTGTCTCATGTGGATATTTTAACACGCAAAGATAAGCAATTTATTTATATTCCAACCAAATAAAAGCAGAGCCCGGCAGAATTGCAACTATGTCAAATCCACCGGGCCTGTAAAATAAGCCGTAAGGCTATATCCCTACACCATAATAGTATACCTGGCCATTAGGATACATTCCCTCAACAAGCAGTCCTCTCTTGGAATTGTTTATAATTTCCAAAGCCTCCTTAAGGTCAGTTACAGGCATCTGGTTCAGGTGTGTTATCACCAGACCGTCTCTGATACCGGCATCTCTGAATTTTCCTTTTCCTACAGATGCTACCTGCACACCACCTTTCAGACGAAGTTTCTTGAGCAATTCCGCATCAGGAAGTACAAGTGTTGCTCCCATAACAGTTGCCTCATTTTCATTTGAAGCAGCCACAACACTTTGACTACCCTGCAGTACAGCCTCAACCACTATCTCCTTACCATCCCTGTATACCATAAGTTCAACCTTATCTCCAGGTTTATAACCATTCACCACAGCCTGTACCTCTGAAGGGTTCTTCATCTTCTTGCCATTAATGGCAACCAGAACATCACCTTCCCTCACACCGGCTTTGTATGCAGCCCCACCTCTATTGAGTTCTGCCACATAAACTCCGCTAAAATTCCCTTTCATTCCTGCAAGAGACGCAAGTTCCTGAGTAAGTTCTGTCATTGAGATGCCAAGGATTGCCCTCTGCACACTGCCGAACTCCTTTAAATCTTCCACAACCTTCTTAACTATAGTGGTTGGTACCGCAAAGGAGTAACCTGTATATGAACCGGTATTTGAAGCAATTGCAGTATTAATTCCCACCAGTTCACCTCTAGTGTTCACAAGGGCACCACCGCTATTTCCAGGATTAACCGCTGCATCTGTCTGGATGAAGGACTCTATCTTGAACTCTCCCGACATATCGGGAAGAGACCTGCCCTTAGCACTTACTATACCTGCAGTAATGGTACTTCTCAAATTGAACGGACTTCCAATGGCCAGCACCCATTCACCAAGCCTCAAGGCATCAGAATCGCCAAAAGGAATTGCAGGGAGTTCCTGTGCATCTATCTTAAGGAGTGCCACATCTGTAACCGGATCTGCCCCCACAAGTTCAGCCTTGTAGGTTTTGTTGTCATTAAGGGTAACCTCAATCTGAGATGCCCCGGAAACCACATGGTTATTGGTTGCTATATAACCGTCGGGAGAAATAATCACTCCAGACCCTGAACCAGCCCTCTCCCTTGGCATTGGATATGGGGTACCAAACCCAAAGAAATGCTCCAGAATTGAAGCTTCCCTGTCCTGCTCCCTCTTTACAACTTTTACAAATACCACTCCATCCACACAACTCTCTGCGGCATATGTGAAATCAGGAAAATTCTGCGGATTAAAATTCACCTGCCTTATTGGCACGCTCTCCTGTGAACTGTAGAAATAATTGCCCTGACCTGTATTGGTCATCTTCACTACTATTACCGCTGCAATACTGCTCAGGACCACCGAAAGAATCAACAATGTAAAATTTTTTTTCATACGCATCACTTCTTTAACTTTTACCTGCACTATTTTTTTTAGAAATACAACTCAAATTATATGCCAAAATTCCCTATATTTGTAGAACTAATCCAATACTAATATTATGAAGTTTATTGTTTCAAGTACAGATTTATTGCAGGGTTTGTTGTCGGTTCAGAAAGTGATTGCATCCAAAAGTTCATTACCTATTTTGGATAATTTTCTTTTTGTTCTAGAGGGTAATACACTAACCGTTACAGGTTCAGATGCTGAAACAACCCTTAAGACAATTCTAACCATTAACGAGGTGATGGAGGGTGGCGAAATTGCTGTACCTGCCAAACTTCTTACAGATTCTCTAAAAGAGTTGCCTACACAACCTATAGAGTTCTCTACAGAAGATGAAAAGAATATTGTAAATATTATTTGGGCCAGTGGCAGCGCCCAGATTCCGTTTGTTTCGGCAGAAGATTATCCTACGCTGAAAGAACTCAACAACCCTACAGTTATTAAAATGAAGGGCGCCATATTGGCAGATGGTATCAACAGCACTCTTTATGCTACCGGTGATGAGGAGTTGAGACCTGTTATGAACGGTATTTTCTTTGATATAGAGCCACAGTCAACCACATTGGTTGCATCTAATGCACACAAACTGGTATATTATAAAAGGAGTGATGTTAAGTCACAGGAGAATTCTTCATTCATCCTGCCTAAGAAGCCTGCCAATATTTTAAAGGCAAATTTGGCAAAATGTATGGAGGAAGATGTTGAGATAACTTTTGACAGCACAAATAATGCATACTTCAAGTTCGGGTCATTCCTTATCTGCTGCAAGCTGGTAGATGGCAATTATCCGGCATATAAGAGTGTTATCCCTAAAAACAACACCAATGTAATTACAGTAAGCCGCACTGAACTGCTTAATGCCACCAAGCGTGTGGCTGTATGCTCAAATCAGGCTACAGGGCAAATTGTATTCAGTCTGGCTGCCAACCAGATAAAGATTATTGCACAGGACCTTGATTTCTCAATGAGCGCTCACGAGATAGTAGGATGCGAATACGAAGGCTCACCTATGGAGATTGGATTCAAGTCTACATTCCTTATTGAGATTCTTGGAAATCTTTCATACGACCAAATTTGTATAAGACTTTCAGACCCTAACAGGGCTGCACTTATCCAGCCTGCCGTACAGACAGAACCTGAGGAAGAAATTTGCGCATTGCTTATGCCAATGAGAATCAGTAACTGATACCGTTATGCAGCTTAATTTAAAGAACCCTCTTGTATTTTTTGATATAGAAAGTACAGGATTGAATGTTGCAACAGACAGGATTGTTGAAATCTGCGCTGTGAAGGTTATGCCAAATGGTGATCAGGAGATTAAAACCAGGAGGATTAATCCTACAATTCCTATTTCCCCTGAAGCGCAAGCCGTGCACGGCATTTCAAATGAAGATGTAAAGGATTGCCCAACATTTAAGGAAATTGCCAAAAGTCTTGCCAAATGGATGGAAGGATGCGATTTTGCCGGATATAACTCCATAAAGTTTGACATTCCCCTTCTGGCTGAAGAATTTTTGAGAGTTGGTATTGATTTTGACTTCAGGAAAAGGAATCTTGTAGATGTACAGAACATATTCCACAAAATGGAACAGCGTACCCTGTCTGCCGCTTACAAATTCTATTGTCAGAAAAATCTTGAGAATGCCCACTCTGCAGAGGCAGATACTTTGGCCACATACGAAATTCTTATGAGCCAGTTGGACAAATATCCTGAGACCCTGCAGAATGATGTTAAAATGCTTGCGGAATTCTCTACCAGAACAAAACTGGTAGATTATGCAGGAAGAATTGCCCTTAATGACAAAGATGTACCTGTCTTGAATTTTGGCAAGCATAAAGGGAAACCGGTTGAAGAGGTGTTCAAAAGTGAGCCAAGTTATTATGCCTGGATGATGAACGGCGATTTTACACTTGACACCAAAAAGGTCATTACAGACCTGAAACTTAAGATGAGATAAACTTTTAAAGCTATAAAACGTTAGTAAGTTGAATATAATTACAGTACCATACGGCAGCAAGGGCTTTTATACAAGGCCGGACACATCCCTTAACAAGGATAGCAATGACTATTTCTGTCCGGAAGAGATAACAGAACTTGCTGCTGCTGTATTTATATATGCACGTGCCACTAAAGCCGGAAAAAGTGTAGCCTCAAAATTTGCCCCAAGATACTATACAATTGTAGGCAGTGGCATTCATTTCTCAGCACCACAACTCATAACAGAGGGAAAACCGGAAACTTGGCATATGGCTCATTCATTAGACAATTCAACTTTCCTGCTGCAGGATGAAACATCTGCCGAAAATATTTCTGAAGAACTGATAGAAAAAATAAATGCAGCCTTTGAAGCTGCATCAAAATACGTGTCTTTCAGAACCGGAGATTATATAGCAATTGAACTGGAGCCACCGGTAACAATAAAAAATACAACAGACAAATACATCCGCAACGGAAAACAGATTAATATTATCTGGTAGTTTTAGCTGCACTCACGGCTGCCAATGCTGCAGTTGAAAATGCAATCTGCAAATTATAACCACCTGTATCTCCGTCCAAATCCATAACTTCCCCAGCAAAATACAAACCTTTAACCAGTTTGGATTCCATTGTTTTCTGGGAAATCTCCTGCAATGAAACACCTCCAGCTGTAACCACACACCTCTCATACCCAACATACCCGCAAATAGGGAAACGCCACTCCTTCAACCGCTGCGGAAGATTGGCTATACACAAATCCTTATTTGCCTCCATAAAAAGCGGCACCAGCTGGGCTGGCAACAATTTAGACAGAACACCTTTAAGCTGATTACCTTTAATATCCTGCAACTCCCTAGCAATCCTGTCTGACAGTTGTTTTTGGGAAACAGCAGGCTTCATATCAAGCCTCAACTCCACTTTCTGCCCGTTAATTACATTAAACACCCCTTTCCTGCTCACTTTAAAACCAATAGGCCCCTCAATTCCCCCATTAGTAAAATCCAAATCTCCAAACTCTTCCTGCACCACATCACCATTCACAACTAGCTGCACAGAAACATTCTTCAATGAAATACCGTAATATTCTTCCCGATAGTTTTTTGGCTTGAGAGCGGTTAAAGATGGGAAGCAAGGGGAAATCTTGTGTCCCATACTCTTTGCAAAAAGATAACCGTCGCCGGAAGACCCGGTACTCTGATAAGACATTCCACCCGTTGCAATTATCACTTTAGAACATCTTACCTCATTCCCCTCAGCATACTTTACAAGGAATGAACTGCAAGAATCATTGGGCCCGTCCATAACAGGGACAATGGAAAGCACAGGGGAATTTTTACAAATCTCCACACCACCCTTAAGAATATGTCTCTCAAGAACAGATACAACATCTGATGCTTTCATACTTTTAGGAAAAACCCTGTCACCACGTTCCACAACCAGAGGAAGTCCTATTTTTTCATAATACTCCATTGTTGCAGCAGTACTCATACCATAAAATGCATTCTTCAAAAAAACATTTTTTGGATGTACGTGCAGTGCAAACTCATTCCAAGGTTTGGTATTGGTAAGATTGCATCTACCCTTACCTGTAATACCTATTTTAAGGCCACATTTATGCATTTTCTCAAGAAGGAGTACAGAGACTTTGCCCCCTTCC
>JAZSEZ010000069.1:0-7181 GCA_045531975.1 Candidatus Egerieisoma sp. | reverse complement strand
GGCTTTTTGTGGTAAGGCTGCACACAGGTGACCCTTGCATTTATGGAGCTATTCAGGAACAGATGGCATATTTCGACAAATATAATATGAGCTATCATATTACCCCGGGAATATCTTCGTTCCTGGCAGCTGCTGCAGAGTTGCAGAGCCAGTTTACAATTCCGGAGAAGGTACAGACTATTATCCTTACAAGGGGTGAGGGACGTACTGCAATGCCTGACAGGGAGAAACTGCATATGCTGGCACAGCACCGGAGTACTATGTGCATTTTCTTGAGTGCTACGGTTGTGGACCAGGTACAGGAGGAGCTGCTTGTGCATTACCCTCCAACTACCCCTGTGGCGGCCTGTTACAAGCTAACCTGGAAAGATCAGAAGATTTTCAGGGGAGAGCTTAAGGATTTGAGCAAGATAGTTAAGGAGAATAATCTTACCCTTACCACTATGATAGTTGTGGGAGATGCCATTGGAAACAGGGAGGGGCTTTCAAGATTGTATGCCCACGAGTTCAAGCATATTTTCAGACAATAAGGAGAAGTAATCTTTATAGTATATAGGGAGATATGATTCTGGTTTTTGGAGGGACAACTGAAGGACGCATAGCAGCGCAGACTCTTGATGCTGCAGGTACCCCTTTTTACTATTCAACAAAAGGGGAGCTGCAGGAGGTTGAGTTATGTAATGGGGAGCGGCTTTGCGGTGCAATGGATGTCTGTAATGTGGTAGAGTTGTGCAGGGAGAATGGGGTGAAACTGATTGTGGATGCGGCGCACCCGTTCGCTCAGGGGGTTCATAATACTGTGTATGAGGCATCAGTGGAGTTGGGTATCCCTGTAGTACGGTATGAGCGGGAGTCTTCCGGCAGCTGTAAAGATATTATCTGGTGCAGTTCCTTTCCAGATGCCGTAGCCAGGCTGAAGAGTGACAATATTACATCCCTTCTGGCCCTTACAGGTGTAAATACCATCCCAAAACTTAAGGAGTGGTGGAATGCAGATGGGAACGAATGCCACTTTAGAGTACTGGACAGGGATGAATCCAAGGAGCTGGCGGCAAAGGGGGGATTCCCTATGGAGAAACTTCTCTTTTTCAATAATGACTCTGCGGGGTTGCAGGGTGAAACTGAACTGTTGGAGAAGATTCGTCCACAGGCAATAATTACCAAGGAGAGTGGGGAGAGCGGATATTTTATGGAAAAAGTACAGGCTGCAATTGGGTGCGGGGTGAAGGTTTATGCAGTAAAGAGGCCCCAGCTTCCCAAGGAGTTCATTACAGTGTATGGGCCGGTAGGGTTGAGAATGGAGGTGGAGAGGCTGCTACAAGGGTTTTTCCCTCTAAGGATAGGGCTTACAACAGGCAGCACTGCAACTGCAGCTGTAAGGGGAGCTTTAAGACGTCTGTTGCACGGTGAGGAGTGCAAGGATGTATATGTGGTACTTCCGCAGGGAGAGAGGGTAAGGATGCCCCTTATGGGGAGCGGAGTTAAAGATGGCGGAGCCTGGGGATGTGCTGTAAAATATGGCGGTGATGATCCCGATGCCACCAACGGATATGATATAATTGCCCAGGTAAATTTGAACGGCAAAAACGAGGTGAGATTCTTTGCGGGTGAGGGGGTTGGAACTGTAACCTTGCCAGGATTGGGCTTGGAGGTAGGAGGGGCTGCCATAAACAATGGCCCAAGAGAAATGATGAGAAGAGTGGTTAGGGAAGAGCTCCCCTATGGAGGGGTTGATATAACCATCTCTGTACCTGGGGGAAGGGAGCTTGCAGCCAGGACATTCAACCCAAGGGTTGGAGTTACAGGAGGCATCTCCATTATAGGTACAAGCGGTGTGGTGCGCCCGTTTTCAAAAGAGGCTTTTCTGGACTCAATAAGCAGGGAGATGGATGTTGCAAAAGCTCTTGGAGCACAGCATATTGTAATAAATTCTGGAGCCAAGAGCGAACAGAAATTGAAATCCATGATAAATGAGGAGCTCCCTCCGCAGGCCTTTATACACTACGGCAATTTTATTGGAGAAACGGTGAGGATGGCAGGGGAACACGGATTCCAAAAAGTTACACTGGGGATAATGATAGGGAAGGCGGTAAAACTTGCTGCAGGAAATTTGGATACCCACAGCAAGGTTGTAACGGTAGACAAGGAGTTTGTAAAGGAGATTGCACAGAAGGGGGGATGTAACCTTATTCCCGATAATTTTACCCTTGTAAGGGAGTTATGGAAAATTTTTGAGGGGGAGGATGCCAAAAGGTTCTTTGGAAAGGTGGTGGAGCTGTGCCACAATGTATGTGCCCCACTTTTGCCAAATGGAGAACTTGAAGTTGTGCTGGTTGAGGAGTAGATAATAAAAAAGAAAACACTAAAAAAATACAGATATGATTCAAACAGTTATCAAAAGAGATGGCCGTATAGTTGGTTTCAATGAGGCCAAGATTGCTGCCGCAATACGTAAGGCTATGTTGCATAGTCCTGATGGTGAGGATGAAGAACTCATCAAAAAGATTACAGACCGCATTGCGTGCAAAGGAAATGAACAGATGCACGTGGAGGAGATTCAGGATCTTGTGGAGTTTGAACTTATGAAAAGTCCGCGCAAGGAGGTTGCGAAGCTGTACATTGCATACAGAAACAAGAGGACTGTTGCCCGCAAGGCCAAAACCCGTGGAATATTTCTGGAAATTATTGAGACAAAATCCAATGATGTTACCAGGGAAAATGCCAATATGAATGCAGATACCCCTGCCGGTATGATGATGAAGTTCTCAAGTGAGTCTACCAAGCCTTTTGTGGACGATTATCTGTTGTCTGATGAAGTGAGGGCCGCTGTAAGCCAGAATTACATTCATATTCACGATAAAGATTATTATCCTACCAAGAGCCTTACCTGTGTACAGCACCCTATAGACAAGATTCTTAAAAACGGATTCAGTACAGGTCACGGGGAGTCCCGTCCTGCAAAGAGGATTGAGACCGCAAGTATCCTTTGCTGTATCTCTATGGAGACAGCACAGAATGAGATGCACGGTGGACAGGCCATCCCTGCGTTTGATTATTATCTTGCTCCGTTTGTAAGGAACAGTTACATAGAGGAGGTGAAAATATTGGAAAAGCTGCAGGGAGAAGATTATTCACAATTGTATGATGCCCAGATAGATGATTATATAATAAGAGACTTGGACGGTAAGGATTATGAGGGGAAACAGGTAGGTGTTCCGCTTAAGGGGATAGACAGAGTGAAGCAGCACGCCATTAACCGTACAGCTCAGAGGGTACACCAGTCTATGGAGGCTTTTGTCCATAATATGAATACCATTCACTCGCGTGGCGGAAATCAGGTTGTGTTCAGTTCCATTAACTATGGTACAGATACATCTGCAGAGGGACGTTGTATCATAAGGGAACTTCTGCACACCACATATCACGGAGTGGGTAACGGTTCTACTGCAATTTTCCCAATTCAGATTTGGAAGAAGAAGAGGGGCGTGAGCTATCTCCCTACTGACAGAAACTATGATTTGTACAAATTTGCCTGTATGGTAAGTGCAAAAAGGTTCTTCCCTAATTTTGTAAATCTTGATGCTTCATATAACCACCACGAACTTTGGCGTGAGGATGACCCTCAGCGCTACAAATATGAGGTGGCAACAATGGGTTGCCGTACAAGGGTGTTTGAGAACCGTTTTGGTGAGAAGACCTCAATTGGAAGGGGTAACCTCTCATTTACAACCATAAATATTGTAAAACTGGCTTTGGAGAGCAGATTGGCAACTGACAATATTGAGCAGAGGATAAACTTGTTTATGAGCAAGTTGGATGCAGTTTTGGAGATTGCAGCCAAACAGCTGCACGAGCGTTTCTGTTTCCAGAAAACAGCTCTTGCAAAACAGTTCCCTCTACTTATGTCTTCACTTTGGAACGGAGCGGACAAACTCAAACCAACAGATACAATAGAGTCTGTAATCAATCAGGGTACTCTGGGTATTGGATTTATAGGTTTGGCTGAGACTTTGATTGCCCTTGTGGGGAAACATCATGGTGAGGATGCAGCTGCCCAGGAGTTGGGTTTGAAGATTGTCACTTATATGCGTGACAGGGTTCAGGAGTTCTCTACCCGATATGGTCATAATTACAGTGTGTTGGCCACCCCAGCAGAGGGACTGTCGGGAAGATTTACCAGAAAAGACAAGAAAGATTTTGGTGTGATTGAGGGTATTACCGATAAAGATTATTACACCAATTCAAACCACGTTCCGGTGTATTTCAAATGTTCCCCTCAGCATAAGGCTGAGATTGAGGCTCCTTACCACAAATTGACCGGTGGTGGACATATTTTCTATGTGGAAATTGACGGGGATGCCACTCACAATCCAGAGGCCATTATGAATATTGTAGATTTGATGGACAAGTATGATATAGGGTACGGTTCAGTAAACCACAACAGAAACAGATGTATGGATTGCGGTTATGAGAATGCGCAGAAAGATATGCAGAGCTGTCCTAAATGCGGAGGCAGCAATATAGACAAGCTTCAGCGTATTACAGGATACCTTGTGGGTACTACTGACCGCTGGAACAGGGCAAAACTGGCCGAGTTGAATGACCGTGTGGTGCACGAATAGTGGATTATGGATAATTCTGTAAAGATCAGCATTATGGATATTATAGACGGAACCGTGGTGGATGGCCCCGGTTTCCGTCTTTCAATATATGGTGCAGGGTGTTCACACAGGTGCCCGGGGTGCCATAACCCGCAAAGTTGGGATATTGGCAACGGCAAACTTATGGATATTGATGAGATTATGGATGTGGTTAAGCAGTCTCCCTGGAATGTTACATTTTCGGGAGGAGATCCGTTTTTCCAGGCTGAGGGGTTTGCAAGACTTGCCAGAAGGATTAAGGATGAAACCTCAAAAACCATCTGGTGTTATACTGGGTATACAATAGAAGAGCTGCAGCAGGAGGGGAATCCTTGCAGAATGGAGCTGCTGGAGAGTATTGATGTGCTTGTAGACGGCCCGTTTGTGGAGGAACTCAGGGATGAGCAGCTCCGTTTCAGGGGGAGTTCAAACCAGAGAATCATACAACTAAGGTAAGGAGTTCTTCAATGCTCCTTGCCTTGTATTCCTGCTCACCAATAATTACTGTAAAAGGGATATCCTTGTCTGTTCCAATTACAATTGTAGCTACAATATCTTCATGCAATTGGTCTGCATTCTCTCCACAAGGGCGTATTGCCCCAATTCCGTTGCGGTGGAGAGCCTTTTTTACCATATTTTGCAAAGAACCGTGTTTCCCTTTCATACAAACACTTTTGTGTACTTTGTTCTCTACATTAAACAGACCTGTTTCGTAGTTGAAAGCAATCCCTTTTCTTGTAAAGAATGCACTCAAATCCCCACTGATGGCCAAATCTTCAGGCGTGCCAATGGCAAAGCCGCACTTTTTGTCCATTATCCAAATTTTGTCTGCAATCTGCAGGGCCAGTTCCATATCGTGGGTAGAGAGGAATACTGTTTTGCCTGCCTCTCTTGTAAGCTTGTGCAGCAGCTGCATTATTTCCACTTTGCTTGGGAAATCCAGAAATGCAGTAGGTTCATCCAAAAATATCACAGGAGTCTGTTGTGCCAGAGATTTGGCAATCATCACTTTCTGTCTCTCTCCGTCACTTAGGGTATGTACCATCCTCTCCTTCAGATGCCCTATACCAATCATCTCTATGGCATCATCCACAATCTGGTAGTCTTCTTTATCTAAAGTACCCCAAAAACTTGTATACGGACTGCGTCCCATACCAATAATCTCCCTTGCACTCATATTCCTTATGTCACATTTGTCGGTGAGGACAACTCCAAGGGTCTTTGACAAATCTTTTGGAGAGTAGGTTGAGAGCTCTTCCCCCATAATGAAAATCTCCCCCTCCAGTTTGTTCAGGAATCCCGAAAGGGTTCTAAGCAGTGTGGATTTTCCAACGCCATTAGCTCCAAGCAGACAAGTAAGCTCTCCCTGCCTGATTGAAGCATTTATATTTTGTGCAATCACTTTCTTGCCGTTATCTTCCTTGCGCCAGCTTTTGGCATAACCAATGGTTAGATCCTTAATAACAACTGTACTTTCCATCACCTTACTCTCCAATTTCATTTTTCCTTTTCCTGAACAATACACTTACCACTATAGGGGCACCTATAAGTGCTGTAACAGAGTTTACAGGGAGCACCCCTTCAAATCCCGGCATCCTGGCTATAAGATTGCACACCAGTGCCAGTGAGGCCCCAACCAATGCGGAAGATGGCATAAGAATCCTGTGGTCGGAAGTTTGGAAAATTCCCCTGCAAAGGTGTGGAACTGCCAGGCCGAGGAAAGAGATTGGACCACAATAGGCTGTAACTATTGCAACCAGTATTCCCGATGCCAGTATCACATAAAACCTTGCTCTCTTTATATTCAGTCCCAAATTCCTTGCATATCCGTCTCCCAGAAGAAGGAGATTAAGTGTCTTTATAAGGAGCATACTTAGAGGGATAAGTACAGCCATCACTACACAGAACAATATCATCTGGTTTCCCGACACTTTTGCAAAACTTCCCAATCCCCATATCACATAGGCCCTTATATCTTCCTCAACACTGAAAAATTTAAGCACTCCAATAATGGCAGTGGCAATATAACCTATCATCACACCAATAATAAGGAGTGTTACATTTCCCTTAACTTTCTGTGATACAAAAATTATCACACCCATTACACCCATTGCTCCAATTATTGCGGCAATGGTAATGGCAAATTCTCCAAAGAATCCCAGCTGGCTCAAGGCCTGTCCGAACATTCCACTAAGCAATATGACACAGGCCACACCCAAACTGGCACCTGAACTGATACCCAACACAGATGGGCCGGCCAACGGATTTCTGAAAACGGTTTGCATAAGCAGACCGGCAACAGAGAGTCCTGCACCTGCAAATATTGCAGTGAGTGCCTGAGGCAACCTTGATTTGATTATGATATTCCTCCATATCTCATTTGATTCACCGCCTGTTATGATATTGAATACCTCTGCAGCCGGGATTGATACCGTACCCAGCAACAGGTTAAGGAATGCAAACAATATTATGGATATGGTAACCGCCGCCATAAGCGGCCAAGTGTATCTTTTCATTATTTTTCCAATAGAGTATAGAATG
>JAZSEZ010000008.1:0-41202 GCA_045531975.1 Candidatus Egerieisoma sp. | reverse complement strand
ATAGATATAAGGGTAGACAAAACATTTTATTTCAACAAATGGCAATTAGGCTTATATGCAGATATTCAGAATATTACCTCTGCCAAACTGAAGCAGCAAGATGCTTTTACAAGTACTGGAGAAGTAGAGAATCCACAGGCTCCCCTTGGTGAGCAACGCTACGTAATGAAGTATATTTCACAGGAAGCCGGAAGCGTTGTACCCACTTTAGGTGTTACTGTTGAGTTTTAGCAGGATTTAAGGTTACACCTATAAACCCAGTTTGATGAGCGCTCTGTCTGCTTCTTTCTTCTGCGAAGATTTCTGTTTGAATGAGTTGAAGTTGTAAGATATACCTAACCAGAACATACGGCTTTTGTTGCGGCTGATGTTTGTCAAATCAAATATGTTGTTTTGTGACGAAACTTCCCATTTTGCCGTATTGAACACATCTGTCAGCAGTGCCGAAACAGTCATTGCTCCTTTCATCAACTTATGTTTCACTCCCAAATTCATCTGATGGGTAAGTGCTGTTGTAAGCTGAGGAAAATATTGTGGTGTGGTTACATAATATTGGCACTGGATATTGCCACCACGCCAAGGAAGGAAATCCAACATAATGTTACTGTTATTGGTAATACCACTGTTTGATATTTCTGCTCCTTTATACTCTCCTTCAGTAGATACATAATATGTGTTTGCAGAAAGAGAAACATTCAGCCACCTAGCCGGATCAAACCTCATTGACAAATCCAAGCCTGATTTTAAATCATTATCCGCATTCACATAAGTTGTTATCAACCTGCCGGCATCTATAGTGGTTATCTGTGATATATAATCTTTGGTATGATTTAAATAACCGTTCAGAAACAGGTTGAACCCTTTGGATTTCATATTGTAGCTAAGATCCAGTTTTGTAGATTTCTCGGGAAGCAGATACATATTGCCCTGCTCGTATGTTATTGCATCCACCATACTCATATATGGATTGAGTTGGGGATATGTGGGGCGACCTATTCGGCGCGACAATGCAATGGATATATCCTGCTTCTTGGTAAGCTTATATGTACCTGAGATACTTGGAGCTATGAAAAATGAATTGTTTATCTGATTAACGGCGTCGTGTGAACTGTCTAAAGTTACTGTGCTTGATTCTGCGCGAATACCGGCCTTGTAAGTAAACTTCTTGCTCTGTGGGGATGCAAACATTACATATGCTGCCGGTACAGACTCGGTATGCAGCAGATCATTGCTCAAAATATCTGAATATTTCCATTCATCATCTTTCAACTCGTAGAACTGATGATATATATCATTGCTGCGGTAGGTATATTTGGCTCCGGCAGAAAGCACTCCCACCTTGAATTTATGTTTGTAATCAAGCTGAAGGGAAGATATGAACGGACTTCCTCCAGAGTTTGAGCGATTTGTCATCTCTCCTTCCACATAATAATATGATGGTCTGTGTCCCCATATTTTTGAGACTGACCCTATAACAGCAATGTCTGAAACTTCCGGTTTCAGAATATGGGTATAGGAAATGGAACCTTCTATGTTTTCACGGTTCCAGGTTACATCATTGTGTCTGAACTCCTCTGATTTAATGGAATTCTCAGTGACAGTATTGTAAAGGTCCTGCTTTACGTTTATACGAGGAATGATAAATTTGATGTCTACACCAAGTTTGTTTTTGGGGTTGATACGGAACTCTGCTCCAAGTGCGATATTGTTGTTGTATGTGTATCGTGTTGCCTCCATTTTCTGCAAAACATCATAACCGCTCTCTTTGATATGACGTTGGAGAGTGGTGTTGATGATATCATCTTCGTATTTGGTGTTGTAACTGAACCTGTATGATGCTTTGGGCTTATTGTATGAGAATGCGGCATTGGCTGCAACAAAATGGTTGAATCCATAGTTTGCCGACACAAGTCCGCTGAACCCTTCCAATGAGTTCTTCTTGGATACTATATTAATTATTCCGCCTGTACCTGAAGCATCGTAACTTGCATCGGGATTTGTAATTACTTCTATACTTTTTACATTACTGGCAGGTATGGTAGAGAGGTCACTTGCTGTTGTTGGAACGCCATCCATCAGCACAAGTATGTTGGAATTTCCTCGTACAGATATTTCGCCGTTTGAAATTGTAACAGCAGATGCATTCCTTAGAATGTCAATTGCAGTTCCTTTGTTGGAGACCATATTTGCCGTAGCATTTATTGTGGTGTGTTCAACTGAAGACTTCTGGGTTACCTCCTTTGCTGTTACTGTAACTCCCTCCAATGAGAATGTGTCTTCTTTCAGACTGATTGTACCTATATCAATGTTGGATTTGTCGGGAGTAAGATTATATGAATATTTTACATAACCTATAAACTCCACCGCCAACTCATAACTGTTGGTGCTTTGGGGGATTTTCAACAAGAACTTTCCGTTGTTGTCGGTGATTGTTCCAGCAATAGGTTTTGCATTATCATATACGGCTACCGATGCATATCCTACAGGAACATTCTGCATATCAGTTATATGTCCTGATATTGTACATTTGGATTGCTGTGCAGCAGAATAAAAAGGTGAAAAGAGAATTATAACAGTTGTTAAAACTGCTCTAAGAATATATTGCATAAATATCTCAAACTTACTAAATATGTAAAGATAATCATTTATTCGCTTTCCTCTCCTGTTTAGCCGCGCTGTATTCAAACGCAATAATTATATCCACCACCTGCATATAGTTGGCTGTACCGGAGGGTATTTTATTCCCTTTAAGCATAGCATTGTAGAGGCGGTTCTGAAACTCTCCAAGGGGTTTGCTGTAACGGGATCTCCAGAAATCCTGCTGGTGTACAAGTTGCTTGAGCACCTGAGGGTGTATGGTGCGCTGGAACTCCTTGTATTCGTCGGGAAGAAGGGCACGCGAGGCATTTGTGAGGACATACGGCAACAGTGAGAAATATCCGCTGTACCTTACTTGGGGGATTTGGGAGTTGCGGCAAATCATATATGCCCAAAAGTTTGCCTCATCCTCATTGCTTACCCCCAGCTGGTGCGACAGTTCGTGGGCATAACAGAACGGCAACTGCCCCTGCAGCAACTCTTCATTCAGCTGAATTTCATTAAAGAACGGCCCCATATAACCCAATACACCTACTGCAGAGTATAATCTGTTAAAAAGCAACATCTTGGGTTCCATCCAGTTACGGGGTACAACCAGCCCCATCTCCTGCGGCACCTTGGCATAAAGAGCTTTTATTTCGCCAGAGAAATCACTCACCGCCAGCACCGCTGCAGAATCTTCATACGCTGTATTCAGGTTCTGCGCATAATCTTTCAGAAAAACCTTGAACACCTCTTCATTATACTTCTGCTTCCCGACAGATGCCCGCTCATATATGCTCTCGCGGAAATAATTCATTCCCCAACCAAAATAAAACCATACGACAACCCACGCTACAAGTTCAATCTCAGCAAGAGCAACTTTATACCATTTTTTACGCTTGACAACCCCAAACACAAGAATTGCTGCAGCCAGAAGAACTGCCCCAACTGCAAAAATTTCCTCCAATGAAAAAGGAATCCAACATACTGCAAATGAAAGAACAGCAGAAATGATTGGATAAAGTGAAACCGAATACCACTCGCCAACAGCCGGGTTATACCTTGCCACAAGGATAAAGGCTGCAAGAACAAGCAGTGCTACATATTTGAACCTGTTTGTACCTTTTATTTTCGCACCCATAACCGGGTAGCAAATTTACTTATTTTTATAATTCCTGTAAAAAAACTCCCCTACCGCTTTTTCTATATCCAAATCCTCATCCCACACCCATTGCATCAGAGTGTCTCCATCCAAAAAATCCTCCAATCGCCTTAACTTCTCTGTTCCAAACTTGTTCATACAATAATGTTTTTACATTTTACATTACTGAACACTCTATTGGAACAGTATGTTCACCTGTTAATACAATTGCCCAAAGAATATTGCGTTCATAAATATTTTTGTGGTTCCAAACCAATAAGACCTGAAATTAAGGTCATCTACAAAACAAATAACCTTGCCTGAACCTGAATCCGAAACAACACAAGCAGGGGTATATGCAAATCTTTTAACCGCAGCATCAGATATGCATCCCGACAAATAAGGCTCTTTTTCATAATACATAGGGAACTTGCCCTTGGTCTCCTCCACATCAAATGCAATGGTACTGTTCTTCATTACGGCAACATCTGAACTGGTATAGCCGTATCCTAAAGGAGAAGTTGTATCAATATTGCATTTCAGTATAATGCCATCAACATTATTTGCAACCGATGCCGGTGAACTGTAAGGCTTATATGGTGTATTATCTTTCTTGCCTTGCAATAAAGGCAGTTTCTTGTAGTTTGCTACCCCAATCTTGGATGCAAGCTGATATGAACTTCCCGTAAGGATTAAAACACCTCCATCATTAACCCAATCCTTTAACATTGGATATACTTTCTCAGAAACAGGTACTGATGGTGCCCCATCTGCCATTATAATAACATTGTATTTGTTAAGGTCTGCTTTATGCAAAGCATTAAAATCAATCAGTGCAGGAGGTATACCAAATCTGCGGTCCAGCATAAACCAAATCTCGCCACTCTCCGGTATTCCCATTCCACTTCCTGTTATAAGGGCAACCCTTGGAATCTCTATAGCCTTATTGGAAGAATTTCCCAAATCCTTATCTTCCATAAGGCCAGTATTCAACGCATATACATCCACTCCGCAACGTTTGGCTGATTCACTCAACAAGCTGTACAATTCATCCTCATCCAACGGCTGGTTCTGTAACTGTACAACAGCAGTGCCATACCCAAACTCTTTAACCTGCAAACCATCCTTGTATTTGAACGGTTTCTTTGCAATCCTAACCAACAGTCCCCTCTTTAACAGATCAGACAACAGACTGTGAGAATAAAGCTCTTTATTTTCAAACACATAAGCATATTTGGCTTTGCCTCCAATAACTTTTCCCTGTGTAAACTCAATATCTGTAACTTTATCCCCTATTAGCCCGTCAATTGTATTAAGCCCTGCATATTCAAGATTATATGCGTGCGGGAAAGTCCAGGTTGAAATATCATAAAAGACACTGTCTGCATATTCAGTCATATTTTCCCACATAGCCTTTATTTTCAGATAAGACTTCTGCTGGAGAGGTATTATATATGAATCTTCACTGCCAAAACTCTTGTTTCCATACGAAACTCCTTTCTTAAGTTTATACACATCTATCTGGTGATGCTGCATATTCTTCAAAAAATGATATTCTATTGCTTTGCGTCCCTTTGTATTGAAAACATATCCTTTTAGCTTGTCCTTTTCCCACTGTGATTTCACATCCTTATAGAAATCTCTCTGGTACTCCAACAGATTGTCTTTATTTTTTGATGCAGCATAAACTGTCATAAAGGCAGCATAAACCTGGTTTCTTACAGTAAACGGGAATGTTAATGTACCAACAGGAAGAGGTCTGGCGTAACCTCTTGAGGCAACCTGTTCATAAAGCATACCTACAGCACCGTGAATATCTCCGTATGCCGCTCCTTTACCAAGATAGAAATCATCATATCCCTCTTTTGAAAAATAAAGAGAACCAATATCATCAAGGGCTGCTGCCGTATGTTTTGTTATTTCATAAGTATAGTCCTGATTCTTTTGAGGAATATACTTATGGGTACGTTTGGGATGTCCGGGACTGAAATAAAAACCTTTTATTGTTCCCCCCATCTCGTGATGGTCACTCACTACATTTGGCATCCACTCCAAAAACATACTTACAGAGGTTTGTCCCTCAGGGTGCTGGCACATCAGCCAATCCCTATTGCAATCTACCCAATAATGATTTGTTCTGCTGCTTGGCCAGGCTTCTGAAAATTCACGTGTACTTAAATCAGAAACATCATTGTAACTGTGTGTTGTATTCACCCACGATGCAAAACGGTTAATTCCATCGGGATTAAGACCTGGCGAAAGTACAATTACTGTATTATCCAACATCTTCACCACATTTTTATCAAGGGAGGCCGCAAAGAAATACGCTGTAACCAAAGTGGAATTCACGCCGGAGGCCTCATTGCCATGAATTGAATTCAACAAATTTACAATAACAGGCATACCTGAGATATCCAGACTGCCAGATTTTGAATGGTCTGTAAGCTTAAGATGTTCCTCCTTAATTTGTGCAATGTTCTTCTGGTTAGATTCTGATGTGATTATTACCTGAATAAACGGACGGTTCTGATAAGTTCTGCCATATTCCTTTACTGATACTCTGTCAGATGCTTTATCAAGAGCATACATATATTTGAGGATATCATTCCAATCAACATACTGCTCCCCCACTTCATATCCAAGAATGTCTTTGGGAAGCGGTATATTTGGATTGAACTCCTTCCCTATAGCCAATCCGCTGCCATCGGGATTTACAAATCTGTCGGGAATAAAATAGTTCAAATCATGCTCATATACCTTCTGCACAGGCTGGGCCCAAGAACATGTTACACCTAAGAATAATGTCAAAACAAATAATTTCAGTCTCATAATATCACTATGTATTAAAAAAAGAGGAGGAAAAACTCTTCCTCCTCAAATATACACTTTTTTTAGTAATTATACCTCTTTCTGAATACCGCAAGCATTGTTGCAGAAAGGGCCATAGCGGCAATCTCCGCCACTCCAATTGAGAACCAGATACCGTTTATCCCAAAAACCAATGGCAGAAGCAATACGGCACCACACTCAAATATTATTGTGCGGGAGAAGGAGATTCCGGCCGATACAAGCCCATTGTTAAGGGCTGTGAAGAATGCAGATGAATATATATTGAACCCTGTAAAAATGAATGAAAGTATATACAGTCTGAAAGCATATACCGTAAGATTACACAATTCAGTATCAAACCCTACAAAAATCTTTACCAGTGGAGCAGAAAGGAGTAGTGCAACGGCTGTAAGGAGAATACCGGAATAGGCAGTAATCCTGATGCTCTTGCGGTGTACATTCTGCAACTCTTTGTCATTCTGTGCCCCATAGTTGTAACTGATTATTGGAGCACATCCAATGGCATATCCAATAAATACACAAACAAAAATATAGTTTATATACATTATAACCCCAAAAGCAGCCACTCCATTCTCACCTATATATTTCATCAGCTGCAAGTTATAAAGTATAATGACCAGCGACATTGAAATATTTGTAACAAGCTCTGATGAACCGTTTGTAGCCGCCTTCAATAAGGCTTTTCCATTAAAATGGAACTTTGTAAGCCTTAGCAGACTCTTGTTTGGAAGGGCAAAATAAACCAACGGAACAATACCTCCAACCACCTGGCATAGTGCAGAAGCAAGAGCTGCACCCTTTATTCCCCAACCGAACACTACAATAAACAGCCAGTCCAGAATAATATTTGTGACACCCGCGCCAATGGTAATTGCCATACCCATTTTAGGTCTCTCTGCAGTAACCAGCAATGCCTGGAACGCATTCTGCAACATATATGCACCTGCAACAGGAAGCAGAATAATTGCGTATGCAACACAATATTCCACCATATCCCCTTCAGCACCAAGCCAAACTGCAATATCTTCTATAAATATAATCCCGACAACTGAAAGCACCACTCCGCACAAAATAAGAACATACACCAGCATTGAAAAAATCCTGTGAGCCTCCTCCTTTTTTCCCTCACCCAAGGTTTTGGCAACCAATGCACTTCCTCCGGTTCCCAACATAATTCCCAGGCAACCGAACATCATAAGGAAAGGCATTATCAGATTCACCGACGCAAACTGGGTCTTACCCACACAATTTGCCACAAAAATACCATCTACCACACTATACAGAGAGGTGACAATCATCATAACAATAGAGGGCAAAGTGAACTTAACCAGTTTGCCTAATGTAAAATGATCTGAAAGAGCTATTGCTCCATTTGCAGATTTAATCTCTTTTTCCATTTTTACTAAAATACCAGAATATACGCTATCCCACTCCCAAATCTGTATTTTCCACTAAAAACTCTACCTTGGGATTATCTTTATATTTTGGATAGATTTCCCTTAAGAAGCGCTCTACCAATGCATCATCCCGCCTTACAGCCGATGTATTGTTACAGAAGACATTTACACTCAGATACTCAAACCATCTGCAGGCGGTATCTATATCGGCCTGAATATGGCTAAAATCTTCTCCCTCAGTGCCACACAACAGACATACCCCGTTAAAATAACGGGCAATATCTTCTGCCGTCACATTCTCCGGCACCCCTTTGCACCACCTTTTGCGCAACAGCACATCAAAAGTCTCTACCCCGCAACGGAATTTCACCTCCACTCCAGGAAACAGTCCCTTAAACTCTTCCAACTTATTACGGTACATCCAATGGGATTCAAACCACAAAGTATGTATTTTTTTGTTCTCCACAATTTGCTGCAACAATTCAATTGTCCTGTCACATAACTCTATACAAGAACCCGAATTTATTACATCCAGAACACTATATACACCCGTAACCTTTTCCAGCACCTCTTTATTGACCTTGTACGGATCAGAAGAGACATCAAGATGATAATCGCAAAAAGTGCATTTTTTCCACTTGCACCCTGTCCCCTGCAACAGTACAAATTCACGCGGGAACTTCTCCTGAATTACTGCATATCTTACCATAACAGCATCTTATTTACATTCCTGCTCCAACCTCACATATCTCCTTACAAAACGGATGGCTGCATACGCCATAGGGGTACCAAATACCGCCTCAATAAGGAGCTTGCTCACATACTGGAACGCAATCATAAGACAAAGCTCCCTTGTTGTAACAACCCCTGCAAATGCTATAAGTACAAACGGAATGCTGTCAAACAGATAACCCACTGCCGAACTCCCTATGGTACGTACCCAAAGGTGTTTCCCCTTTGTCTTCTCCCTTATCTTAACCATCAGCCAGGCATTGGAAATCTCTCCACAAAGGAAACCCACCAATGATGCAAGCACAATACGGGGCACATAATTGAAGATTGTACCATATGCATCAGAAATGTCCCTCAAGTGTTCTGGAGCAGGGAGCCACACCCCTATCTGGGTACAAGCCACCATAAGGATATTGCAGAAAAATGTTGTCCATATTACCCGTTTTGCAATACGGAATCCCCACAACTCTGTAAGGACATCTCCCAGCATATAGGCAAACGGAAACACTATAGTTCCGGCATCAAAATAAAAGAGATTGAATATACCTATAACCTTTACGGCCATAGTATTTGAAATGAGATACGATGATACAAATAACGCTGTTATCACCATAAGGGCTGTCTGATTGCTTACAGACCTGCCACCGGCACGCAAATGTGCCTTAATCCGGTTTTTGAAAGGGTTTTCCGATACCTTGTTCATAATGTAATTTTTAATTGAGGGACAATTCCCGGCGTAAAAATACAATATTCCCATCAAAACATTGAAAAAACTTTACTCCTCCACTTCATACGGCAAGAAGTGAAAATCTTTCTCAGCCTTTTCTCTTGGGAAACAGTAATATGTAGCCTCTGCCACCGAACAAAGAACCCCTCCTGCTGTAAGAGAAATATCAATGATTACAAAATTCCTCTTCTGCTCTCTCATCTTGGCCCTTATTTCAATTACACCCTCTATAGGGGCAGGCGCCTTATATTTTATATTCAGATTAGTAGTCATTGCAGAGGTCTGGAACTTGCGGGAAATAAGCCATCCTCCAGTCTCATCAAGGAGCGTTGCCAGAATACCTCCGTGGAGCGTATTCAACCACCCCTGAAAATTACCATTAGGTTTCCAATAGGAAACAATCACATCCCCATTCTCATAAAACTCCATCTTCAAACCGCACGGATTCTCCGGAGCACAAGCAAAACAATTGTACCCCAACCCCTCCGAGGTACCTGCATAAGGATTAATTATCTTTTTCATATTACCATATTTGCTGCAAAATTAAAAATTAAAATCTCAATTCTAATCCCGACAGCATTATAGGAAAATATCTCACAGACCTCTGAGGCAGTAAAAGCCAAGTTAGGGTAACCCACAACCAGGGCGGAACTTACACAGTTTACAAGTAGATAATAAAATAAGGGAACGAATAATCTGCATAATGCCGGAGGGTAAACATTGGCCTGAGCGAATTGGAGGATGAGGCGGTGAGCGAAGGGAGAAAATTCATCGTCTTGTGACGGCGCTTGTGTGACGACGTTAGGCCTCTGAAAGAGGACTAAAAGGAGGAGTTCGCCGTCAAGATGAATTTTGTTCCTGAGCAGCCTCATCCGAGACTGAGCGAAGGTCATTGATTTACCCGCAGGGATTATGCAGATTAGATGTTGGATTAATCTGTCGGGAAGAAAATTCTCTTAAAATTTTAAATGGGGGGGGGGATGCAAGAGGTTAGTAATGCATACCCCTGCTGTACGTTATTGTGAGCCTTCATAGCACTCTTAACCTACAGTAATTACCATAGGTTATGCATATAGATGTGGCCTACATGGTACTGTGAGCGGGGTGGGAATGCTTAACCTCTTGGGAATGTGTAAAAATTAAGAGGCTAAACAAAAAAAGAGGACCCCGGGGAAGGATCCTCTTAGTTTACAAAAACCATTGATTATTTTTTCTGCAATTTCTTAACGTACTCCTCTCTCAAATCCTCTTTACCGGTAACATACTCTTTGTACAAACCTTTTCTGTCAAGTTTATGATCCAAGTTAGAAAGGCCGTACAACAGAATTGCATTTACTACAGAAGTGTGCTCCTGATACTCTGGGATACTCTTGTTGTAAAGGTCTCTCTCTGTATGCCAGATCTCACCATAATTAAAGTTGTAACCTTTAGGGTCACCAAGGCTCAAGCCGATTGCAGGAACACCATTCATTACAAAATGGGCGTGGTCTGAACCACCGGCAGTAACAGGCTTAGGACCTGGCTCACCTTTGCGCTCAGTAACGGTGAATGGGAAGTCTGGGTTAACCTTGTTAACAGGAGCAGCCACTTTAACAAAATCCTCATACATTGCAGGAGGTACAGTAATTCCAAGTGGAACAGTAGGGCCTCCGTCTCTGTTGAAGTAGTTTACAATATTTGCCAAAGGAGCAATACCTGACTCAACAAATTTCTTGCTGCCCCACAAACCGAACTCCTCAGCAGCCCAAACGCAGAACAAAATGGTTCTCTTAGGTTTTGCACCAGCAGCAGCCAACAATCTTGCAGCCTCCATAGTAGGGCCAACGCCAACATTACAGTCAACACCACCGGTAGCCACATCAAATGCATCAAGGTGTCCTCCCGACAATACATACTCATTAGGATATTTTGAACCCTTCATAACTCCAATGTAGTTATGGAATTTTACCGGACCCATTTTAAAGTGGTTTCTGATATCAAACTCCAACTGGAAATACTCTCTTCTGTCAACCATTTTCTCAATCTCCTTGTACTGGTCTTCGTTCAATTTGATATCAGGAGTGGTAGGAAGAGTCTCCCAAGTCATATCCATACAGTTCTTTCTGTCATACAACGCTCTGATTGGAATAGTGGAAGACTGGATAACACCCAAAATACCGGCATCAACCATCTGTCTGTAGAACAATGCAGGCTCATACTCCAGTTTCTTCATCTCCTTCTTGTCTTTAGGATTTGCACGGTTATGGGCCATAATAGCTCTGTTCTCTTTCTCAATCTCTGCATTTCTGGCAATCTTGGCAGCACGGATGCTGTCTGCTTTTGGAGAATAATCAATTGGCCAACCAGAGTTCTCTCCACCAATAAGCACCCAAGCACCTTTAAGAACACCTACCATTCTGTCAAACTCAGCCTGAGTTTTAGGCTCTTTAAGGACGTGGCCTCTCTGCACACCTTTAGTGCCGGCAGTATATGAAGGGGTAGCAAAATGAAGAGTCTGGCCACTACCACCCAACATACGGCCGAACCAAGGACCTCTGTTAAAACCTACAGGCATCTCGCCTACTTCCTGTTTCCAAACCTCAAGGCCCCATTTCTTGAACATATATTCAATCCAGTCACCTGCATTCTCGTATGCATCAGAACCTACAAGACGGCCTCCAAACCTGTTTGAAAGAACATCCTGGTGATCCATTGTCTGATTGTCTGTTTTGGCAATCTCTATAACCTTGTTTATAACAGGATCATTCTTTTGCGCAAACACACTTGTAGCGCACAATACACATAGAGCTACAACTCCTGTGAAAATTTTGAAAAATCTCATAATAGTATTTTTAGTTAGTTATTTCTTTTCTCTTTTACAGTACAGATGTATGGTAACACCTATACCCACAATTACCAGAATAGCCACAACGTGAATTTTGTTATGGGTTATAACCATACACCCCAGCAAAGTGAGCCATAAAGTTAGTAAAATTCTCTTTAAACGCTGCAATGGTATCCCTTTTCTGGAAAAATATGAACGCACGTAGGGTGCCAGGTACCTGTTGCCCATTATCATTTTAACCCCCCTCTTGGATGAGCGCATAAAAAGCCATATAGCCAAAAGAAGAAACGGTGTAGTTGGTATAACCGGAAGGAACATTCCCACAAAACCCAACGCCACACATAAAAAGGCCAATATTATATAAACGTATTTTTTCACCATTTTTTATTATATTCGCAAAGATAAACCTAATCTTAAATTTATGTCAAGTTTTTCAATACTATCGTTCAACATAACAAGTTTTGTTGATACACTATCGGGAGCACTGTGGGGATGGCCAACAATCATCCTCCTTTTTGGAACCCATCTTTTTCTTACAGTGGTTCTCAAATTCCCACAGAGAAAGATTTTCACTGCAATAAAAATGTCTTTCAAAAAAGATAAGGATGCTTCTGGTGATGTGAGCCAGTTCGGAGCATTGGCTACCTCACTTGCCGCTACAATAGGAACAGGAAACATCATAGGTGTGGCAACAGCTATCTCACTTGGAGGTCCGGGTGCCGTACTTTGGTGTTGGATGGCAGGATTCTTGGGCATTGCCACCAAATATAGCGAGGGTTTGCTTGCTATCAAATACAGGGTAAAATCGCACGACGGCACTATGATTGGTGGTCCTATGTATGCACTTGAAAGAGGTCTTAAGATGAAATGGCTTGCTGTAGTATTCTGTATCTTTACCGCCCTTGCAGCATTTGGTATAGGTAATACTGTACAATCCAATGCAATTGCATCACTACTTGCACAACCTGGTCTTATGGGAGAGGGCTACACAGGCATATCAACACAAATCACAGGAGGAATTACAGCTCTTCTTGTTGCACTCGTCATAATATTTGGAGTAAAATCAATTGCCAGAGTGTGCGAGGCGCTGGTTCCGTTTATGGCAATATTTTATGTTATAGGTTGCGTTACAATTCTTATAATAAATTGGGAATATCTTGGCGCAGCTATAAACCTTATTGTAGATTCTGCATTTTCACCAAGAGCTGCTGGAGGCGGATTTGTGGGAAGCACTGTAATGATGGCTGCCAGATTTGGTATAGCCAGAGGTTTGTTCTCAAATGAATCGGGTTTGGGTTCTGCCCCAATTGTGGCAGCTGCAGCACAAACCAGAAACCCTGTAAGACAGGCTATGGTTTCATCAACCGCCACATTCTGGGACACCGTTGTAGTGTGCGCTCTTACAGGACTTGTTATTGTAAGCAGCATTATTGCATACCCGCATATTAGTATAACAGATGGAGCAAAACTTACCCACCTTGCATTTGCTGAGATTCCATACGTAGGTACACCAGTACTTATTGTAGGCCTTATTACATTTACGTTCTCAACAATTCTGGGCTGGAGCTACTACGGCGAAAAAGCAATACAATACATTGCCGGACGCAAAACCATTTATGTTTTCAGAGCAGTTTGGATTGTTATGGCATACGTAGGTGCAAACGTAGACCTTGCACTCGTTTGGAGTCTTGCAGACTGCGCCAACGCACTTATGGCATTCCCTAACCTTATCTCACTGCTGTTCCTAAGCGGAGTAGTAATAAAAGAGACAAACAAATATTTGTGGGGCAACAGACTGGATGAATATTCAGATGAGGAACCGCCTCTAATTGAGGATTAGTTCCATTCATCTTCCCGATAAAAAAGGGGCCGGGTCAAAAGTAATTTTGATCCGGTTTTCTTATACATACTATTTTCATGTACATATTTGTTCTTACTTCAGGAAAGATCATACCTGATTTAAGCTGCAATAATGAGTGATATATTAGAGTTATTTGCCTCGATATTTACTATTTCGGCAGCCCTTTTTACTTTCTGAACAATATATTTCCTTAGATTGTGAGCAATAGCCACAAGTCCCCATTCCACAGTAACTTTTCTATGAGATTTAAGTTTGAACCTCTTGAACCCGTGATTGAACTTTATATTTCCAAACACAGCTTCAGGTTCTATTGGTCTGTTGCTTCTGTGGCGCAATCCTTCCTCTGAATTGAGCAGTTCCCTTGCCTTTTCCCGATATCCATTGGCTTTATGGTTGACCTCTATTATTCTCCTGTTGCTTTTCCCCTTGTAGCACATCCCTCTGAAAGGACATCCTTTACAATTAGAGGCTTGATAAACAGACACAATGGATTCGTAACCTATTTCAGAAACAGATTCATTGTCCCTCACATGTTCAAGGTGATGCCCCATAGGACAAACATAGTAGTCTTCATCCTTATTGTAGTACATATTGGCCGGCAAGAATGGATTGTCCTTATACTTTCTTGTTTGCTCTTTATGGAACATGTTGTATTTCACATATGGAACCATTCCATTATCAAGCATATACTCATAGTTCTGCTCACTGCCATACCCCGAGTCCGCTACTATCTCCTTGCTCTTACGTCCGTATCTATCCTCAAAAGACTCAAGATAATCTATCATCGTTCCTGTATCAGTAGGTCTCCAATATATGCCGAAGTTGGTGATGAACTGGTTCTCAGTTGATATCTGTACATTGTATCCAGGCTTGGTCTGGCCGTTGTTCATCGCATCCTCCTTCATTCTCATAAAGGTGGCATCATTGTCAGTCTTGCTGTAACTGTTGCGTTCTCCAAGCACCTCAAGATGATGGTCGTACTCATTCAGCTTGGGAACAGACTCCTCCCTGATCTTCTCAATTTCCTTTCTCACCTTACCCTTACTGATTCCCATCTGATCCATTTTGGAAAGTATCCTGTCAGCCCTGCGTTCAAACTCATCCTGCGGAAGTCCCTGGGCAACCTCTACAGATTGCTCTATATTCAGTTCCTCTTCAGCTGCAGCCAGCACTCCTTTTACCTTATCAATCAGCTTGGACTTATTCTTTTCCACGCTGCCCTTCCAAACAAACGTGTACTTGTTTGCTACAGATTCAATCTTGGTACCATCTATGTACTGCACATTTAGGGAAACAAACCCCTCACTATTGAGCAACTCCACAACCTTGGTGAATATGGCATCCAATCTGCCATCTGTCAGCCTTTCGCTGCGGAAGCGGTTGATGGTCCTGAAATCAGGCCTGCTCATTCCCGACAACCACATGAAGTGAATATTCTCCTGCAGCTGCTTCTCCATCTGCCTGCCGGAGTAGATATTGCACAAATACGCATACACAACAACTTTGAGCAACATACGTGGATGGAAACTGGATGTGCCACCACCTTTATATGTAGCCTCAATAGAGCTTATATCAAACTTATCAATGATGTCACTTACAATGCGTACAGGGTGAGAAAGTGGAATAAGTTCGCCCAAAGATGGAGGAAGTAGTAGAGAATCGTTTTGATTGTAAGATTTATGTATTACTTTTGCCATACTCGTTTTGTTTTGGAAAGGGTTATTAACTTTTTATGTGGTAGTTTAAAGATAGTAAATATTTTCCAGACAAACAATAGCTATTCTCTTGTTAATCAAAAGAATAGCTATCTTTTTTTGCAAATACCCCACCGCACAGGAACAGACAAGGTCTGCAAAATATCCTTCAGGGGCGTAGGCAATCATTGCAGATGAGCCATAAAATTTCCGTCTGTTTGAACAAATGCCTCTGCTCAGACAAACTGGGGCATTTGTGAGTTAGGAAATTATGGCTCAGATGGAATAGATTGCTAGCCATACCGAAGGCAATTTTGCAGACCTTGCCTGTGGATGGGAGGTGGGGGATATATAAAAAGAAAGAGAGTGACTTTTGAGTCACCCCCTCTCTTTTTTATTTTACATCTATCCTATCAGCGAAGATATATTTGTAACAAACAGCTTCACTGCCATTGCCAGCAGAATGATTCCAAAGAATTTTCTTAGCACATAAATGACACCCTGTCCAAAAATCTTCTCAATCCACTCCAGTTTTGCCAATACAAGGTAAACAAATATCATATTTAGGATAATGGCTATAATTATGTTTATAATTTGGAACTCTGCCCTCAACGACAACAATGTGGTTAAAGTTCCGGCACCTGCAATAAGAGGGAAAATCAGCGGAACAATTGTTGCACTGCCTTTGGGACCATCATTTTTCATAAGTTCCACACCCAGAATCATTTCAATTGCAAGAACCAGAATTACAATTGCACCCGCAACAGCAAAAGACTGTATATCCACACCAAATAGCGAAAGGAGACCGTCTCCCGCAAACAGAAATGCAACAAATATCACAAAAGACCCCAGAACAGCAGACCAGGGATTGATATTGTTACCTTTTCTCTTAAGATCAATGATAATTGGAATTGAACCTGTAATATCAATGATTGCAAAGAGCACCATAAAGGCACTTATAATCTCTTTTATGCTGAATTCTAAGCTCATAACTCATATTTTTTTTGATATTTCCTTGCAAAGATAAAATATAGTTTTTAACTTTATCCACAAGAAACTAACCTATTAAACAACATTGCAATGAAAGAATTGATTGAGAAAATTAAAGTAGAGATGGAAGCTTTCTCTAAAGATGCTGATGCTCAACTACTTAAAGGTAACAAAGCAGCAGGTACACGTGCAAGAAAATCTGCTCTTGAGATTGGCAAGATGATGAAAGAGTTCAGAAAAGTTTCTATTGAAGCTAGCAAAAAATAAGGATTGCCGGATTCTTATTGCAAAAAAAAGTTGAGATCCCCCAATCTCAACTTTTTTTGTATCTCAAAATCAATTTTTTACCACCATACCGGCAAAATAAGCCCTCCCTTTTTTTCCCTATTCCACAACCAAATCTTTCCATCTCCCATTTTTACAATCTCCATCTGTACCGCAGCCTGTATTTCATCGCTTCCAACCTTATACCTCAACTCAACACTTATTTCAGCATCTGTACTATTTGGAACCTTGGCAAACTTTACATTAACGTAATCCAACTGATTATCATTCTGCATCCTTATCTGCCTCCTCCTGCTGTTTACAGCAATCTGACACTCCTCTTCAGAATATTTGAACAAATACCCCCCATATCCGAAAAAGCCCAATTTCTCTTTCTTTATAAAATCCCCCATCTGCTCATATTCATCCGGAACACCATTCTTTTTACAACTGGTACCCAAAACAAGCAAAATAACCGGCAAAAGCAGCAATTTAGCGTGAAACACTGATATTTTTATAAATCCTTTCATCAGATCCATCCATATACTTTATAATCGCCATTATCTGTAGCTGACCTTCCTCCTCAAGCAAAAGAGATGTTCCATTAACAGGAACCCCATTGGCATACCACTCAACCGAATGGTACTGTTCTACAAGATTAAGCACTCTCAAATCCATAATATCTCCTACCGAATACCCATCCTCCAACACAAATATGTAAGGGAATGCTGAATTTACAGGTATACTCTTAACATCCAGTCCTGACGATTCACCAAACAAATTGCCTTTAACAGCACTTACACTAATGTGGTAAACATTTCCAGGTATTATATTGGGGATATAATATCTCAAAGAATCGGTTACCACAAACCCGGCAACATTCCCTTCCCCTCTCATCTTCCACTTTACAATCCAGCTTACATTACTGCTTCTGGCCTGTTTGGGGGAAACCGGGAACCAGTCAACCCTAATCTGATTCTGGAAAGGGACAGCCTTGCACTCCTTAATTGGAGGCAATGAGGGATCATAGGCATAATCTCCAACTGTTCTGAAGGTAACCTTCCCATTTTCATACCTTATATCCTTAATTCCAATACCCACTGGATGTCCCGCCCAATCCACCAGCGGCATTTCCCCTTTATCTGACACTAATTCCATAACCCCCAATGTCCCCGGAAAGAAAACATTGGCCATAGGAGCACCAGCCCCACCCGCAGAAATAATCCTTACACATTCGTGGTCTGCATAACAGTTCACATTGTTATACTCCCATCTTAATCCCGATGGCAAACCTCCATAAACCTTATTGGATTTGTCAATATGATATACAACCAGCCCTCCTCCACCTATATGGGCATCCCACCCCTGTGGGATCCTGCATTCCAGAAGAAAATATTCCCCATCATTGGAACTCTTTACCCTGTACACCTTTCCACCTTTGTGTACGGGTTCCAAAGTGTAGGATTTGTCGGGAAGAAGATCCTCTATATCCAGTATTCCCAGAATTTCCCTCTCGGGGGCACTATAATACGGGGGTGTATTGCCTCCATCAAGCCAGTTACCCTTATCCATAATGGAAAGTGAACCGTAAAGTGCTGGGGCAAGCCCCTCCTCCTCCCCATTTGTATCATACAGGTCAGGCAATCCCAATGCGTGTGAAAATTCGTGGCAGAATACACCTGGAGTAGAGATTGTTGCCCCTTCATTCCCTTTCAGTTCCGCACTGCAGGTATATGACGATATGGTTACCCCATTCACTATTATCTGATTGGCTTCTATATTCTGCTGATGTGGCCAAATGGAATCCTCTCCTCCCCCCTCAGACTCGCTGTAACCGGCAAAAATTATTGCAAGATTATCAACCTTACCATCGTTGTTATTGTCGTAAATGGAGAAATCCAAACCGTCCAAAGAGGCTTTCAGAGTTGTCTGTTCCACAAGTTTTGGGATATCAGAGTCATTGAACATTGCATTGTGGGCACCATACTGGGCTATTGGAGCCGGAAGGGATATTACCCCATATACATCAAAACGAAATTTTCTGGTATGATTGAAATTATCGCAAAGATAATCAGCAACACTCCCGAATGCACCGTTTACAGAATATCCCTCTTTGTTCAACAAAGCTGTAAAACTCTCTTTAGGATCAGGTACAGAAAACTTAACATCCTCAAACTCCACAAGGAGTACAGGGTAAATTTCAAGATTATTTTCTGAAGGGGCGGAAAAACCTTTATGCTTATAATGTTGTTTAAAACTTGTCAGATTGGGAAGTTTATGTGCAGCAACAACGGCTCCGCTCATAAGAACAGCCACAAAAAACAGAAACATATTTTTAGGAGTACAGCGCATAAACTCAACAAGATTTATGCTAAGATACAACTTTTGCACAACAGATGAGAGCAAAAAAGTATATATTTTCTCCGATTAAATCCGTATCTTGCACAGATTTTGTTTGCCGCATACAAATGCAATAAATTTGAAAAGATGAACAGAACTTCTGAATACACATTTACTATCCTTGTTCCGTTTTACAACGAGGAAGACAACATATACAATCTTGAAAAGGCATTTGCCCAATATCTTAAAATTGCACACTTTAAAGATACTTGTGTGTTGTTTATAAATGACGGTTCAAAAGATAACGGACTTAAACTGGTAGAGGAAATTTGCAGCAGGAACAAAGATTTCTACTACATCTCTCTTGTAAAAAATACCGGTTTGAGCGGGGCAATAAAAGCAGGATTTGACAATTGCTTCTCAAAATATTGCGGATACATAGATGCAGACTTGCAGACAACTCCAGAAGACTTCAATCTGCTGTTGCCACACGTGGAGGAGTATCCGCTGGTAATGGGAATAAGGGCAAACAGAAAAGACAGCGGGTTCAAGAACCTCCAATCCAAGATTGCCAACAACTTCAGAAGATTTATGACAAAAGATGAAGCAATAGATACAGGCTGCCCCCTTAAAGTGTTCCAGACAACATACGCCAAAAGATTCCCTATGTTCACCGGAATGCACCGTTTCTTCCCAGCCCTCATAACTTTGCAGGATGGTGGCAAAATGAAGCAGATTCCGGTAAGACACTTCCCAAGAACAGCTGGAGTATCCAAATACAATTTATGGAACAGACTTATCTCTCCATTCAAAGACTGTTTTGCCTTCCGTTGGATGAAACACAGATACATTAACTACACTATTGGAGAAAACAACATTTGATGGATTCTATATTCACATATCTTATAGGATTGCTTGCCCAAGGGTTCTTCTCTGCCAGAATTCTGGTACAGTGGATTATGAGCGAAAGGGCCAAGAGAGTTGTAAACCCCACCCTCTTCTGGGTTTTCAGCGTTGCCGGCTCCTATTTGCTGTTCATATATGGCTGGATAAGGGATGACTTTGCCATTATGCTGGGGCAGGTAATCTCCTACTACATCTATATCTGGAACCTCAAACAAAAGGGGATTCTCAGCAGACTCCATATCATTGCAAAAATTGCCCTCATTGGAACCCCATTGCTGGCATTCTGGTCTATTGCAACCAACTGGAACAGTTTCATAGAGCAATGCTTCCACAATGAAGACATCCCTCTATATCTGCTCATTTACGGTTCACTTGGGCAGGTAATATTCACATTAAGATTTGTATACCAGTTCTTTTACTCAAAACACAAAAAAGAATCAATGCTTCCGGCCGGCTTCTGGATAATAAGTCTCACCGGTTCCGCTATAATTGTATCATACGGCATATTCAGACTTGACCCTGTAATCATACTTGGGCAGTCATTCGGATTTGTATCATACATCCGCAACCTGATAATAAGCTACCGCAGCAAAAAAACAGAAAAATAATGAAGAAACAATATCTGTTGTTTTTGGGCATATTCATAGCCCTCCTTCCAATACTTATTTACAGGGATTATACTCCCGACAACGAACTGAAATATCTCAGCATTGCAGAAGAATCTATCCGCGATGGGAACATATTTGCATTCTATAACCACGGTGAGCCGTATGCCGACAAGCCCCCTTTGTATTTGTGGATTGTAACACTTGGAAAACTCATATTTGGAAAACACGTAATGTTCTTCCTCTCATTGTTCTCCCTTATTCCGGCATTCATCACCATTGGAATTATGAACAAATGGGTAAGACAAGAGAGGCAGTTTGATGAAAAGCTGAACACTATGATGTTGGGCAGCAGTGCATTCTTCCTTGCCTGCTCTGTAGTGTTGAGGATGGATATGCTTATGACCATGTTCATTACCCTTGCCGTATACACCTTCTACAGGATGTACCGGTTCAACAATAGGGGTATAGGGGCAAAGTCCCTCTACAAGAAATGGAGTATCCTCCTCCCTGTATATACCTTCCTTGCAATATTTTCAAAAGGGGCTGTAGGAATTATGGTTCCACTTATGAGTATAATAGTTTTCCTTGGAATTAACAGAAAATTGAAAACCGTTGGAAAATACATTGGTTGGAAATTCTGGGGTATACTTGCAGCCCTTTGCGGTGTATGGTTTACTGGGGTATTCCTTGACGGTGGTACAGAGTATCTGAACAATCTTCTGTTTAACCAAACAATAAACAGGGCCGTAAACTCTTTCCATCACAAAGAACCTTTCTACTGGTATTTCATCACCTACTGGTATGCCATAGCCCCTTGGAGCATAGCTGCAGTTGTGGCCATTGTAATAGGATTCAAACGTGGACTTATAAGAGGTGACCTCCTTACTATGTTTGCAACAGTATCTTTGGGTACAATAGTTATGATGTCGTGCATCAGCTCCAAAATTGTAATTTATCTGCTTCCTGCATTCCCTTGCCTTATATATCTTGGTGCAATACTCATTGGGGAGATTGGGCACAGCAAATGGCTGAATGTGGCAGTTGGCATACCGGCTGCAATATTTGTACTGTTGCAGGGTGTTGCAATTTATGCCGCCAAAAAAGAGCTTGTTCCTATAGAACTGCCTGCTCCGGTTTATTACTATACTGTAATTTTGTGTGCAGGAGGTGTGGCTGCCTTGTATCAGATCTGGAACAGGAATCTTCCTAAAGCTATAACCTCAATTGCTACCTCTATGTTTGTGCTGATTTTTGCCGCCGGACTCTCCATAGAGAAGCTGAACGATATGATTGGACTTGAGAATGCCTCCCTTTATGCAAAAGATGAGATGAAGAACCTTCAGAAATCATCGGGAAGAGAAGCAGAGGTGGTGTATTATGATTTCCGCTCGGGCGACAATCTTGATGTATACTTTGGACATCCTGTAAAAGAGTTGAAAAAAGAGGAATTGCAAAGTGCTTCAAATATGGTTATGGTGGTTAAGGAGAGGAGATTCAAAAGAGACTCTGCATTGAATGCCGCTCTTGGCAACAGGCCAAGGAAGTTATATGGTGAGTTTGCAATTGTAACCATAGAGTAAAAAGTTTTAAGAATTTTATATATGCGTATTCTGGTTACCGGTGCCGCCGGATTCATTGGGTTCCACCTTTGCAGGGCTTTGCTTGCCAAAGGGCATACTGTTGTTGGTCTTGACAACATTAACAGCTATTACAGTACTGCCCTTAAGTTTGGGAGGCTGAAAGAGCTTGGCATATTGGAGGAGGATGTAAAGGATGGGATAATGCTGCAAAGCGGAAAAAGTGAGAGATTCAGTTTTATTAAATGTTCTCTTGAAGACAACTCTGCATTGGAGCAGGTTTTTGCAGAGGGAAGATTTGACAAAGTGTGCAACCTTGCAGCCCAGGCAGGTGTAAGGTACTCTTTTGAAAATCCTGGCGCATATATCCAAAGCAATATTGTGGGGTTTGCCAATATAATTGCCCTCTCCCATAAATATGGTGTAAAACATTTTGTTTATGCCAGCTCCAGCAGTGTATACGGTAACAACAATAAAGTACCTTTTGAAGAAACAGACAGGGTTGACTCACCTGAAAGCATTTATGCCGCTACAAAAAAGGCAAATGAACTCATAGCAAATGTATACTCTTCCCAGATTGGACTTCCAACAACAGGATTGCGTTTCTTTACAGTTTACGGCCCTTGGGGAAGACCGGATATGGCTCCGTTCCTGTTTTTAAGGAGTATTCTTGAAGGGAAAACCATAAAAGTGTTCAATAACGGTAATCTCAGCAGGGATTTCAGCTATATTGATGATATTGTAACAGGGGTTGTAAAGATTCTTGAGGGGAATTCGGCTGCGGCCATATACAATATTGGCAACAGCTCCCCTGTAGAACTTATGGAGTTCATCTCCACTATTGAGACTGTTGCAGGGAAAGAGGCCATAAAGGAATTTGCCCCTATGCAACAGGGTGATGTTTATACTACATTTGCCAGCACAAAAGCAATTGAGAGAGATTTTGGGTTCAAGCCCAATACCCCTCTCATATACGGTATTACCCAATTCTACAATTGGTACAAAGATTTTTACAATCTTTAACGGTTACCTCCTCCCTTTCTGGTAAGAAGCGCCTTGCCGGTATGTTCCTGTCCGGTAACAGGATTCTTTGAGAAGAACTCCATTGTAAGGGTCTCTGGGGTTTCGTTGTATACCAGCTCTCCGTTAATGTTTTGCTGTGAATCATTTATGTTCATTATTCCGGAATAAGAGATATACGGCTCTCCTACAATAACTACAGCTGTAATATTGGCTGTTGTGGAATCGTTATAGGCCACTTTACCGTTCATAGTGGTATCTGCAAAATATTCCACAGCAACAGGAACTGCAATAGTTTCAACTGTAATATTCCCCAGAGTATCCATAGTGGCAATCTGTATGGTATCCATTCCTGTCCATACACCTACAAGTTTTTCCATCACCGATTTGTCTCTTGTCCCACAAGAAACAATTGAGAATGCTGCCACCAAGGCAATCAATAAAAAAGATTTGGTTTTCATGGTTTACTTTTTTTACTTAAATTTACATCATTAAAATGCGACTTATAACAATACAATAATTTATGGATTTAGTTCAAAGTTCTTTTGCACAGTTGGAGTTGAACTACCCCAATATGCTTCACAATTACAATTATTTCAGATCCAAGCTAAAAGATACAACCAAACTGCTTGTTCTGATAAAGGCCAACTCATACGGACACGGTGCAGTTGAGTTTGCACAACAGATGGAGAGGGCCGGTGCCGACTATTTTGGAATTGCACATCCTGTAGAGGGTGTTGAACTTAGGGTTGGAGGTATCAAAACCCCTATTATTGTACTTACTGCAGGTACTGATTCTTTTGAGGATATTGTAAACCACAATCTGGAGCCTTCACTTCCTACCATTGATGCAGTACTTAAGTTTGACGCATATCTTAAGAGCAGGGACATTACAGGATATCCTGCCCACATAAAACTTGATACCGGAATGCACAGACTTGGCTTTATGAAACAGGAACTTCCTGAACTTATTGAATATCTGAAGAACAAGCCAAGAATTAAAGTACAGTCTATCTTCTCGCACCTTGCAGGTTCTGATGACCCTCAGCACGATGAGTTCACGCTTGGCCAGATTAAGATGTACAAAAACCACGCATCTATGATTGATGCTGTGCTTGATTACAAGCCTATACATCACATCCTTAACTCTGCAGGAATTGAGAGATTCAGCGAGTACCAGATGGATATGGTAAGACTTGGTATTGGAATATATGGCATAAGTGCTGTTGATATGGATAATGTAAAACCAGCAGCTTCACTTACTTGCAAGATTCTGCAGATTAAGGAGCTTGTTCCGGAAGATGGAACAGTTGGTTACGGAAGACACGGCAAGCTGGAGCATCCTAAGAAAATTGCAACCCTTCCATTGGGTTATGCAGATGGCCTTAACCGCCATTACAGCAGGGGAAATGCAAAATTCTGTATAAACGGCAAACTTGTTCCTACAATTGGAAACATCTGTATGGATATGTGTATGATTGACATTACAGGTGTAGATGCCAAAGTTGGAGACAAAGTTACAATCTTTGGAGATTGCCCTACCGCAAACGACATGGCCAAACTGCTTGATACAATCCCTTACGAGATCTTCACATCAGTAGCAAGAAGGGTAAAGAGAGTTGTCATTGAATAATTCTGGAGATAAGTTCCAACAATAAATCGCCATCAGCGGCCTGCCCAGCAGTGCCGCTTTTGCTTTTATAATCGTACTCCTTTACTGTTGCAATAACAGACATTGTCTTTTTTACAGAAAACGCACGCATAGCAGCAGCATACTCTTTTATCTGTGCCTGAGAAAAAACACCCGCCTTACGGATTGCATTCTCCATCATTCCACCATCTTTCAAATAATACGCGTGACACTTCAGAAGCCTTGAGAAAAAGAAGAACATTGCTCCAAGGGTAAGTACCAACGGGTATTTCTTGGGATTCTGTCCAAAGAAATGGGCAATCTTATATGCTTTGTCGTACTCCTTAAACACAATGGCCCTTGAGAGTTCAAATGCAGTAAACTCCTTGCTCACCCCAATATTCTGCTCCACATCCTTAACTGAAATGGTTTTGACACTGTCGGGAAGACCTTTAAACAGTTTGTCTATCTCCAATACAATCTTTCTAAGACCGTTTCCTGTATGCTCTGCCATAAGTTGCAGAGCATCCGGTGCAATACTGTACCCTTTATCCTGTATATAAGTGGAGATCCATTTTGCCACATTCCACTCACTCACAGCAACTGACTCAAAAATTTCTGCACACCCTTTTGCCTTCTTGTAGAATCCTGTACGCTTGTCTACAGATTTTCCGGTAAAGGCCATTACCAGCACAGTCTCGGGTGCAGGATTCTCCAGATACGGCTCCATTACATCAAGCTTTGTAAGGTGCTGGGCCTCCCTAACCATTACAAGCTGGCGCTGCGCAAACATAGGATACCTGCGGCAAGCCTGCACAATATCTGCAGTTGTCGTATCCTGGGCATACACAATTGTTTCGTTGAAATCCCTCTCGTGCGGCTGCAGCACATTTTGCAGAATTGCCTCCATTATTACATCTGAATAATAGGGTTCCTCCCCCATAAGAATATATACGGGAGCAAACTTGCCGGCCTTGATATCTGCCAGCAAAGAATTGAATTGCAATTGGGTATCTGAATCTGTCTGTTTGGCCATATACAAAAATAACAAATTTACTCTTCCCGACAACTCTTGCATATATTCTGGAACACAAATTTCGTCCCGAATTTGTTATCTTTGCCGATAAGAACCAGTTTTTATAGGAAAAACATTATTATAACAAAAGAAGAAGATTATGAAAATAGCAGTACCTACAAGAGATAATATGGTAGACAACCATTTTGGTCATTGTGCATATTATACAATTTACACAATTGAAGACAACAAAGTAACAGCAAAAGAGACACTTCCATCTCCACAAGGGTGCGGCTGCAAATCAAATATTGCCCCTATTCTGCACAATATGGGTGTGGAGGTGATGCTTGCAGGCAATATGGGTGAGGGGGCCAAAAATGTCCTCCGCAACAACAGCATTGCTGTTATAAGAGGGTGCAGCGGCAATACAGATGAACTGGTTGAGGCATATTTGAGGGATGAGATACAAGACAATGGTGAGGTTTGCCACCACCACGAATGCCATTAAAAATAGGGAAGATATGAAAATAAATGTTGCAGAAAGAGTTGAAAAGGCAGTAGAGCTCTTTAAGGAGGGGTACAACTGCTCCCAGAGTGTTGTTGCCGCTTATGCAGATTTGTATGGGTTCACCAGGGAGCAGGCCCTTAAGATGTCTGCCTCTTTTGGAGCCGGTATTGGACGTATGAGGGAGACCTGCGGTGCCGCTTGCGGAATGTTTCTGCTGGCAGGGCTGCAGACAGGCTGTACAGATCCTAAAAATGCTGATGGGAAAGGGGCCAATTATGCTGTGGTGCAGGATTTGGCTGCCAAATTCAAGGAAACAAACGGTTCTCTAATTTGTGCAGAGCTGCTTGGATTAAGGGAGAAAAAAGATATGGGGGTAGGCTCCCCTACCCAACCACAGGAACGTAATGCTGAATATTATAAAAAAAGGCCTTGTGTGGAAATGGTAAGAACTGCAGCCAAGCTGTTTGGAGAGTATTTGGATGAAAATATACAAAAAGACATTATTTAACTTTAAAACATACAGTTATGAAGAAAGGTGTATTATTTTTAATTGCTGCGCTTTTGCTTTGTCTATCTGCAAGTGCGCAAGGTATCAACGATTCAAGAAATGCAATTGGAGTTAGGGGCGGCTGGGGCGCCGAGCTTTCTTATCAGGGATATGTTGCCCCAGAAAACAGAATTGAGGGTACTATAGGAATTAACCGCTTTGGATTTTCAGTTGAGGGAATATACCAGTTTATGAATGATATCCCATCTAATGCAGCAGGGGAATTCAAATGGTACTATGGTGTTGGTGCAGGTTTGGGAAGCTGGAGCAACGATGATTTCAAAACAGGATTTTCCGCTGGAGTACTTGGCCAGATTGGTGTTGAATACTCATTTTTAAAAGCTCCAATAATGTTGTCATTAGATTACAGACCAGGGTTCTATTTTGTTCCTGAGTTTGCTTTTGACTGGAGCGGTCTGGCACTTGGTATAAGATTCTACTTTTAAATCTAAAAGAGAAAACCAATAAAATCCAAGCAGCCGGAACGGGTTATAAACCCATTTCGGCTGCTTTCTTTTCCATAAGAGCATACGCCTGCTCAAAATTGTTCTCTATTTCCCCTTCTAGAATTGCCTCCTTCACATACTCCTTTATAATACCAATCTCACGTCCTGGAGGGATATTGTATTTCTGCATTATAAGTTCTCCGGTAATAGGGTTCTGGAAATTCCTTATTGCATCTTTTGCCTCAACCTCAACAAGTTTCTCCCTCACAAGTGCAAAATTGCGTTTGTGCTTCTGAACCAGTTTGTCATTTTTAGAGGTGATATCTGCCTCACAAAGTGTCATAAGATCATCCACATCATCTCCGGCATCAAACAGCAGACGTCTTACGGCTGAATCGGTAACCTCATCCTGCGCCAATGCTATAGGACGCAAATGCAGCTGCACAATTTTCTGCACATATTTCATCTTCTCGTTAAGCGGCATCTTAAGCTGCTTGAATACAGCGGGGACCATCTTGCCTCCAATAAAATCGTGACTATGGAATGTCCAGCCTATCCCCGGTTCATATTTTTTTGTTTGGGGCTTCCCTATGTCGTGCAACAAGGCGGCCCACCTGAGCCACAAATTGTCTGTATTGGGAGCAATGTTGTCCAGCACCTGCAAAGTGTGGGCGAAAATATCCTTATGTCCTTTCCCCTCAAGGGTTTCAACCCCTTTAAGTTTGCTTATCTGAGGCAAGAACTGCTCCAGTAGTTCAGTCTCCTGCAAAAGATAAAAACCAACTGAAGGTTTTGGGGCCTTAAGTATTTTATTCAGTTCCTCTGCAATCCTCTCCCTTGAAAGTATACTTAGTCTCTCTTTATTTCTTTTTATACTTGCCAGAGACTCCGGAACAATTGTAAAGCCCAACTGGGTTGCAAACCTTATGGCCCTTATCATCCTTAATGGATCATCGGAATATGTGGTATCCGGGTCCAATGGGGTTCTTATGAGTCCGTTACGCAAATCCTCCATTCCGTTGAAAGGATCTACCAAAGCACCGTAGTCCTCTTGCTGAAGGCTGAATGCCAGAGCATTTATGGTAAAATCTCTCCTCTGCTGGTCCTCCTCAAGTGTACCATCTTCTACTATAGGTTTGCGTGACTCTCTTCTGTATGATTCTTTTCTGGCCCCTACAAACTCTATCTCCATCCAGTCCTCAGATTTTCTGTTCTCTCTGAATCTGAGCATTGCTGTTCCAAAATTCTTGAAAACAGACAATTTGCTTCCAACCTTTTTTGCTACCAGCTCTGCAAGTGCAATACCACTACCCTCAACCACTATATCAATATCTTTACAGGGTCTGTTCAAAAAACAGTCCCTGACATATCCTCCTATAACAAATGCCCTTACCCCCTGTTCTTTGGCAGCATCAGACACTATCTTGAATATTTTGCTGTTCAAATACTCCATCTCTCAAAATTTATTGGGAAGATAATAAGGTATATCCTCCACAAATACATATTTTCCTTCAGTGTTGCTGTAACTGCACACAAATGTTTTATTGCCGTTTGTTATTACAAGGTGTGGCACTTTAAGTACCAGATTGTAGTTGGCTATCTGCTCAATCACCTGCTGTCCCAACTCCACCTGGGGGGCCTTGCATTCCACAATTATCTGAGGTTCAAGGGCCTTGTTAAAAGCCACAATATCGCACCTGAAACTCTTTCTCCCAAACTTTATGGTGTATTCACTTGCCATAAGCTGCAACGGCCAGTTCCTTTGGCTATGCAACCAGTTTATAAAGAACTGCCTCACCCCCTCCTCTGGAGTAAGGGCAACGTGCTTTTTGCGCAAAGGGTCAAATACAACAGTTTCCATAAGTGTGCTCCAAACAGGCACAAAGATACTAAAGTTCCTGTTACTTAACGCCTGAAACTGCTATTGCTTTTTTTGGTATTCTGATTAGGTGCAGGTATTCTGAAGGTTATAGGAAACGTAAATTTTACCTCAGCCGGTTCTCCGTCCACCAATGCCGGTTCCCAATTTGGTGATTGGGCAACTGTCTTAACTGCAGCCATATCCAGATAAAAATTCCCCGAACTTTTTAGGATGTCAACCTGAACAATTTTCCCGTCTGTCTGAACGTAAAACTGCACCACTGTTGTACCATAAAACGGTTTGGGATATACCTCAGGGTATTTGAAGTTTTTCGTAGCCCATTTGGTAAAACTATCTTTTGGGTGCTGCAGTTCAAAAGTGGGTTGCCTGCGAAGTCTCCCCTCACTATCTACGAAAAGTGTCCACTCCGGATCTTTCGGAGGCTTTACTTTCTTTACTTTTTGGGAATAAACTTCTAACGGAAGTATCATAAGTGCAACAACGAACACAAAAATATATCTCATATCTTATATTGCGTTTATAATTTTTATCTGTCAATAACAAATATAGAAATAATTTAGAATATCCAAGGAATTTTGAAGTGCCATTATATAAAAAAGGTTACCTGTGCCGGGTAACCTCTTTCAAAATAACAAAAAACCTATTTATAAATTAATAGAAATAAGTACAAGAAATAAAATGGGCTTTTGTCTCCAAAAGCAAAACAAATATAATACTTTTTTATCTTCTGCAATAGAAAAATGTTAAAAAGTTATCAATTTAGGCAAAATTACCGCCTCAAAGATATCTTTTCGGATTATCCTGTAATGGGGTTTGTATGCATTTTCATAAGTGCTGCTATGATGCACCACATATTTGTTCTCCCCAAGCAAGGAATCAATTTTAGCGGCATCACCCTTGAATCCCTCAATTTTTGGGGCAATCTTTTTCACACTCTTTTTCAGCAGCTCCCACTCCTGCAGCCACTCGCCGGTAACCTGAGGCTCCCCTCCACCACCAGCCATAAATGCATCTGCAAACTCCTCAACAGTAAGTTTCCCATCTTTTATAACATCAAGGCTAACCTGAAAATAATTGTTTCTCCAACCGCAAGGGGTATAATATTTTCTTCCCGACAAATTCTCATTTATCTGCTCCCCCTTCTTTTCCTTCTCCATCTGCTCAAGTTCCCAGTTCAAATATTTCAGCACTCCCTCCCTGTTGGCCATAATGTGTGCCGGGCCAAAATAATCCTGAAAATTATTTTTGTACACATCCTGCAATGTGGCCTTAGGATATCTCTGCAAGAACTCCTTCAGAGAGGCCTCCATTGCCTCTTTATCTGCTGCAGGGTATGCAATCTCCACTACAAATACCCCTTTGTCCAGCTTAATATTATGGGGAAGATAAACAATAATTCCCCCCTTATGTTTTTTGAATTTTATAGGCTCTCCGCTCAAATACCCTTTACACCCAACTATTTCTGTATTCTGCAATGGTACAAATATCTCTGATGTATCCTTGAATATATGCAGGAAGTTTCTGTGCCCTTTTCTGGTTGATACTCCCCAAGGCTGCTCAGGCACCAGACCTGCCGTTGTCCCATAAATGGTTTCCCCGTATGTGTTCATCCACTCACCTATTGCCTTAAGGCGGTGAAGTGATTCATCGGGAAGAGTACCATCTGGCCTTGGACCTATGTTCAGAAGAAGGTTTGCCCCTTTTGCTGCGGTCTGTACCAGGTATTTTACAAGAAAATCTACTGTTTTATAGGTGGTATCTGTAATTCTGTAACCCCAAGAACGGTTCATTGTCTGACAAGTCTCCAACGGCAGTATGGTACTGATTGCCTGCTCTGAATAACCATAAAGGTTCTGCCCCGGTATGTCACGCTCAAAAATCTGGATATCCTCGCCCGGGAACGGATCCATATGGTGGTTGTTCCCTACAAGACATCCCGGCTGCAATTTATGGATAAGTTCATACTGGTTCTTCAGGTTCCAGGTCTCCGCCTTCAAACCATCTTCCTGCTTGTCCCTGTCCCAAAGGCCGTCAAACCAGATGGCTCCAATTGGGCCATAATTGGTAAGGAGCTCTGTGAGTTGGGCATCCATAAAATTCAGATAATTCTCGTACGCCCAGTTTGTCTGGAATTTGGATGAATCCAGCTGCGGCAACTTCTGCCCGTTGAAATATCCTGTTCGTCCGGTTCCGTGGCCTGTTCTTCCTACCGGGTAATAATCCTCCCTTCCCCAATCTATATGGGAGTAATAGAAATGCAACCTTATCCCTTGCTTGTGGCACTCCCGGGCAATCTCTGCCAGGATATCCCTTTTGAACGGAGTTGCATCCACCACATTATACGGACTGGCCTGAGTTTTAAAAATTGAAAAACCGTCGTGATGGCGTGATGTTATGCAGATATATTTTGCACCTGAGGCTTTGATTGCGCTCACCCACTCCGCCGCATTGAACTTGTGCGGATAAAATCCCCCCGCCAACCTCTCATACTCCTTATAGTTTATATTCTTGTTGTGCATTACCCACTCGCCATCCCCCAACATTGAGTAAATTCCCCAATGTATGAATATCCCGAACCTTGCCTGGTCAAACTCTCTCCTTGATGCCATATTCTGGGCCGAAGGTGTATAATTTTGCTGGGCATTCCCAGAAAAAACCGTTAGAAAAAAAAGTAAAGTAAAAATTATAAACCGCATAATATCATAGTTTTAGTATGTAACTCGGTCACCGAGTGCAACTGTACTCGGTGACCGAGTTACAATTAGTAAAAATATAAATTTTTACTTAACTTTACACCCAAATTAACATTAATTTAATATGGCACAGAAGGCAAAAAAAACTATTTCACGCCGTGAAGCCCTAAAACGCATTGGTTTTGGAGCATTGGCAATAGCTGGAGGTTACTCACTCATAACAAGCTGCAAGGGCAAGGTTAAGGATGAGGCAGCAAATGGTACACTTGTAATGGTTAAGAAAAAAGATGAGATGACCGGGAAGGAGATATCATTGCTTGGATACGGTTGTATGAGATTCCCAACATATGAGACAGGTGAGGTTAATGAGAGAGGCCGCAAGATTAAGGCTATTGATATGGAAAAATCACAGGCTCTGATAGACCACGCATACGCAAGTGGAATTACCCACTATGATACCGCCTGGAACTACCACAACGGCAAATCTGCAGAGGCTATTGGAACAATGCTTAAAAAATATCCGAGAGAGAGCTTCACATTGTGCAACAAAATGCCAGGCTGGCTTATTACAAGTCCTGAGAAAGCACAGGAGCTTTTCAACACACAGTTGCAGCAGTGCGGCGTTGAGTACTTCGACTACTACCTATGCCATGCAATCTCTGAACAAGAGGGTTATGACAAACCTTATGAGGAGCTGGGAGGTTACGATGTACTTGCAAAAGAGAAAGCAAACGGAAGAATCAAAAGACTTGGTTTCTCATTCCACGGCAGCAAAGAGCTTTTCACATACATTCTTGACAAACGCCAGTGGGACTTTGTACTCCTACAGATCAACTACATAGACTGGGTAGACCAGGAGGCTGAGTTCTTCTACAAAGAGGCAGAAAAACGTGGTATCCCTTGTATGGTAATGGAGCCGTTGAAAGGTGGTGCACTTGCAACCCTTACACCAGATGCTGAGGCTATCCTTAAAGAGGCTGCTCCAAACGACACCGTTGCATCTTGGGCATTCCGCTATGTAGGTTCACTTCCTAACGTTCTTTGCGTATTGAGCGGTATGACAGAGATGGAGCACCTTAAAGACAACCTTAAGACTTTCTGCAACTTCAAACCGCTTACCGAGGCAGACCGCACAGTATTGGACAAAGCAATTGCCGAGTACAGAAGGTACAAACAGATTGGATGTACAGCCTGCAGATATTGTATGCCTTGTAAATTTGGTGTAGATATCCCTGCCGTATTTGAGGCATACAACAAATGCGTGAAAGAGAGCAACATTCCAGATTTGAACGGTCCTAAAGACAGCAAGTTCAACAAGAAAAAACGTGCATTCCTTGCAACATACAACAACACCGTACCGGAGGGAGCAAGAGCAGACAAATGTATCAACTGCGGTGCCTGCAGAAACGCTTGTCCGCAGAAACTGGATGTACCAGCCCTTATTACCCAAATAAAAGATATGGTAAAAGAGCTTGAAAAATAATCTTCCCGATAATTGATGAAGCGTCTTACAAAGAAAAAATATGTGCTGTTTGCAGCCATCTCTGTAGTTATAGCAGTGATGGCTGTAAACTTGCATAGTATTATCAGAGGGGGAAATGCGGCAGAAGAGACTCAAGTGGAGGAGCCTGCCCCTGTTCCGCTCAATCACCTTTTGGACAACTCTATGAGCAACCTTAAGGAGACTGAGAAGTTTGACGCGGCAATAAGACGCTTTATGCGTTATTGGGACATAAAAGGTGCTTCCTTTGCCCTTATGAAAAATGACAGCCTTATCTATGCCAAAGGATACGGCTACTCAAATTTACAGGACAGCATAGAGTGCGAAGTAAAGAACGTGTTCCGTGTTGCCTCTGTATCAAAGCTCATTACCGCAGTTGCAGTTATGAGATTGTGCGAAACAGGAAAACTCTCAACACAAGACAAAGTATTTGGTGAAGAGGGAATACTGTGTGACTCTTTATTCTTAAATTACAGAGACAAGAACATAAAGAAAATTACAGTAGAACACCTTCTAAGGCATACAAGCGGTTTTGCAAACCCACACGGGGATGCGGCATTCAATATGGACCTTGTGGCAAAATACCTGAATAAAGAGTTGCCTCTAAGTATGGATGATATGGTGCTTTATGCCACCAAATTGCGTCTGAGGGCTGTTCCTGGAGGGTGGTTCAACTATTCCAATCTGGGTTACATTATCCTCTCAAAAGTAATTGAAAAATCATCGGGAATACCATACGAAACTTACGTAAAAGACTCTGTACTGGCCCCAATAGGGTGTTATGACATACACCTTGCCCACAATTTTTCTGATGAATTTCTTGAGAATGAGGTAAATTATTATGAGGTAAGGGAGGCAGAGCCTGTACCTGCATACAACGGCACAGACTCATTGGTTATGAAGAGCCGTGGCGGCAATGATGTACACGGCCTGTATGGTGCCGGAGGATGGGTGGCATCCCCTGTTGAACTTCTTAAACTGGTATCTGCAATTGACAACTGTCCTGTAAAGGAGGAGTTCCTCTCACAGGAAAGCATAGATTTTATGACCCTTTCCGATAAGAAGCACAAACCGGCAGGATGGGCTACAGTAACCTCAAGGGAGTGGCTACGCAGCGGCTCAATGGCAGGCACAAGCGCCCTTATAAAAGCACAGCAAGATGGATACACTTGGGTGTTCCTGTCCAACAGTTCTTCGTGGACAGGTCCAGGACTTTCCCGACAAATGAACCGCGATATTACCCGCGCCCTGAAAAGGGTAAAGAAATGGCCTGAAGTGGATTATTTCACCCTCGTTCCCTAACGGGCAGGTTGGGCATTCTGCTGCTGCATAAGCTGCGGTGCATTCTTCAAGATTTCAGCCATACCACTCTTAGAATAATATTTGAGAGCATTATTGAAAGAGGCAAAAATCTCATCAACCATATCAATGGTAGTCTTCCTGAACTTGCCGGTAACCGGAGTAAGTTTTGTACGGCTCTTATTTACAGCAGCCTCATCTGTAATATATTGTTCAGCTGTATATCTGCAAATTTTATCCTTCTCTTCGTATACGTACCTAATTCTGCTTACCTCCAGACTGCACTCTTCTGCCGTATAGTTTATTGTAAGGGCATACGACATCTGTGCCCTGTCAAATGCAAAGGCATTGCTGGTAAAAACAATCTGCATATCCCCCACTGCCACAATCTTTCCAGGAGCATTTGAAATTATTCTGTTTCTGCCCTTGTCATACTTTGAAAGATACCCCTCAAGCCAGGAAAGAGCAACATCCTTAATCTGACTCTCAGTACAATTATCTATAAGAGCTATAGTATCAGAAAAAACTACATACCCGTCTCTAAGGACTACAGCATCCTTAGCCAGATATTTGCTCATATCGCCATTATTCAACTGTGCAAAAGCTCCAACAGAAAGAGCCATAAACAATACAAAAAACAGTTTCTTCATATCTTGCAGAATTAGATTATCTCACATTAAAATCCATTACAACATTCATACCGCCACGTGTTGGATTCTCCCCCAAATGAGGAACAGTTTCAATACCCTGCGGTACCACAATTCCGGAAGCTTTGGTTTCAGATCCCGTAATATGTCCAATAGCCCTGGCTATCAAAGGATCTGCAGTATCACCCAATGGAATTCCTGCAAACAGTCCGTTATCTTCAACCTCAAAATCAGGTGCTATACCATCTTTAAAATCTGTGAATCCCTGAATATTCACAAATTTGTATATAACCAGAGTAAGGAGCCAGTTGCTTATCTCATCGTCAGGATTACCGTTTTTATCAGTTGGGGAAAGAAGTGCCGCACCGCAATATTTCCCGTATGTTGTAGTACCCACCTTAATTACATCCATATGTGGCATAAGTCCGGAAATTGTAGCTTCACTGGCAGAGGCTGTTGAACCGGATGTAAGTACATACACTCTGCTAAGATTAAGGTTTACAGGTATATCGGGAAGAAAATATATTTGCATATCCTCATCTGTCCTCTGGAAATAATCCATATAAAGATTATTCCACCTTTGGGTAAGGAATACCGATTTCTGCTCTACCGCACCAAGTGGGGCAATCATACTTGCCATATATGGGGGTGTTAATGCATTTCCACCAGGGTTGTATCTCAAATCAAGTATAAGTTCCTGTACACCCGCATCTTTGAATCCCTTGAACACCTCAACCAGCTTCTGATGGGACTCTTCATAAAACCCTGCATAAAAAAGGTAACCTATCTTCTTGCCACCCGCCTCAATTACCCTGTAGTCCACAACAGGATCTTCATACATTTTAACAGCTGACATTGTAACACTTTTTCCCGACAATTCTACTGTTCCATCATCTCTTAACTCACCAAGTCCAACAGAAATGCTTGAACCATAATAAAGCTGCAGATAGTTATCTTTATTGATGTTGGCATTATTAAGGAGCATAATAAAATCACCCCTTTTCAGTCCGGCCTGCTCAGCTGGGGAGTTTGGATAAACAAATTGTACAACAGCAAAATACCTGTCCTGATTATTGGAAAAGATACCAAAAGCCAACGAGTATCCGAAGGTTGTAGAAACACCTTGAAACTCCTCCAGTTTTTCCTGGGAATTATCTGTAACGGAAGACCATTTGTCCAACTCCTTATATCTCATAAGCTCAAACAAATCTTTGGGATTGTCTGCACTTTTATATGTGATGTTTGAAGGTATTTTATCTTCCCACAAATATGCCTCAGAAGTGTAGTCATATACAAACTGGTTGGCCTTAAGCAATAATCTGTCCTCCTGTGGAAAATCAGAATCCAGTATATCACAAGATGGAAATCCAGCTAAAACCAGTACGGCAAAACATATTAAGGCAAATTTCCACGCCAAAACACTTTTTTTCATATCATCTCATTTTTAATGATTCTACAAATATAACTATATATCTACAAATTCAGTACTTTTGCAATATGGAACATTTGACCATAAACAAAGTTACAGGGCTCTACTTCAGCCCAACATATACTACCAGAAAAACGGTAGAGGCCATTGCTTGCGCCGCTGCAGCAGAGATGAACCTGCAGGGATTTTCAAAAATAAATGTAACCACACCCCTTCAAAGAAAAGAAACGCCAGTTTTTGGTGAGGGGGAACTGGTAATATTTGGAGTACCGGTTTATATTGGACGTGTGCCAAACCTTATTAGGGATTTCTTTGCCTCAATAAAGGGGAACGGTGCTATTGGAGTTCCAGTAGTGGTATACGGCAACAGGGCTTATGACGATGCCCTAATAGAGCTTAAAGATATTATGGAGGGGAACGGATTCCAATGTATTGCAGCCGGAGCTTTTATTGGAGAGCATTCATTTTCATACACTTTGGGAGGAGGCAGACCGGATGACCGGGACTTGCAGATTGCCGGGGAATTTGGTAAAGAGATTGCCTGCCGTATAATTGGCGGATGGAAACCTGAAGCACCCCTTGTTGTGCCGGGCAATCCATACCCTTACCAGTTCTACAACGCCAAAAGCAGCAGCAACAAAAGCATAGATATAAGGAGAGTGAAGCCGGAAACCAATCCTGAAAAATGTACAAACTGCGGCATCTGCGCAATGCTCTGCCCAATGGGTGCAATAGACCCAACCAACTGCTCACTTGTACCTGGCATTTGCATAAAATGTGGTGCCTGCATAAAACTGTGCCGCCCAAAAGCCAAATACTTCTCAGACCCAACCTATTTGGAACACAAAGAGATACTTGAGAAAAACTTTACAAACCCACGCAAAGAACCGGAGATTTTCTGGTAAGTTCTGCCCAGTCCTGCCCAGTCCTACCCTCCCATGCAACTTTGTGCTAAAAACGCTCATCCCCTGCACAAATTTACTTGCTAATGTCAACATTGTGCAGTTTTAGGGCATTTGCTGCACAAATCAGAACAATGCCCTCTGCTGCTCAACCTCTTTCTCAACTGAATCAGGGAGTTTGTGGAAGAAGTCCAGGCCGGTTATGGATTCTACCTCATCTATGGTAACCAGGTAGGATTCCAATGGACGGTTTGCTGGAGTTTTTGTACTCAAACGGGAATTCCTTTTGGGAGGATTGTTAAAGAGGAATCCTGCCCCTTGCCACTTCCCATCCTTTTGGATAAGGAGTACCTTGAAGAATTTATCGGGAATAACAACTTGGTTCTCACCTATTTTACCGTGGACATTTTCTGTTATTATTGGGCCACAAACTATATAAACAGAACCATATTTTTCTGCCCATTTGCGGCATTTCTCCTCCAACTCTTTCCAGTCTCCAGAATTGAGTTCATGATTTTGGGGACATATGTTTGTGAAGTAGTAACTCTCATCCATTGCCTTAGTACTCCATTTCATATCCCCAGCAGGGGCCATATGGCCGCGATCCCATCCGGAATTGCGATAATCCTCCTTATCTGCCTGCGCCCCTTTTACCTGCGGATCCCTTGCAAACTTGTCTTTACGCGGATTATCCCCCTGAACCTCCTTGCCGGTAAGTTCATACGCAACCCAGTTGGGCAGACGGGTTTCATTGTTGTAAGAGAGGGTGTGCCCTGTGTAATGGAGTATCTGGGAAGTTACGCCATCCCCCATAGAAGGGATTCCCAGCTGTACCACCTCCTGCTTCTCCTCCTGCACCTGGGAGAAGATTTCACTCAATTCCTCTGCAAAACAGATTGCTGCCGCCAAAATTGTCAGCACCGCATATAATATCTTCCTGAACTTTTTCATCTCATCATAAAATTTGTGGCAAAAATAGTCAATTAAAGTTGATAAATACCTTAAAATAGTGATTACACCCGCAGCCGATATACCTTACATTTGTTGCGTAAATTAGCAAGCGGTGTATACAATGGATTCCAATAATATAAATGTGCTGTCGGCGCTCCAGCCAGGGGAGGAAGGTGTAATAACCAAAGTGAAAGGCTATGGAGCTTTCCGCAAGAGAATCAATGAGATGGGATTTGTTCCAGGAATAACTGTAAAGGTTATTAAAAAGGCTCCGTTGGGAGACCCTATGGAACTGGAGCTTATGGGCTACCGCATTTCTTTGAGGAACAATGAGGCAAATCTTATAGAAATTGTATCTAAAGAGGTGTACAAAACTTTCCAGCACCCGTTTGAAGGGGGTACAATTCCGGCAGACGAGGCATTTATGCAGAGGGTTAAAGAGGAGATCAATACCATAAATGTGGCATTGGTGGGAAACCCCAATTGCGGCAAAACCACCCTGTTCAACACCGCTGCCAACAAAAATGAGAAAACCGGCAATTATGGCGGAGTTACCGTAGACCTTAAAACCGCCCAGTTCAAGCACAACGGATACACCATAAACATTACCGACCTCCCTGGTACCTACTCAATGAGCGAGTACACCCAGGAAGAGCTTTATGTAAGAAGACACCTTTTGGATGATATGCCAGATGTGGTTGTAAATGTGCTGGATGCCTCAAACCTTGAGCGCAACCTCTACCTTACCACCCAGCTTATTGATATGAACATTAAGGTTGTGGCAGCCCTTAATATGTATGACGAGCTTGAGCAGAAAGGGGACAAATTTGACTACAATCTGCTGGGCAAAATGATTGGTATCCCATTTGTACCGGTAATTGCCACCAAAGGAGTAGGCCTTACAGAGCTGCTGGAGAGGGTAATTGCAATGTACAATGATGACGAGCAGGACTACAGGCACATTCATATAAACTACGGCGAAACCATTAACGGCGCCTTAAGGGAGGTAAAACAGCTCATTAAAAAGAACGAGGAGCTGCGCAACAAAATTCACCCCCAGTACGCCGCAATCAAACTGTTGGAGGGGGACACTGTCTTTACCACCAGAATTAAAGGGTTCCCAAATTCAGAAAAAATTCTGGAATGTGCTTCCCGACAAATAAAGAAAATTGAGAAGGAATACCAAGATAACTCCGCATCTGTAATTACCGATGCCAAATATGCCTTCATCCACGGAGCATTGGAGGAGACATACACCCACGCCCCAAACAGCACCACCGAAAGAAAATACAGATTGGACAATATCCTTACCCACAAATGGTTTGGATTGCCCCTGTTCTTCCTATTTATGTTCCTTGTGTTCCAGATGACATTCTTTATTGGGCAATACCCTACCGACTGGATTGATGCTGGGGTGGCCTGGCTGAGTGAAACTATCGGGAAGATGATACCACAAGGGGTGGCCAGAGACCTTGTTGTGGAGGGGGCCATTGCAGGTGTGGGGAGTGTGATTGTGTTTTTCCCTCAGATTATGATTCTGTTCCTGTTCCTCTCTTTTATGGAGGATACGGGGTATATGGCCCGCGTGGCGTTTCTGATGGATAAGGTGATGCACAAAATTGGGCTGCACGGCAAATCTGTAATTCCAATAATTATGGGATTCGGGTGCAATGTACCGGCAATTATGGCTACCAGAACCCTGGAAAACAGGCGCGACAGGCTCATTACCATTATGATGATTCCGTTTATGAGCTGCGGCACAAAATACCCAATTTATATGCTCTTTGTAACGGCACTGTTCACAAAACATCAGGGGGCAATCCTGTTTTCTGTATACTTTATTGGTATGCTCATGGCGGTATTTACTGCCCTTATGCTGTGCAAATTCTTTAAAAGAAAAGAGGATATACCGTTTGTAATGGAGCTGCCGCCGTACAGGATTCCAACCTGGAGGAACTCCCTCAACCATATGTGGGGCAGGAGCCAGCAATACCTGCGCAAAATGGGTACCACAATTCTGGCCGGCTCAATCTTCATTTGGGCATTAGGATACTTCCCTCACAAGACCGAGTTCTCCAAAGACTACGACGGAATGATTGCTCAGGTGGAGGTAAGTGACCTCCCTTCTGCAGCCAAACAGCAAAGCATTCTGGAAATTCAGGCCCAACAGAAATACGAGCAGATTGAACAATCCTACATTGCCCAGATTGGCCAATTTGTAGAACCGGTATTCACCCCACT
>JAZSEZ010000022.1:0-6904 GCA_045531975.1 Candidatus Egerieisoma sp. | reverse complement strand
AGTTCTTCATTGTTATGCTCCAATGTGATAACTCTGATGTCACAAAGGTACAAAAAGAAATGCCGATAAAAAGAATTGAATCATCTTTTTATCTGCACAAAATAATACTTTGAAAGTTTTATTCAATCTTATCAATCTCTTTTTGGATATACTCCAAGAATTTGGATGCATGTGCCCCATCCATTTGTGTATGGTGAAACTGGAAAGATACGGTCAGACTAGTTTTAAACCATGCACGCTTGTATTTGCCCAAAATCATAAACGGATTGCAGAAAATGCCACTATACATACCCACCGCACCATCAATTTCATATTGTGCCAATGCCGAGGTGCCGATAACCATGCTCTGATGAGAAAGGTCGTGGTCGATGCAACTTTGTGCGACTTGTTGGGTTAAGCGTAGATAATCATTACAGTATAGCTGTAAATCGTCGTCAAATGGGAGGTCGCACGAACTTATCTCGCCGGCACTATTAGCAACGATAGTATTTACTGCGATAGTATCAAATTGCATCAATTTACCATTCACGGGAAGCATATAAAATTCTTTGATTTTACTTGCAGCCATTCCAATGCAATAGCACATCAGCATATTGAATTTCAGTCTTTTCTTTCTGCTGATTTTTACAAGATTGGAGACATCAAGTGTCTTGAAAAATGTGACCATCGGCATTGGGGCGTTCATCCACATTTCAAAAGCGTATGCACGAGTGGTCGTTTGAGGATTGACTTCTTTCATACTTTTCTGTTATTAAGTTCATAAATGAAGTTGCAAAAGTAGATGAAGTATCCTGCATTGGATAGAACAAATGAGACTTCTATATGGGAGTAGTAAACAAGTCGGAATAGGGAGTTGAAACTTCTAGCAATGACAAAGGGGTATATCCACACAACTTCTTGAACTCACGGATGAGGTGTGATTGGTCTGCATAACCGCTTGTGTATGCCAAATCGGCTTGATTGCTCTTGCCCTGCTGATGCTGCATTAGCCTTAATGCCTTTTGAAAGCGGACAATACGAGAATATTCTTTGGGATTCATCCCTACATGCAAATAGAACTCTCGTTCGAATTGTTTCTTGCCCAAACAGCAAATGGGAGACAATTCGGTTACAAGGGTATGAGGAGCAGCACAAAGTTTATCTATAGCTGCATTTATACGCTTTACTCTGTATGTTGTATCGTATGGTTTTGTCGATAATCGGGATAACAACCATTCTTCAATGAGAGTGACGCAAAGATTGTTATCCTCACATTCAAACACTTGTGCGGCCAATTCGTTCAGTTGTTTATCCTCAATGTCATAACCTGAAATTTCTTGGTTATAAAAAGATGATGCAGGAGTGTTCAGAAACATATTCATCGTATGCGGATAGAATACGACAACAATCATTTCGACATCACCGTCAGCTTGCAGGTGTGAAGAGAAATTGACTTGTCCGCTGATTGTCAGTTTGTCCTGCATTGTACGAAATTCTGGGACAAACAGCGGTGTACGCTTATGAAAAATGATTTGAGGACATCCAATAGGGAATGTATAGGTATTCATCATTTGGCAACTATTGAATACCCAATAATATCTCACATAAGGTTGTAACAACTTACATGGTTTATAAAACTTAAATTTCGATTGAATCATATTGCAAAATTACAAAGAAGTCGCAATAATAAGCCTTGTACGGGCAAATTATCACGACTTGGGGGCTGTTTTATAGTTTCATCCCTCGATTTTGGTTTCTACTTGTCGGCAATCCTAACGCTTCCATAAACTCATCTTTTTTGCGTCTGAACCAAGAGTGATGCGATACGCCATCGATTCTAAGGTCAAATCGTCCCTCCTTATCCTCTTTGAGGGAGCAGACCGCACCATCGGCTGAAAACGATTGGTTAAACATCGTTGAATAGAGTTTGCCTTTTACGGGGATTTCCTTAAAAGTGCAATATACAGGTAGATATCTTGTAAAGCAGATTTAACAGGTGTTGTTTTAACTGAGTTTTCCATAATTTTATTTCAAATTTTTCAATTATTGTGTTTATATTTTATAAATACTTTTGTACAAAAGTATTATCGCATTTTGTCAATTTCTGACACATAACAAAATTCCTCTCCTGAATTTAAATCTTTATATTTGTAGACTGATACTTAAAAATTGGGCTAATGATAGAGAAAGACGAGATTTTTCAGACGGCGGAAAGGTATGTAAAGTATACCGGCAAATCTCTTTTTCTTACCGGACGTGCCGGCACAGGAAAGACCACTTTCCTAAAACATATTACGCAGACCCTTTCCAAGAGGTTTGTGGTGCTGGCTCCAACCGGAGTAGCAGCCATTAATGCTGGAGGTTCAACAATACACTCATTTTTTCAGTTGCCTCTTTGCCCCTATCTCCCAGATGTAAAGGAACTTATTACAGAGTATCAGACTCCCGACAGATACCGTAGTCTCCGCAAGGAGCGTGTAAAGATTATCCGCACATTGGACCTCCTTATCATAGATGAGATTTCTATGGTAAGGGCAGATATTCTTGATGCCGTAGATAGTGTCCTCAGACGTTACAGGCGTAACGATGCCCCTTTTGGCGGTGTTCAGTTGCTGATGATTGGTGATATCCATCAGCTCTCGCCGGTGGTTAAGGATAGTGAGAGGCAGTATATTGCTCAGGTTTACCCTTCTCCGTATTTTTTCCATTCAAAGGCTATCGGGAAGATGGATTATATTACCATTGAACTCCAGAAGGTGCACAGGCAGAAGGATGCCAATTTTATTGAGATACTTAATGCTGTGAGGGACAATAAGATAACTCCTCGGATATTAGAGAGGCTGAATTCACGGGTTGGTGCAACACAAAATTCTGATGAGGTAATACGCCTTACTACCCACAACGCTCAGGCAGACTATGTGAACACTACTGAACTTATGGCTTTACCTGGGGATCCTGCTGTGTTTGAGGCTAAGATTGAAGGGGATTTCCCTGAAAACAACTACCCTGCAGATCTTTTCCTCAGCCTTAAGGAGGAAGCCAAAGTGATGTTCATACGCAACGATTCCCAGGCCGGATATTACAACGGAAAGATGGGAACTGTTATGGAGATAACTTCAACCGGGAATGTACTGGTGGAGGATTTTGAAGGTAAAATGATTGAGGTAGAGCCGGCAGTGTGGGAAAATATCCAGTATCAGATAGATCAGCAGACCCAGGAGATTATTCCGGTTATAGTTGGCAAGTTCCAACAATTGCCGCTGAGGGTTGCGTGGGCAGTTACAATCCACAAGAGCCAGGGACTTACTTTCAATAATGTAATTATTGATGCCGGGGCGGCTTTTGCCTTTGGTCAGGTATATGTGGCACTCTCCCGTTGCAGGACACTTGAAGGAATTACCCTCCATACCCCTATCAGTGCTTCATCACTCTACTCAGATTCCCATATTTCACGTTTCAACCAGGGGGTATCTCCATTTGCTGTTGTACAGTCATCTTTGGGGGCTGCCGAGAATGCCCACAAGTTTGATGTATTACGTGAGATTTTCAATTTTGCGCCTCTTGTACGCACTTTGGGTTGGTATATGAAGAACTGGCGCGCAGGATATGAGAAGCTATACCCTGTTGAATCAGAAATGCTTCTCTCCCACCAGAGCAAATTGTATGAGCTGAAAAAAACTGCAGAAACTTTTTCCCGACAACTTACTCATATTGAAACTACTGGCACCTCACAAGAGTATCTCAGAGAGCGTCTTGAGAAGGCGGCCGGGTATTTCTTGCCACCCTTTGAGCAGATGAGAGATTTTTGCAATGATATTGCAGTGCTTGAGATAGACAACAAGGAGACAAAGAAGAATACAAAAGAGGCCTGGACAGAACTGATGATTCTATTGGATATTCTTTGCCGCACCCTATCTTTGTTTTCTTCTGGGGAGTTTACCCCAGAGGCCTTTGGCAAGATACGTACAGAGTGCCAGTTGCTGGAGCGTAAAACCGTTAAAAAGAAATCAGGCAAATCTGCTGTTGCATCAAAAATAAATGCCACAGATGAGCTGCTTACAGTAAATGAAGAGTTGCGTGATGAACTCCTGAGATGGCGTACTGCCCGCTTTAAAAAAGACAACGTCTCTGCATACACCATTTTGCACCAGAGCACGCTGCTTGAAATAGCTGCCCGTATACCGCAGACCTCTATGGAACTTTTGGAGATAAAAGGTTTTGGAAAAGCGAAGCTTGAAAAATACGGAGCGGAGATTCTTGGAATTACAACTAAATTCAAATTATGAAACGCATAGTATATATCTTATTTCTCGCTCTATTGATGGTGAGCGGCAGTATTTGGGCGCAGAATCCCTATTCTGTTTATCCTATTCCGCAAGAAAAGGAAATTGGTAAAGGAAAAACTTCGTTTACGCAGAAAGTTTGTGTTGTAGCTGAGCAAGGTATTGACAATTATACCGTAGAGCGTGCTCTTCAAATCCTTAAGGAGAATAATTTGGATGCGTCAGTTGTGCAGAGACCACAGCAGGGAGAATCTGTTGTCTACCTTGGGATCAATGGTTCCAATGGTGTTGCAGACCGTAAGGCAAGCAACCTTAAACTGAAAAGGGAACTCTTCAGCAAGGAGAAATATGACCGCCATATTGTGAGCCTCACCCAAGCAGGCAACAAAGCACAGGTGGTGATTCTTGGTGAGAATACAGATGCTGTGTTCTATGGCCTGGCTACTCTTGAGCAGATGCTTGACAATGGCACAACCAATCTTGCACCAGTTGTTTTCTATGATTATGCAGATGTAAAATACCGAGGCGTAATTGAGGGCTACTACGGAGTTCCATACAGCATGGAGGTTACCAAAGACCTGTTCCGTTTTATGGCCCGCTACAAACTTAATATGTATATGTATGGTGCTAAGAGTGATCCTTACCATACCCGTTACTGGGACAAGGCTTATCCCGATAAGATAACTGATAATGAGAAGAGATACGGGCTTATGACCCAGGATATGATGAAGCAGCTTACCCAGACAGCACACGAGTGTAAGGTTAACTTCATTTGGGCAATCCATCCGGGTACAACTTTCACAGCTCTTGGAGAGTCTGATGTTCTGGAGAGGATTATGAGCAAGTTTGAACTTATGTACTCACTTGGAGTACGTCAGTTTGGAGTGTTTGTAGATGACTGCGGTGTACCTTATGATGACCCTTCGTTGAAACAATGTGCAGACCGCCTTACAGGTTTGCAGAATATGATTGATACAAAATGGAACCAGCCTGGCACCCCTGCGGCAGACACAGTAAAACCATTGCAGTATGTACCACAGCTTTACGCTTACAGTTGGGCAAAACCTGAGCTTGCACGAAAGTTCTGGGAATCGCTCAATCCTGTTCCTGCCAAGGTAAACATTTATACTACAGGAAAAAATGTTTGGTCTGTTCCAAATAGTGAGGACCTTGCAGTCCTTAACGATTATCTTGGCCGTGAGGTTTCTTGGTGGTGGAACTACCCTTGCAACGATGTGGATGTAACAAAGATTTTTGTAGCAGACACCTACGCAAACTTTGCAGATGAGAAGCACATCCACTATAATAAGGACCTTGAAAAAGATCTTAAGGTGAAGACCATTATCATCAACCCTATGCAACAGGGAGAACTTTCAAAGATTCCTTTGTTTGGCGTAGCAGACTACACCTGGAATATGAAGACTTTCAACAATATGGAGAACTGGAAAGCTGCCTTACCGGCTGTTCTTGGAAAAGAGATGGCTCCGGAGTTTGAGACAATTGTCCCTTATTTGAGATATTATGATTCCCTTTCCCCTCTTGCCGGGCTTATCAATGAATTCAAGACAGCTTACAGACAAAATCCTGCTCAGGCTTCTGCACAAGCACTTAAAGCTGAACTTGCCAAAATAGGCAAAGCATGTAAAGCTATCGGGAAGATGAAAGATTCCAAGAATGAGAGTGATACATTGTTCTATGCTGATTTGAGGCCGTTTGTACTCAAGTTGCAGGTGATGGTACAGAATGCAGAGATTATGTTGGATGCACTTACCGCAGCTGACTTACAGAAAGTGAATGCAATTGAGTTTGCAAAGAGCTGGTCGGCAATTGAGGGAATTGACAAGAACGATAACCACCGTTTTGATATTCTCCGCGGTATGGGGAACGAGATTACCCTTCAGGTGAAGACCGCTGAGCCGGCAGCACAGGCTCTAAGGCCGTTCCTGGATTGGATGCTTAAGGAATTGGATGCAAAATATTAAGTATAACAGAATTTAAAATTGAATACTAAAATGCAAAAAGTAAATTCATTTATTATAGATCACAAGAAGCTGTTGCCGGGCATTTATGAGTGCCGGGTAAATGGAATTTTCACTTATGATGTAAGGTTTGTAAAGCCTCAGGATGCGGCGCATAAAGGGGTGTTTATGGATCCAAAGGTGGCTCATACCCTTGAGCATTTTATGGCAGATTTTCTCAGGACAAAGACCACTGAGGAGTTTGCTTCCACTGTTCTTTATGTGGGGCCAATGGGATGTCTTACTGGGTTTTACCTCCTTACAAACTGCCACTATGAGGCAGAGTATCTCAGAAAACTTATATTGCAGTGTATGGAGCACATTCTTGCACAGGAGGTGATTCCGGGGGCTTCGGAGCTCACCTGCGGCAACTGGCAATATTTCAATTTGCAGGGGGCAAAGGAATTTATCGGGAAGCATATAATTCCAAATTTTACCTCCCCTGAGTTTTCTTCTGAGTACCCATATTGTCGGGAGTAGTTTCTTCTCGACAGTTTTTTGCCAGAAAAAGTTCTAAAGCATAAACATAAAGAGAGGACAACCGCAAAAAATTGGTTGCCCTCTCTTTGTATATAAATGAGTTTTTTGTTATTTGCGCCTAGTTCAGACTTCGTCTGCAATAAC
>JAZSEZ010000075.1:0-22427 GCA_045531975.1 Candidatus Egerieisoma sp. | reverse complement strand
GGCCAATGTTTACCCTCCGGCATTATGCAGATTCAGTATATGACACAGCAGGAAAATAGTGATATGCGAATCCGTGAACGGCGTAGGCAATCATTGTAGATGAGCCTGAAGCTGAGGCCTGTTTGAGACAACTTCAGTTGTCGAGTTCCTCAGCCGGGCTCAGATACAATAGATTGCTAGCCAGGTGGAAGGTCTGAGCATATCACTATTTTCCGTGAAGTGGAATATGCTGAAGAATTGTTCTTCAAATAAGCTAGGGATGACATTTGGGGCTCGTTTTGGAGCAAATTCGTTCCCCAAATGGGATGGAGCTGGTTTTGGGGCACGTTTGGGAGCTAATTTGTGAATATAGATGAACAAAGGTGACCTTTTGGGTCACCCTCTTTATTGTTGTACCGGTTGTACTACTATCAGTCTTTCTCCTGCATCCTCAGCAACTTTGCGTTTCCAGTGCTCGCTGTAGCCTGGCTGGATTGGTTTGGCAGGGATGTTTCTGCCGGCGCCGTTGTCTTTGAATGAGCCGTCTGTGTTCTGGGCTTTAATGTTGCCGTCTATGAATTTTACAAGAAGGTACTCATCAAGCTCTTTCCATTTCTTGAACATACGGTCTGCAAATTTCTCGCTCCAAACAGTAAGGTACTCTTTTACCTCACCTGGTTTGGTTTTATACAATCTTAGCGCCTCTGCATCTACGGTTGGGATAATCTGCATTGCTCCAAGCTCGTGCTCGTTAGCCGCTTTCTGAATCTCTGGGGCAACAAGGTTATATCTCAAATATGCAAACTGTGCAACTCTGTTGAACAACCAGAATGCAGCAGTTGGAGAGTACTCTGTAAGGTGTCCGTTTCCAACCTCAAAGCATTTGGGGGCTCTTAAGCCGCTTGAGTAGATAGGGGTTAGACAAGAGGTTGCAGCATCATCTACACCAAACCAAAGGATACCGCCAATCTCATCAGGCAACCAGCTGCGGGCCTGTCCCAGCAACCAGAAACCTGTCTGCTGGGTAGCAATTGCACGCTCATTTGTATAACGCAAGCTGTCTACCTGGAATGTAGATGGTCTCCAACGGTAAGGAAGTTCAAATCCACCGGCACCAATATCTTTTCTCATATCAAGCGGTGTGTTCTCATAATGGTCTCTCATTACATCCGCCACCTCTTTTACGGTCACTTTGTGTGCAGGTTTGATATACAAAGGCATCTTGTTTGCAGGGTTTGCACCGCTTGCAAAATCAAAGTAGTCCATTGCTGGTTTCTCACCAATCATACCACCTCCCAAAATATTGAAAGCAGCCCATACACGTGCCTCACAAGCTCTAAGGGCACTGAAATCTGCTGGAGCATATGTGTCACAGAAACTGAAATCCTCATCTGTACCCTCATACAATCCGGCCTCTCTTGCAAATGAAACCACATCTTTTGCATACATACAGTTCTCTGTGTCTGCAAAAGGTATTTTGTCTATGCGGGACTGGTTTGCGTGAGCAGAGACATAACCGTCGGGAATACGGATTGCTACCCATACTGCACCCTTGTTCTCATTCTGACCTTTTGCATTGAGCTTGGTTCCTTTTCCCACCATTTCCATAATCCACGCCTCATCTTTATCTGCAATTGAGAATGATTCTCCTCCCGATGCATAACCATACTCTGCAACAAGCTCTGTCATTACCTTAATGGCCTCCCTTGCTGTTTTTGCACGCTGAAGGGTAATGTAGATAAGTGAACCATAATCTATAATTCCTGTTGTATCTACAAGCTCGCCGCGACCGCCAAAAGTGGTTTCAGTAATAATAAGCTGGTGCTCGTTCATATTACCCATAGTAGAGTATGTGCGTGGAAGCTGGGCAATCTCTCCCATAAAATGTCCGCCGTCCCACTCAAACACTTTCAGTTTGCTCCCTTTTGGGAATATGCCTGCCGGAGTAAAATATAGTTCACCATACAATACGTGTGAATCTGCAGAATAAGTTACCATTACCGAGCCGTCTTTACTGGCCCCTTTTGTGATTAGCAAGTTGGTACAAGCTTCTGATGCATTTACAGAAAGCATCAGCGCAACTGCTACCAACAATGTTCTAAAAATTAGTTTCATATACGTTTTTTTATGTGTTTTTACTATCTTAGCGGTGTAAATACAAATATATAAAAAATTATGAAATACTTGTTTACCTGCATATTTGCTGTAATAGCATTGCTTTGCAGCACACAATTGTCTGCCCAGCAGCAACCTGAACAGAAATCTCCGGAAGAGATGGCTATAGATGAAGCCAACAAACTTGAAAAAGAGCTGTTGCTTGATGGCGCCCAACTTTTTTATGTAGATTCTATCCTCCGCAACAACTTTATTGGCTTGACTGATGATATGGAAGCTCTCAGAGCAAGAGGTAGCCAGGATATTGATACCTACAACACAACCAGGGAGAAATGGATTCAAAAAACAATGGATGCTTTTAAGACCATTCTGAGTGAACAGCAGTACATCAAATACTTGAAGTATTTGGGTAAAGGGCAGGAGTACAAGAAAGGTAAGGATGGGAAGTATTACCTCAAAGAGGATTTGAAGAAGAAAAAGAAATAAAATTGAAGCCCCTCACAAGGGGCTTTTCTTATAACTCTATCTTATAATACTGCGGCTTGCGGTTTTTGAAATAAACCAGATAGCGGAAACCGCACTCTTTGGCCACGTGGGCATAATACTCAAATTTGTCTCCCAAACGGTCTACGTTGTGGGAATCTGAGCCAAAGCTGAGGGCCTCTCCACCAAGTTCGCGGAACCTGCGCAAGATTGCTGTATCAAGCGCCGGAACATACCCTTTGTGGTTCATATAAGTTTTGGTGTTGAGCTCAAAGGTTTTCCCCTCCTGGGCAAGGAACTTTAACAAAGGCTCAAGATAATCTCCAAACTGTGCAAGTGTTATATCTCTGCATCCGGGACCGTAAGGCGAGTATCTGGCAACATAATCATAGTGCCCGATTATATCAAAATCTTTATAGGCAATTGCCGTATTGTATATCTCCTCAAGGGCGTGTCCGTATGCCTGTTTGAAATCTTTGTCTCCGTAGTAGGTGCCCATATACGGATCTCCCCCATCCAGGAAATGGACTGAGGCAATAACCGTATCAAAGCTGTACTGCGCCGTAAAATTCTTTATCTTCTCCATACTACAGCTCTGCAAACCCACCTCTATACCTTTCATTACCTGGAATCCTCCCTCCTGCATCTTCCCTCCCATCTCCCATAGAACTCTGTCTATTTCTGCCTGTTGTAATGCAGGATCAAATGAAAATTCCTGCTCTCTGATTGGGGCATCAATATCATAGTGGTCTGTGATGGCTATTCCAATAAGTCCTTTTTGCAGGGCAGTTGCCACTGCTTGCGCAACAGAGATGTTACTGTCGGGAGAAAAATTGCTGTGAGTATGGTTGTCAAAAAATTTCATGGCGCAAATATAGAAAATTATGTAATTTTGTATACAATCCCTTTTTGTATGAAAAGTTCTATTTTAGACAGGTTAAGAGATGTTCTGCAGCTTTGTTCTTTGTGTGCGGTAATTGTTATTGCATATAATGGGGGTGCCTTAAGGGATACAGAGGCAATAAAGGTGCTTTTTATGTTGCTGGTGGCTGTAGGCAACCTTTTTTTTGGAAAACTTTTCTGCAGCAATATGTGCCCTCTGGGGCTTGTTCAGGAGTGGATTGCCGGCAAAAGGAGGAGGGAATATGTAAGTATTGCCAGGTGGTCTTCAGCTGATAAAATTCTGCGCGCTATAAAATATATCCTTCTTACAGTATTGTTCATAGATTACCACATATTCCTGCTTAATGTGGTGTTGGCCATTGTAATTCTCTCAATCATTATTGTGGGAAATATGTTTTTCTGCAAGTACCTGTGCCCGGTAAATGCCGCCAGCAATATTTTCAGACTTACCGTTATGTTTATGGCTGTGCTGCTGGGTTATTGGGGGCTGCAAATGGCTGGGCCGAATATACCGCTGTGGGTACTGGTTGCAGCACTTTCAGTGGGAGGCTATATTCTTGAGATTGTTGCCCGAAAGGCAGAATTCAATATTTCACTGCTGCACGTGCACAGGAATCCTGCAAATTGCAACAATTGCGGAGAATGTGTTAAGGCGTGCCCTTTTGGGGTTGATGTGCAAAAGGTTAAAAGGGTTACAGACATTGATTGCAATTTGTGTGGCGAGTGTCTTAGAGAGTGTACCCAAGATGCCATAAAGATGGGTATCTGCAACACACGTCCGGGCCAGAACAGAATAAGAGGGGTTTGGTTTGCCCCTCTCATTACACTTGCATTACTTGCCGTTGCCGTTTGGATGCTCTCTATTTGATATCCAAATCCTCTATAGAAACAAACTTGTTTACAATTGCATAAATTGTAAGGCCGGCAGGGCTGTGAATCTTAAGCTTGTTCATAATATTTTTCCTGTGGGTATTTACCGTATGTACAGAGAGGAACATTTTGGCTGCAATCTCCTTGTTTGTAAGGCCGCGCACAATATGCACCAGCACATCTATCTCCCTCTCACTCAACGACTCCTCATCTGCCCTTTTTTCTGAATTTTCCCTTAATGACTCCTCCAGTTCCTTAACCTTAGGCACCAACAGCACATCTTCTATAAGGTTATGGTTCTCCAAATCCTGCTGGCACACAAAAATATCATACAGCACACTGTTCAGATCATTTGTAGCCCCACCCGGGTAATATTTTACAATAATATCAATAAGTTCACCCAACCTCACATCAATAGAGTTGTGCTGCTCACTGAAAATATGGGGATTCTTCCCCCCCTGTAAGGCCACACCACTTCTGCTGCTCTCAATCAGCTTCCCGATATATGGAAAAACCTCCTCATTCTCCTGGTTCATATGACGGGCCACCTCAGATGCATAGTCATCAAAATAATTGAGAATAAGATACTGCATCTGTTTTCCCCCTCCCTCTATTGCCTTCTCAAGGGCTACCCTTATTGCAGGAAGCCTGTATTCCAAATAATATGTGTGGGATTTTTGCAGATAAATGATAAGATCTTCCATAGAAAAATCTACATTATCCTGAGGGGCATCTGGATTATTGAACAGGTTTACCACCGCCAGAAAAGTGCTGCAATCCACACCGTTAAGTTTGCACACCTCCTCTATGCTCTTGTCGCCCACACCCAATGAAATTCCAAAACGGCTGAGCATATTCAAAAGCCTGTAGTTTGTGGTAATGAGGGACTCCATCCTGTCCCTTTCTGTAAAAATCCTATAATCTCTGTATTCCATAAAACCTCCACTCTTTTACAATGCAGTACAGACCACCTGAGAATCTCCCTGGCAGTCTGTTCTAACAAACAATAATAAATGGCCTTATCTTCTTTACAAAAGTACAATATAAAAGCCACTAGGGAAATACCTAATTTTTGGTATTTTTTCCTGCCACCACAAAAGTTACCGAAACAATTATCAACAGCAATCCGGCCACATCCCTTATACCAAGTGTTTCTCCAAACACCATAATTCCAAAAAATACAGCTGTAAGGGGTTCCATTGCCCCCAAAATTGCAGTTGCCGTAGACCCTATATAAACAATAGCCTTTGTTGCCCAATACATTGAAAGTACCGTAGGAAACAGGGCAAACGCAAATATATCAAGCCATAAATACCATTTGGAAGGGGTATCCAGCTCTCCCCCCACAAGTGCCATAGCTGCAAAAACAAAGAACCCCAGCAGTATAACATAAAAAGTTGTCTTCACCGACGGCACATCTTTAAGTACAGTTTTGTTTATAACAATAATGTATAATGTATATGCAAATGCAGAACCCAATACAAACAATATTCCCACCACACTTAGGGTTGCACCGCTTGGAGCCTTGTAGAGGAGCCCCACCCCTGCCAAAGCCAGGGCAATGCAGAGCCAGGTTTGCAAAGAAATTTTCTCTTTGAAAAAAATTGCCATAATAAGGGCCACCATAACCGGATATACAAATAGGATTGTAGAAGCTATGCCGGAATCCATATAAAAGTAGCTCCTGAACAAAGTGATGGAAGAGAGGACAAAAAACACCCCCACCATAAGAAGTGGGAGAATCTCTCTCTTTTCCACTGCAAAACTCCTCCCCCTACTCTTGAGCATTAACGCCACCATAGGGACTGCAAACATATATCTGAAAAACAGCACAGAATCCACACTCATTCCATCTGCATAAAGAGGGAGCGAGAAAAGCGGATTCATACCGTATGTGGCAGAAGAAATGGCTGCCAACAAATATCCTTTTGCCTTATAATTCATAATACTGTTTCTGTTAGTGCAAAAGTAATAAAATTTCACCCAGTTTTTTTGGGGGATGTATATTGTCAGATACCATTTGTCCAATAATATTGTTATCTTTACTAGAACTTATAAACATCATAAGGATTATGGCTACAGATATACAAATTGCAAGGGAGCACACAATGTTTCATATAGAGAAGATTTCAGACAAACTGAATATAAACAGGGAGGATTTGGAGTTGTACGGCAAATACAAAGCAAAGATTCCTTTAACATATAAAGGTAAGAAAACCGGCAAGAAAGGGGCGTTGGTGCTGGTTTCTGCAATTTCACCTACACCTGCAGGAGAGGGCAAGACTACCGTTTCAATTGGCTTGGCCCAGGCTATGAACAAGACAGGCCGCCAGGCAACGGTTGTACTAAGGGAGCCTTCTCTTGGCCCTGTGTTTGGAATTAAAGGAGGTGCTACAGGTGGCGGATACTCCCAGGTGGTTCCTATGGAGGATATCAACCTTCATTTTACAGGGGACTTCTCGGCAGTGGAGAAAGCCCACAACCTGTTGGCAGCCATTATTGACAATAACATTCAGAGCAAAAAACGCTCCCTCAACATAGATCCCCGTACAATCTCCTGGAAAAGGGTAATGGATATGAACGACCGCTCCCTCAGGCACATTGTGGTGGGTTTGGGCGGTACTTCGTCGGGAATACCAAGAGAAACAGGATTTGATATTACCGCGGCCTCTGAGATTATGGCTATCCTATGTTTGAGTGAGGACCTGCAGGATTTGAAGGAGAGATTGGGTAACATTTTTATTGGATATACATTTGACAAAAAACCGATATACGCAAGAGACCTTAATGCAAACGGGGCAATGGCAGCTTTGCTTAAAGATGCTATAAAGCCTAATCTTGTACAAACATTGGAGCATACCCCTGCCCTTATTCACGGAGGCCCGTTTGCCAACATTGCGCAGGGAACAAATACAGTAATTGCAACTAAAACCTCTTTGGCTTTGAGTGATTATACCATTACAGAGGCCGGTTTTGGCTTTGATTTGGGGGCAGAGAAATTCCTTGATATCAAATGCCGCTTTGCAGGGCTGAATCCTCAGGCCGTAGTGCTTGTGGCAACTGTTAGGGCGCTCAAATACCACGGCAAGATGTCTCTGAAAGAGCTTAAAGAGGAGACATCTGCTTGTGCAGAGGGTTCTTGCCCAATAGAGGAGATTACCCGCAGGCTTGATTCTGTAAAGGCAGGTATAGAGAACTTGCAGAAGCACGTAGAGAATATAAAACAATTCAACCTCACCCCTGTGGTGGCAATAAATCGTTTTACCACAGATGCCCAGGAGGAGATAGATTTTATAAAAGAATATTGTGCCTCGTTGGGTGTAAAATGTGCAGTGGCAGATGTTTGGGCAAAAGGTGGAGATGGGGCAATTGAGCTTGCAAATGAGGTGGCAGCAGTGGTAGAGGAGAGTTTGGCTGCAGGCAACCATTATGTGCCTATGTACTCTTTGGAGCAGAGTGTTGAGGAGAAGATTGAGACAATTGCAAAGAGAATTTACGGAGCGGAGGCAGTTGACTATACAGCTAAGGCAAAGGCAGACCTTAAGAAGATCTATGACCTTGGATTGCAGAACCTTGCCATCTGTATGGCTAAAACCCAGAAATCCCTTTCAGATAACCCAGCGTTACTGGGGCGTCCTAAAGACTTCATAATTACCGTAAGGGAGATAGAAATTGCAGCAGGTGCAGGTTTCTTAATCCCGATAACCGGTGAAATTATGAGAATGCCGGGACTCCCTGAAACCCCAGCCTCCGAGGCAATGGACATTACCGCAGAGGGAGAGATTACAGGTTTGTTTTAATACACTACGGGGCCACACAGCCCCGTTTTTTGTATATTTGTTCAGTAAAATATACAAAAAGATGAGCATCCTTAACAAACTGGCATTTTTAATCTTTATTATAACAATTTTTGGTTGTGATTCTTCAATCCATTCCCCAATGGATAAGGCTGAGAACCTGATGCAGGACAAACCAAAAGAGGCTCTAGCTTTGCTTGATTCCCTAAAACAATATCCATTACGCAGCAAATCTGATAATGCCCGTTTTGCCTTATTATATTCAATGGCATTGGATAAAAACTACATAGATATAACAGATGATTCCCTTATTTCCATTGCCGAAAACTGGTATTCCAAGAAAGGCAATGTTAGGGAAAAGTTCCTCGCCCATTATTATAAAGGGGTGGTGAATTCTAATGCAAAAGAATATCCTAAAGCTATAACTGCATTCTCGTGTGCACAGAAATTAGAAAAACAGATTAACGATAATTACTTGTTGGGATTGTTGTATAATCAAATGGGACATATATATAAATATCATTATGATTATCCAAAAGCATTGGATGCGTACAAAAAATCGTATTCATTTTACTCTTTAGCAAATAAGATGAAACACTCTAGCTATACATTGTTATCAATAGCATCCATTTATTGGAATATGTCTGATAACACTGAAGATTCTATTTATACCAGAAGTGAACAATATTATAAAAAAGCATTGGAAGAAGGTAAAAAAATAGGATACGATGTGTTAGTTCAACTAGCATCAAAAGAACTATTTATCCAATATATCCAAAAAAAAGCATATGAAAAAGCTGAAGATATATTAACCGAATATCAACTTTTAAGCAAAAATCAAAACGCTGTCTTTACTGCAGCATTAGGGAAATATTATTATTCAAAAGGAAATATTAGTAAAGGTGAAAAATTGTTCAAAAGTGCATGGGAATTATGCAAAGGAGTTAATGATACATCAAAATTATACGAATGGGAATACCATAAATTTAAATCTGTAGGAGACTATAAAACCGCTTTGGAATCGTTGGAACGGAGCGTAGAAATCCAAAATAAAGCTGTCAGATTGAATTTGCAACAACCAATTTTAGAGATCCAAAAACAGCTTTTAGAGAAGGATTTGGAATACAATGCATATAAATTGAAAACCGATAGACAAATAGTAATACTGGTAATAATGTTGCTTGTTGTCTTTATTTGTGTAATATTATATCTTCTTAAAAAGAAGCTAAAGAAAAAGGACGAAAAATTGACAGACTACCTATGTCTATTAGCAGAGTTGCAGGACACATTGCAGCATCTGCAAAACTCATTACAAGTAAAGGATGCCCAACTGTGTTCTGCATACGCAGATTCTGCAGATATAATACACAACAGATTAAATCTTATCAATAATTTATCTACTGTCTTTTATGAAAAACGGGGAACACCAAAAGAAAAAGAGATATTCATAAAAGAGATTGAAAACATTATTGAAGATTTCAGAACCAGTAAGGATGATATGAAATGGATGGAACAGGTAATAAATGTATCAAGCAATAATCTTTTAAAAAAAGTATACATAAGTTACCCAGCTTTAACTGAGGAAGAAAAAAAATTGTTGCGTTACATTTATGCAGGTTTTTCTTCTAAATCAATAAGCATATTCTTAAATATTCCTATAGAAACTGTATATAACAGAAAATCTCGTCTATTAGCAAAAACTGGCCTTTCCAAAGCAAAAAAATGATATTCTATACCGTTTATTTCCAATCATAGAAAATATGCGTAACGCGCTGGTGTAATATACTGGTATTTAGCACACTGCGATTTTTAAGTCATAGATTATATTTTAGGATTAGTATAATGCTTTGTTATAGTTTTGTAACAGATAAAAAAGCATTCATCTTAAATATCATTGCCTATGAAAAAATTTAGTGTACTATTAATCCTTGTTTTTATATTGTCGGCTGGAAATATTTTTGCTTCCAACTCCAACGATGGGGATGTTGTGACTATCCCTTTAGAAGAAGGAGATAATAAGGAAAAAGAGAAAAATGAGCCAAGAAATCTATTTATATCTCTTATTCAGTGTTTCTACTGTAATAATACATTTTCATTTGTATTTTACAACCCATTAGAATATGTAACTATAAGAATAGAAAACATCACAACAGGAGAGCATTGGTCTAAATTTATGGACTATTCGGAATCATCTGTTCAAATACCAACATCATCTTCTACTGGAACTTACTACATCTCTATCTACACTGAAACAGGAAACTATTCAGGAGTTTTTCATAAATCATATTAATCACTATCTAACTAATATCTTAAAAAATGAAAAAAGAACACTTATTCGCATATTTAATATTCATTTCAGCTACAATAATCGTATCCTGTAATAAGAATGATATTATTGATTTTAATATTTCAGAAGAATTGATAGAATTGTCTGATAATAACAAAATCAGTGATAACCTAGTCCATAAGTACGCAAACGCACGCTTTGGGAACACAAAAGGCAATACAATTAAAATTGATGTAGTAAAAAAAGATATTGACACATTAGCATATATTGTCAATTACGGCAATGGCTGGGAGTTATTGGCAGCTGATGACAGATATACTCCAATATTAGCTAAAGGAGAAGAAATGAATTGGGGGTATAATGGAAATGGTGATGATGGCTTTTATTATCTAGGAGGAGATTGGTATTGTCCTGTAAACGAATTAACATACCAATATAGGAAAGAAATATTATATAATTTCCAGTAACTTTGTGCTATGTGCAACTCTAATTTAAATGCAATGAAAAAGATATTTTTATCAATACTAATTATATTAGTTTCGCAGGGAATTATAGCTGCTGACAAATCAATAAATAATAACAATATTGAGATAATGCTTGGGCTTGACATAGGAAGTGAAGATATAGTGTCGTTTGGAGCATCTACTGTTTATACCACGTATCTGAATGATATTTTTCAATTGGGAGGAGGTTTTGGATACAGCAACATTAAATATACTATGGCTGTACCCTCTTCTATAAAGGAGAATACGTATTCTTTATTTACTGATTTTAGGGCCATATATCCCATTGGGGAAAAAGCATCTTTAGTGGGAGTTATTAATGGAGGTGTAATTTTAACAGAGCCCAAATTAAGGACCAAAGACATAGGTGCAATCATCTCCCCACAAGCAGGCTTTTCATTCAGACTGTCTAAAAAGAGTAAATTTTCTTTAAATACAAGAATAAAATATCAATATATAACCAATCTGGGTATAAATTCTGTGGGTATTATGTTTGGCGTTAGTTTATAACTCAGTCTAACTTAAACGATTAACTATGAGAAAAGCAATTCTGTTATTTGCGCTTGTTTTTGCGTCATACTCCTTATTTGCTCAGGAATCAGCCTCAACGGAAAAGAGTGTTGGGAACCACCAATTTGAAGTGATGCTGGGAGCTGCCGGGGGAACTGATAACTCTATTTGGCTTACTGCAAGAGCTGCGTGTTCCACCTATATGAGCAAAAGATGGAGAGTTGGTGCAGGAATTGAATACCTAAGAATAGGCATGGGTACTTATGATGATATTACACCAGGAAAGACCGGTAAAGAGAAGTCATATTTTGCATCAATGGCAAATGGAGTCTCTTTTCTATTGGATTTCAGGTTAGTGTGCCCGTTAGGGAAAGGAGCTTCATTCATAGGTGTTTTTGATGGAGGTATATACACAGCAGAAAAACGATACGAAAAATTCGGATTCCAGATTGGGTTCCAGCCCGGTTTCAGGTTCAGGCTAAACCAGCAGGGAGGTCTTGCACTTAATATAAGGCCTTCGTACAAGTATCTGTGGGGAGTAAAATCCAACGTTATGGGGCTGATGGTTGGACTGAGTTTTTAACTTTTTTGAAAATTTTTTAACTTTTTTGCAGAAAAATTTGGAAGTTTAAATTTTATTCGTACCTTTGCAATCCCAAACGGAACGAATGCGGGATTCGTCTAACGGTTAGGACGGAAGATTCTCATTCTTCAAATAGGAGTTCGATTCTCCTATCCCGTACAAAGGCTCTCAACATTGAGAGCCTTTTTTATTTGTCAAAAGCCCCCTTTTCAGTTCTGTATATATTTGGTCCACAGCTATATAACACCTCCCAAATAGTCCTATATTTTGTTCTTTACTCCTAATTTTGTATTTTCGCGCGCTAAAATTTTAGATAAAATGGAGAAAAATTCAGGCAAACCAGGATTCTTGTACAAATTTTTCAAGTCATACTTGAGATTTGTTCACGATAAAATGTACTATAAGAACACATATAGCATAAATCCGGAGAACATACCTGCAGATGGTACTCCTACCCTGATTGTATCAAACCATCAGAACTGCCTTAATGACCCTCTTGGAATTCTTTTCTCTTTCAGAGACAGAAAAGCCAATTTCATTACAAGGGCTGATGTGTTTGCCCTGCATCCAATTGCAAACAAATTCCTAAGGGCTATAGGACTTCTCCCTGCATTCCGCTTGGACCACGAGGGTGAGGGTTCTCTTGGGAAAAATGATGAGACATTCAAGATTACCGAGCGTGAACTTGTGAATGGCCGTACAATAATTATGTACCCCGAGGCCGGGCACCAGGATAAACGCTGGTTGGGACATTTCTCACACGGCTACCTTAAGCTGGCTTTTGAGGCTGCAGAGATGGATAATTTCAATACAGAGATTTTTATCCTCCCTTCTTGTAACCACTACCGCAACTATACCGAGATTCAGGGGCAGTTTATGGTAAAATTCGGCACCCCTATTTCCCTTAAACCGTTCTATGAACTGTACAAGACCAAACCCCGCACAGCAAAAAGGCAGGTAAATGCCCTTGTAAGGGAGCAGATAAGCAACCTTATGCTTAACATAGAGGATTTGGAGAACTATGGAGCAATAGATTTCATCCGCACAACATACGGAAAAACATATGCCAAGAACAACGGAGTTGATGTAAATTATCTTCCCGACATGCTTGAGTCTGACAAATCCCTTTATAAGAAACTTGAGAGTCAGAAAGAGAAAGATTCTGCCCAAGTAGAGGAGATATATGCTCTGGCAACCAAGGTGAAAGATGGTATAAAAGAGATTGGTACCAGATATGAGGCATTGGAGAACAAACCGTCGGGAATAAAATCTTTATTGAAACTTGTACTGGCACTGGTGTTTGCTCCGCTTTACATTTTCTCTTTGTGGCCTGCATTGCTGCTGTATGGTATCCCTTACCTGTCACATAAAAAATTGAGTACCGATATAATGTTTTTTGGAACATTTATGTACGCATTTAATGTACTTTTATGCATCCCGTTGCTCTCTGCAGCAACTTTCCTCATATCCTTTTTTGGAACAGGTTTGTGGTGGATGGGAATACTCCATGTGGCTTTAATTCCTGTACTTTGCGTTCTCGCTTGGAACTATACCAAATGGGTTGGAAATGCAGTTAAAGATTTGAGGTGGGCAATGGCTGCAGGGACCCAAAAGGGTAAAGAATTGCTGGGCAGACAAACTGAACTTTGGAAAAAATTGAAAAATATATAAAAAGACAAGACAAAAATGGAAAGAAGAGTTGTAATTACCGGAATGGGTATTTATTCTTGCCTTGGAAAAACATTGGAGGAGGTAAGGGATTCTCTTTATTACGGCAAATCGGGGATTATCTTTGACCCTGTACGCAAGGAGATGGGTTTCAGATCTGCCCTTACTGCACATCTTGAGATTCCCGAGTTGAAAAAAGAGCTTAGCAGAAGCCAGAGAGTATATATGCCAGAGCAGGCAAAATATGCTTATTGCGCTACTGTTGATGCACTAAGACACGCTGGAATAGACCAGGATTATCTTAACAGCCACGAGGTTGGTATCCTTTACGGAAACGACAGTAGTGCTGATCCTGTAGTTAAGAGTGTTGATACAATGAGGGAGAAAAAAGATACTACCCTTGTTGGTTCAGGTGCAATTTTCCAGAGTATGAACTCTACAGTTACAATGAACCTTGCCTGCATATTCAAACTTAAAGGTATGAACCTTACTGTTTCCGGGGCTTGTGCCAGCGGTTCCCACGCTATTGGTTTGGGTGCTATGCTTATTAAGAACGGTTTGCAGGAGATGGTAATATGCGGTGGTGCTCAGGAGGTGAATCCTTTCTCTATTGGAAGTTTTGACGGTATTAGTGCTTTCTCTATTAGAGAGAGCGACCCTACAAAGGCTTCACGTCCTTTTGACAGAGACAGAGACGGCCTTGTTCCTGGTGGTGGTGCAGCTACCGTTATTATTGAGAGCTATGAGAGCGCTGTTAGAAGGGGGGCCCCTATTATTGCTGAGGTATTGAGCTACGGTTTCTCTTCTAATGGAGACCATATCTCTGTTCCTAACGTAGATGGTCCTGCACGCTCATTGGAGATGGCTCTAAGACTTGCCGGAATTGATAAAAAAGAGATTGGATACATTAACGCCCACGCAACTTCTACCCCTAAAGGTGATGCAAATGAGGCTAAAGCCATTTATCAGGTGTTTGGCGACAATATGCCTGAGGTTACCTCTACAAAATCACAGACAGGACACGAGATGTGGATGGCTGGTGCTTCAGAGATCATTTACTCTACACTAATGATGAAGAATGATTTCATTGGTGCAAACATCAACTTTGAGAACCCTGATGAGGATTCTGCAAAATTGAATATCCCCGGCAAGAGAGTGGAGAAGAAGTTTGACACATTCCTTTCAAACTCATTTGGTTTTGGAGGTACAAACTCAACACTTATCATAAGAAATTTATAGTAACCTAATTTAAACAATAAACACAATGACTAAAGACGAAATGATTGCAAAAACTATTGAGGTTCTTGCAGAGGAATTTGAGGTAGAGACAGAAGTTATTACCCCAGAGGCAGACATTAAAAAAACACTTGATTTGGACAGCCTTAGCCTAGTGGATATGGTTGCTCTTATTGAGGAGACTTTTGGTGTTAAAATTAAAGGCACCGAGGTAGCTTCTATCAAAAACTTTGGCCAACTATACGACTTTGTATATGAGAGAATGGAGAATTAGTGATCTGATTCCCCAACGCCATCCCATTGTTATGGTAGACAAATTATGTAGTGCATCCCCAGTGGGTGCCACTACATCTTTGTTTATAAGTGGCAGCAATATGTTTTGCCATCAGGGGCATATTGCAGAGGCGGGAATCATTGAACATATGGCACAAAGCGCATCGGCAATGGCCGGTTACAACTGCAAGGTGGCAGGCAAACCTGCACCTGTAGGGTTTATTGGAGAGGTTAAGAAATTTACCCTCAATTTCCTTCCAAAAATTGAGGAGACAATGGAAACAACCATAAATGTTGTATCTGAGGCAATGGGAATTACCCTTATAAACGCCTCAACATCTGTGGGAGGTGAAATTGCTGCCACCTGTCAGATGAAAATTTTCATAAGAGAAGAGTAATGAAACTGCAAGAGAGCTATTTTAATATAAGGAAGGTCTCTTATCCCAATTCCGACACCCACCACGGCAAGTTTAAGATAGACCTTATCCCAACCCACCCCGTTTACGAGGGCCATTTCCCCGGAGAGCCTGTTTGTCCTGGAGTATGCACTTTGCAGATGGTAAAGGAGTGCGCCCAAATTATGGCACACGAGCAGCTTATAGTAAGCTACATAAAACAATACCGCCTTCTCTCTGTAATTACCCCTTCTGAGCATCCTAACCTTATGGTGGAGATTCATATCAACCAAGAGGAGAAAGATGGCACCGGTATAATTTATAAAATGAAGGCGTCGGGAAGCAAATTGGGTGTTCCCGATATGAAATTCTTTGAAATATCTGCAGAACTTTCCCCTATAAAATAAGTTGGGTTGCAGATACAGTAATTTTTTGAATATGACAGATCTTGTAATAAAACTATATAGGGCGCTGAGGAAAAACCGCGCTCTATTTTATACACTGCTTATAGCATCTTCTGTGCTGTTTGCATTTTTGGGAAGCAAAGTGGTTTATGAAGAGGATATCTCAAAACTCCTTCCATCAACAGATGAAAGCAAATCTGCAGGATTTGCCTTTAACAACCTTAAGGTAAAGGACAAGATATTTCTGGAGTTCCTCCTTAAAGACACCACAGGATATAATGAAGAGACCTTCTACACTTTGGCAGAAGCTGCAGACTCCTTTGCAGACTCCCTATTATTGCAGGATACTGCCACCTGTTATATAGCAGACCTTACCTGGAGACTGGATGATTATATACTTCAGGATGCAATGGGTTATCTGTTTGAGAATGTTCCACACTTCTTGGACAGCAACTTCTACCCTGCCCTGGAGAATACCCTAAACCCTGCCTACGCAGACAAGATTATGGAGGAGAACGTAGAGCTTCTCTCATCTGCACAGGGAATGTTCTGGTACGACATTGTAAGGAATGACCCTCTTGCCATCCGCAACATCTTTATGGAGCAGAACAAAGACATTGCAGGAATGATGGGAGGCAGCTACAAAATATTGGAGGGGCACTTCTTTACTCCCGACAGTACAGTAGCTCTTGCATTCCTTTCCCCAAACTTCAAATCTTTTGACTCCAAACAGGGAACCTGGCTGGTAGAGATGATTGAAGGGGAAATAGCAAAATTTGAGGCTGCAAACCCTGAGATTGAGATATTGTTCCACGGAGCACCGGTACAGAGTGTTTTCAATTCACGACAGATAAAGAGCGACTTGGCCACAACCCTAAGTTTCTCACTGGTACTTATATGCCTTATCATCTGGTTCTGCTTCAGAAACAAGAGTACCCTTATTCTGCTTCTATTGCCGGTTGTATACGGAGCATTCTTTGCCCTTGCTGTAATATATCTGATTAAGGGAGGAATGTCCCTTATGGCTTTGGGTATTGGGGCAATTGTGCTTGGTGTGGCATTAAGCTACTGCCTTCACGTACTTACCCACTACAAATATGTGAGTGATCCGGAGAGAGTTTTGTGCGAGCAGACCAAACCTGTAATTATGGGCAGCCTTACCACCATTGGTGCATTTGCAGGACTGCTGTTCACCAAATCTGAGCTCCTTTCAGACTTTGGCCTGTTTGCCTCATTGGGAATGGTTGGAACAACTGTTTTCTGTCTTGTATTCCTACCACACTTCTTCAAACCTGAGAACAACAGGATAAACAGAAAAGCATTTGATTTTATAGAGAAACTCAACACATATCCTTTTGAGAAAAAGAGATGGCTGGTTGCCTCTGTGGTGGTAATCTTTATAGTATGCCTGTTTACAGGAAGGAGTGTTGGGTTTGACTCAAATCTTAGAAATATTGGCCACTACGAGCCAGATGTAATGCGCTCAACCGAAATTCTGGCACAAAAGACAATGCCTGGAATGGAGAGCAAATACTACGCAGTACTCTCTAAAGATCTGGACAGCGCATTTACCTACAACATTGCCCTTGAGAAAAAATGCAGGGAACTTGCAGAGAGCGGTCTTATAAAGAAATACACAAACTCTGCAATGCTGTTGTTGCCTGGTGATGTTATTGAAGAGAGAATTGCCCTATGGCAAGATTTCTGGAGCCCTGAGAAAGTGGAGCAGACCCGCAAGCTGATTAACCGCAGCGGCAAAACACAGGGTTTCAAAGAGGGAATGTTTGAGCCGTTTATGGAACTTGCCCAGGGCGAATATGATGTAAACTACCTTATTGAAGCAGGTATAATACCGGAAGGTCTCCTTGCTAATCTGGTGGAATGTACAGACAGCACTTACCTTGTATTTACATCTGCCCAGGCTTTGCCTGAAGATATGCTTAAGGTGAGCAACACCCTTGTAAAGGAGACAGAGGGTATCCCTTCAAATGCAATAATTGTTGTAGACCCATTCTTCTACACACAAAATATGGTGGAGCTGCTGAATGATGACTTTAATGTTGTATTGGGTATCTCATCACTGTTTGTACTTATTGTACTGCTCCTTTCATTCCGCAACATTGCAGTTGCACTTATAGCATTCCTTCCAATGAGTATGAGCTGGTACATTGTACTTGGAGTAATGGGAATCTTCGGTTTGGAGTTCAACCTAATAAACATTGTAATCTCCACATTCATTTTTGGAATTGGTGTAGACTACAGCATATTTGTAATGGACGGACTGATTGGGCGTGGCAATGACAACCCAATGCTGCTCACATACCACAAGACAGCCATTTTCTTCTCTGCCGTTGTTCTTATCCTCAGCATTGCATCCCTAATGTTTGCTGTACATCCGGCAATAAGCTCAATTGGCTTGTCAACCCTTATTGGTATGGCATCCACCATTGCAATAACATATACACTTGAACCGTTCCTGTTCAACTTGTACAAAAAGTGGAGAGCTAAAAAATGATTTATGACGTTGTCATAATTGGCGGAGGCCTTGGAGGTTTGCAATGCGGCTACATTCTGGCAAAGAACGGGCTGAATGTATGTATTCTGGAGAAGAATCCCCTTTTGGGAGGAGCTTTGCAGAGTTACCGCCGCCGCGGTGCAGAGGGTATTCTGGAGTTTGACTCCGGAATGCACTATGTGGGCGGATTGGACCAAGGACAGCCATTGAACGTTCTGTTTGATTATTTCAAGCTGTTGGAGCTCCCTTGGGCAAAAATGGATACCGGGGCCTTTGATGAGGTGAACATAAATGGCCGCAGCTATATGTTTGCCAACGGCCACAAAGCCTTTGTAGAGAAAATGTGCGAATACTTCCCTGCCCAAAGGGAAAACCTTAAAAAATATGCTTCCTTCTTAAAACAGGTGGGCGATGCCTTGCCGCAAAGCCTCTCTCCAAAAGCAGCAGAAGATGTTCTCACAGGTTCTCTCTTTGCCCGTTCTGCACAGGAATTTCTGCAGGAGACAATCTCAGATCCCCTTTTACGTGAGGTTCTGAGCGGCACATCCCTGAAGATGGAACTTGGAAACAATTTGCCACTATACACATTTGCCCAAATAAACAACTCCTTCATTGAAAGTGCCTACAGACTGCAGGGAGGTGGAAACCTCATTTCAGATTCCCTTGCAGAGAGCATAAAAGCAATGGGAGGAACTGTACTTACCGGCAAGGAGGTTACCGAAATTCTTCCCGACGGAGTATTCTGCGGCGAGGAATTTTTTGGAGCAAAAAATATAATCTCAAACCTGCACCCTGCAACCACCATAAACCTTGTAGGTGAGGCAGCAGGATTGCGCAAGGTTTACCGCAACAGGATAAACAGGCTGGAGAATACATTTGGAATGTTTACAGCAAACGTTGCCCTAAAACCTGGAATGGTTCCACACCTTAACCGCAACCAGTATATATATTCACTTGGTGAGGGAGAGAGTATGTGGTTCCCACATACTGGAAAAGGGGGCGATGTTTCAAGGGTAATGGTAAGCTACTATAACAGAGGTGGGGCAACTGCTGCCACCCGTTTTGGAGCAGGAACTGCAGGATGCGGAATTAGCAACCCCCTGAGCGGGAAAGACTCAGCTTTGGCCCTGGATTTGCTTACCCCTATGAATTGGGAAGAGGTGGCACAGTTTGAAGGCTCACGTATTGGAAACAGGCCTGCAGAGTACACTGCCCTTAAGGAGGAGAAACTGAAAGGGTGCCTGAAACTGGCTTCTACAGTTATTCCCGGGTTGGAAGAGGCTGTTGAGAGGGTTTACACCAGTACTCCTCTCACCTACAGAGACTACACTGCCACAGCTTACGGCTGTGCCTACGGAATAAGGAAAGACTGTAACAACCTTATGCAAACTCTCCTTACCCCCAAAACCCCTATGGAGAACCTCTACCTTACCGGGCAGTCACTTAACCTGCACGGTGTACTGGGTGTAAGTATGACCTCATTCTTCACCTGCGCACAAATAATTGGAATGGAGGCTGCCACAAAAGAGCTGGAATTTGAATAATAACTATAAGGGATTTTATTCCCGATAAATACACAATACTATGAAATATGCACTTGTAACCGGCGGAAGCCGTGGAATTGGAAGAGCCATTTCGGTAAAACTGGCTTCTATGGGATACCATATAATTGTCAACTACGTTTCTAACGAGGCTCAGGCAGTAGAAACCCTTAAGCTTATTGAGGAGGCCGGTAGCACTGGAGAACTTTTGAAATTTGATGTATCAAATCTTGATGAGACTGTTGCCGCAATTACAGGTTGGCAGGCAGCCCACAAAGGTGAGTATATAGAGGTGGTTGTAAACAACGCAGGTATCAGAAAAGACAATATCCTTCCTCTTATGCCATCTGAAGACTGGTACAAGGTTATTGGTATTGGATTAAACGGTTTCTACAATGTTACCCAGCCGCTTGTACAACCTATGCTAAGAAAGAAATTTGGAAGAGTGATAAATGTGGCATCGCTGTCGGGATTAAAAGGATTGCCTGGACAGACAAACTACTCTGCTGCCAAAGGTGGTATTATTGCTGCTACAAAGGCTCTTGCACAGGAGGTTGGAAAGAGAGGTGTTACCGTTAATGCCATTGCTCCAGGTTTCATTAAAACAGATATGGTTGAAGGGCTTAATGAGGAGGAACTGGTTGCTCAGATTCCTGCCGGCAGATTTGGTAACCCAGAGGAGGTTGCTGCCCTTGTGGGATTCCTTTGCACTAAGGATGCTTCATACATTACCGGTGAGGTGATTTCAATTAATGGAGGTTTGTATTCTTAATGTTTTGTTATATGAAAAAGATTTTTGGATGCCTGATTATTATGTTTGCTGCTGTATTTGCGGCAAATGCACAAAATAGCCCTGAGTGCGATGCTGCTATTGCAAAAATTGCCCAGGCAAATGAAAAATACAACACCGTTAGCTGCAAGTTTACCAAAACTGTGAATATGGTAATGATGGAGAAAGAGCTTAAATCTGAGGGTAATCTTACTTACGTGCGCCCTTCGCAGCTTAAAATGGAATATACAGAACCTGCCGGTGATTTGCTTGAGATTAACGGTGATGCCCTTACCCTTATAAGCGGCAAACAGAAAAGAAACCAGAATGTAAAGGGTGACGGCCGTATGGCTACCCTTAAAAATACCCTCCTTTACAGCGTAGGCGGTGATGTTAATGGTGTTATTGCAGAGACCAATGCCCAGGTAAAGTTTGAGGAGACCCCTCAGTACTACATCTTTACCCTAACCAAAGGGAAAGGGACAAAAAGCCAGTATGTAGAATTGGTATTGAGTTACAGCAAAAAGGATTTCTCTCTTTGCGTAATGAAGATGGTAGAGCCAAACGGCAATTATACCGTTTACAATACCCCCGTTAAAGAGTTCAAATAATTGAACCCTCCGCCCCTTTGGATTGTTAGAGTAGAAAAATTGAAGTTATGACAAGAGTTCACAGAATGACACTTTCGGAGCCATCTCTTATTAACAGAATGAAAATAAGGGTACGCTTTAGCGAGGTTGATGCTATGCGCGTAGTATGGCACGGAGAATATGTCCGCTACTTTGAGGATGGGCGTGAATCTTTTGGCCGGGAATTTGGCGGGCTCAGCTACACAACAATCACAGACGAGGGATACTACATTCCAATTGTAAAACTTGAGCTGGATTACATAATGCCGCTCAAGCACGGCGACACCGCAATAGTAGAAACCCGCTTTGTTAACACCAAAGGGGCCAAAATACTTATGGAATATGTCATCTACAGAGAATCTGATATGGCTGTGGCTGCCATGGGCCGCAGCCTGCAGGTTTTCACCTTTGTAGAAAACAACCAGATTGACATAAACACCCCAGAGTTCTTCATAAAGTGGAAAGAGAAATGGGGAATGAAATAAATAGCCGCACTAGATAAATCTCATATTTTTCACTTTTTCAGGTTCAAAGCCCACGAAAAAAACGAGAGCAACCCATTCCCTTTTGGATTACCCTCGTTTTTTTACATAGATATACATTATAGACTCTCTATCTGCCCAATCTCCAAATCTGTATATTCCGCAATGGTCTCATACGGAACACCCTTCAATTTCATATTTTTGGCTATTTCCAATGTCCTTCTATCCATTCCCTGCTCAATGCCCTGCTCAATGCCCTGCTCAATTCCCTGCTCAATTCCCTGAGCAATGCCCTGAGCAATACCCTTTTCAATACCCTGTTCTATGCCCTGTCTAATCCCCTTCTCAATAGCATAATCAAGACACGCATGGTTGTCTCTATAACGTTTCAGACGCCTGTCATATATTTCTCTTTCCTTTGGAGGTAAAGACGCAACATCAGCATCTTCAAGTACCCCTAAAAACACTTCACGGATATGTTCATT
>JAZSEZ010000104.1:0-34182 GCA_045531975.1 Candidatus Egerieisoma sp. | reverse complement strand
CCCAATCACGGACCTGCGGGCGTGGCGTAATTGGTAGCCGCGCTAGACTTAGGATCTAGTGCCGAGAGGCGTGGGGGTTCGAGTCCCTTCGCCCGCACAGAAAGCTCAACTGAAATTCAGTTGGGCTTTTTTGTTTTGTGCAGAATCAGCCTAATTCCTGCACAAACTTCATTTGCTGGTGCAACTTTGTGCTGTTATGAGCGTACTACAGCACAAAAAAGGATGGCAACCTGCTGGCGCCATCCCCAATATTTTAAATAACGTTACAAATTACTCACCTTTTGCAAGTGGAGAAGGTACATTGTAAACGCGGGTTGCAAGATCTTTGTCAATCATAAGCAAGCCGTATTTGTTACCCTCAACTGCGTCAAGCTGGTCAATGATCTCCTGTGCGCTCTCCTCTTCCTCAACCTGCTCGTCAATGAACCATTTTAGCATATTCTGTGCAGGGTAGTCTTTCTCCTCAAGTGCAAGTTCATAAAGGGCGGTAATTAGGGAGGTTACTTTTTTCTCGTGGTTTAGAGTGTCTTTGAAAGCCTCAAGTGGAGAGTTCCAAACTGTCTGAACCTCTGTTATAGGAGCCAACTCAACTTTGTTGCCTCTTGAAAGTACGTGGTTCATCATAATCTCTGCGTGTGCCTGCTCCTCCTGAAACTGTACTTTAAACCAGTTTGCGATTCCTTTATGACCTTTTGCAGCTGCATCCATAGACATTGAAAGGTACAGGTAAGCAGACCACAACTCTGCATTTATCTGGGCATTGAAAGCCTTACATAATTTCTCACTTAGCATAATCTATATTTTTAAATTGGTTGTTTCTGTTTCTTGATGCAAATATAGTAAAAATATTTTATTAAACAATAATAATTATAAATTGAATTAAAATTTTATCAAAAATTTGCATTTTCCGTTTCTTCAATCAAAAATACAACAATTAAAGGCTGTTTATGTTCTTCTGGTTAAAAATATTTTTTCCGTCGGGAGTATACATATATTCAATTCTGTCTGCGTAAGTTTTTTCAACTTTGCCTCTTACAATTTTCATTGTACTGTTAACCATTCCGTTCTGCTCTGTGAATGGTTCTGGAAGCACTGCAAATGTGCTTGGCAACCATCTGTGCGGGAACATTGTTTCAAGTTCTCCCCCTTTCTCAAATACTGCAATCTGGCTTCTGAGTGCCTCAATGGCAGCTTTTTTGCCGTCGGGAGTATCAAGTGAAAGCCCCATACCTTTAAGGTGTGCTGCAAGTTTCTCCTTGTTTGGAACTATGAGTGCTGTAGTGTATGGGTTCTGGTTGTTGTAAAGGATTACCTGGTCTATGAATGGTGAGTGCTCTACAAGCGCCTCCTCAATTCCCTCCGGGCTGTATTTTTCTCCGTCACTTGCAATTAGCAGGCTCTTGAAGCGGCCAAGTACATACAACAAGCCGTCTTTGCCCATATAGCCAAGGTCTCCAGTGTAAAGGTAGCCGTCTCTTACGGTTTGTGCAGTTGCCTCAGGGTTTCTCCAGTATCCGGCCATTACATTTTCTCCTTTTACCACAATCTCACCTTTTTCCCCTACAGGAAGTGCATTGCCGTCTGCATCGCAGATTTTAAGGTCTATAGGTTTTACAAGTATACCGCTTGATCCGAAACGGTGCTTGCGAGGGCCGTTTGAAGAGAGTACAGGGGTTGCCTCGCTCAATCCGTAACCCTGGAACATTGGAATTCCAATTGCACAGTAGAATTTCTGAAGGTCTTTGTCAAGCAATGCTCCGCCACCAATGAAAAATTTAAGCTCTCCGCCAAAGTTCTCGCGTACTTTAGAGAAAAGAATTTTGTCATACAATGCTACAAGAGGTTTAAGGATAATTCTCCAGCCTTTTGATTCTGCATTTCCGTTGCCGTAGTAAAGTTGTGAGATGGCAACTGCCTGCTCAAACATTTTTACCACCTTAGGGCCTTTTGCCTTAATACCGTTCTCTATGTTCTTTTTGAATGTTTTTGCAAGGGCCGGAACACTTAGGATGAAATGAGGTTTGACCTCTTTTATGTTTAGAGGAATATTCTTAAGTGTCTCCAGCGGTGTCCTTCCAACCTGAACAGTTGCGGCAGTTGCACCCTGCGACATCATAATGTAGAAACCTACCACGTGTGCAAAGCAGTGGTCCAACGGGAGAATGATAAGGGTTCTCCAGGTCTGGTCTATATCTACAAGGGTAAGCGACTGCTCCACATTTGCTGTGTAGTTGCGGTGGGTAAGGATAACACCTTTTGGGTCTGCAGTTGTTCCCGATGTATATGTGATTGTAGCATAGTCATCATTCTGAATGGAATTTGCAACAGAAAGGAACTCATCGGGAGTATGGGTGGCAAGAAATTTTTTACCCATCTCCATTACATCTCCAACATAACACTCTTTTTCTCCATAGTTGTCAATCTGGTCAAATACAATCACCTTTTCCACCAAAGGGAGCTTGTCAATAATGAGTCTTATTTTCCCCAACTGCTGTTTTGAGACCATTATAAATTTTACCATTGCGTGCTCCAGACGGAAAAGAAGGTCGTTGCTCTCTTCAAGCTTTATGGAGAGGGGAACATTTATGGCACCGGCATAGAACATTGAAAGTTCACCAATCACCCACATGTTCCTTCCCTCTGAAAGGAGGGCCATAGTGTCACCTTTTTTTACTCCAAGTGCCTGAAGGCCTGCGCCTAAGGTGTATACTTGATCTTTTACTTGAGTATATGTGGTAGGCTCAAATTCCTTTCCGGTCTTTTCCAGCAGGAATGTATTGTTGGGATACAGTTTTACTGAATTCTCAAACAGGTCTACAATAGTCTTTTTCATATGGTTATTCTTTATTCTTGGGCGGTAAAGATAAGAGTTTTTTTAAAATTGGAATATAAGTAAAATTTTTATACCTTTGCGCCCTATTTTTGGGGTGTTCCCAAGTGCTTGAATAATAAATAAATATAATATAAAGATGAAAGTAGAACAGGTAAAGATCAACGACTTGTCATACGAGTTGGTTGTTTCAATTGAGAAAGCAGACGCTCAGGACAAGAAGAAAAAAGCTCTTAGCGAGTATAGAAGAAAAGCTGAGATTAGAGGTTTCCGTAAAGGTATGGCCCCTATGTCTCTAATTGAGAAAATGCACGGTGTTCAGGCTTTGGTAGAGGCTGTTAACCAGATGATTTCAGAGGGTATCAACAATCACATTGCTGAAAACCAGCTTAATATTCTTGGTGAGCCGCTTCCAAACGAGGAGAAACAGAAAGAGATTGATTGGGAGAACGACGAGAGCTATGAGTTTGTATTTGACATTGCCCTTTCTCCAAAAGTTGAGTTTACTCTAGATGCAAACGACAAGATTGTTTCTTATAATGTTGCTGTATCTGAGGAGGCTAAAAATGCATATAAATCAAATATGCTTAAACAGTTTGGCAAACTTGAGAACATTGAGGAGGTTAAGGATGAGGAGAGCTTTATTGTAGCTGACCTTGAGCAGGGTGAGAATAAAGTTGAGGGTACATATGTTACTCTAAGACAGATGGCAGATGAGGCTAAAGCACAGTTCCTTGGCAAGAAAGTTGGCGAGAGCTTTGATGTTAACGTAAACGAGACTTTTACAAACGAGACAGACAGAGCAGCCCTTTTGAAAGTTAAGAAAGAGGAGTTGGCAACTGTAGAGCCTATGTGGAAAGTAACTGTTAAAGAGGTTAAGACTTTTGTTGAGGCTGAGCAGAACCAGGACCTTTACGACAGAATGTTTGGTGAGGGTGTTGTAACAGACGAGGCTGGCTTTGATGCTAAAATTGTAGAGAGAATTGCTCAGGAGTACAAACAGGAGGCAGATTTCCGCTTTGTACTTGATGCAAGAGACTACCTTTTGAACAAGACCAACATTGAGCTTCCAGAGGAGTTTATGAAGAAATGGTTGTACACCATTAACGAGGGTAAATTCACAATGGAGGATATTGAGAAAGATTTTGCATTGTTCTGCAAAGACTTCCGTTGGCAGATGATCAGCCAGTACATTATGCGTGAGCAGAAAATGGAGATTACCCGTGAGGAGGTATTGGCTGTAGCAAAACAGATGGCAAAATACCAGTTTGCAATGTACGGTTTGAACGATGTACCTCAGGAGCAGTTGAACCACTATGCAGAGAGTATCCTTGCAAATGAGAAAGAGGGCAGAAGAATTGTTGAGAAAACAGAGCAGGACAAAGTTATCGGTTACGTTAAGAGCGTAGTAACTTTGGAGGAGAAAGAGATCTCAATTGAGGATCTTCAGGCAATGAACAACTAATTTTCTTCCCATAGAAACAAGTAAAGGGCAGCCTCACCGGCTGCTCTTTTTTATTGCTCTTCGCTGAGGATGAGTCCTTTCTTACCACATTCCACCTGGAGGCATCATTCCACCCATTCCTGGGCCACCGCCTGGGAAGTTGCCTCTTGGGGGCATTTGTCTGCTGTCATTCTGCTGACCCTGTCCGCCACGTGGAGCATTTTCCATCATAAACATTTTCTGGATCTGCTGTGGGCTCATAAATTTTGCAAACTCCCAATAGTATTTCTCCTTAACATCAATAAGAGCTTTCTCCCTCTTGAATCCGTCGAGAATACTCTTTTCTACCTCTTCATCTGTTGGTAGAGGTGGCAGCTCACCTTTGGCTTTTTTCTCTACTTTTCCGTCGGGAGCAGGCATCCCTTTCATACGGGGATATTTCTCCTGCACGGCCTTGCAGGCATCTTTGTATTGAATATAGGTTTTGGTAAATTCCTCAGCCTGCTGGTTATCCAAAGCGAGTGCCTTTACAATTTTTTGAGCCTGCTTCTTAGGGTCTTTCTGTTGTGGCTGTGCCATTGCTGCTCCCGCAACAAAGCATAATGCAATAATTGCAGTTAAAAATCTCTTCATAAAAACTAACCTGTTAAACTATTATTAATAATTATCTTCTTAGTGTCTTTTTCACATCTTTAGAGCAATAAGAAACAAAAAGGTTTAAAAGAGAGATACAATAAATTTATGCAGTTTTTCGGTGTTTTCTGCACAAATTTTCATTTGTGGAGGGACTTTGTGTAATATGCGGGTGATTTTTGCACAAACATTGTAATATTCTTGTCATTTTAGGGTAAATAAAATATTCGTATATTTGTGCATAAGCACCAATATAGGATACACCCGTGCATAGCATTCAAATAGATTTGATGCTATGCTCCCGGTTTTCACTATATTTGTAAGAATTAAATGACAAGAATGATGACAGAGTTTGAGAAATTTGCCAGAGGACATTTGGGAATCAGTTCACTGGCTTTAGACAGATTCCAGAAGGTAAATTCAGTATACAGGGTTCCGCAGGCGGTGGCTGCAATTCCGCAGGGTGCGTATATAAACCCTACAATTATAGAGGAGAGACAGATGAATGTGGCGGTAATGGATGTGTTCTCACGTCTTATGATGGACCGTATCATTTTTCTTGGTTGTCCGGTAACTGATGATGTGGCAAACATCATTCAGGCCCAGTTGCTTTTCCTTGATTCAACAGATTCAACATCAGATATTCAGCTTTATATAAATTCTCCTGGCGGCAGCGTGTATGCAGGCCTTGGAATTTATGATACTATGCAGCTTGTAAACTCAGATGTGGCAACAATCTGTACTGGTATGGCCGCTTCAATGGCATCTGTACTCCTTACTGCAGGTGCAAAGGGAAAACGCAGTGCCCTTCCTCACAGCCGTGTGATGATTCATCAGCCTATGGGTGGTGCTGAGGGCCAGGCATCTGATATTGAGATTACTGCAAGGGAGATAATAAAGTTGAAACAGGAGTTGTACGAAATAATCTCAGAGCATTCCGGCAAAACTGTAAAACAGATTCACAAGGATGCAGACCGTGATTACTGGATGACAGCCAAGGAGGCCCTTGAGTATGGAATGATTGACGAGATTCTCACAAAAGCAAACAGACAGAATGAGCAAAAATAAAGGTTATACTCCCGACGAATTCTGCTGTATTTGCGGACGTGGAGGTAATGAGGTGAAGATGCTGGTTGCAGGAAACTACGGATTCATCTGCAACGAGTGTGCACAGCAGGCAAATGATTATTTTAAGGAGCAGCTTGCATCCCGCAGCAAGGTTTCAAAAGCAGATTTGAAGCTTCTGAAACCTATGGAGATAACCCAATTCCTTGATAACTATGTAATTGGTCAGGAGGAGGCAAAGAAATTCCTTTCGGTGGCAGTGTATAACCACTATAAGAGGATAATGCACCAGCAAGATAAGAAGGGTGCCAAAGGTGCAGCAAAAGAGGATGATTTGGATCTTGAGAAATCAAATATCCTTTTGGTAGGTCCTACAGGTACAGGTAAAACTTTGTTGGCAAAGAGTATTGCCAAGATGCTTAATGTGCCTTTTGCAATAGTAGATGCAACTGTACTTACAGAGGCCGGTTATGTTGGAGAGGATGTTGAGAGTATCCTTACCCGTCTTCTGATGGATTGCGATTATGATGTGGAGAAGGCGCAGAAAGGTATAGTTTTCATTGATGAGATAGATAAGATTGCCCGCAAGAGCGACAACCCTTCAATTACCCGTGATGTTTCCGGTGAGGGAGTTCAGCAGGCTATGCTTAAGTTGCTTGAAGGTAATGTGGTGAATGTGCCGCCTCAGGGGGGCAGAAAGCACCCGGAACAGCGTATGATTGCTGTTGACACCACAAATATCCTTTTCATTTGCGGAGGTGCTTTTGAGGGAATTGAAAGGAAGATTGCCCAGAGGCTGAATACTCAGGTGGTTGGTTATGGTGCGCAGAAAAAGACAGCTGCAATAGACAAGAAAGATCTTTTGAAATATGTTGCACCGCAGGATTTGAAATCTTACGGCCTTATCCCGGAGATTATTGGACGTCTCCCAGTTATAACTTATTTGCATCCTCTTACCAGAGAGGCTTTGCTGGATATCCTTACAAAACCAAAGAATGCCCTTGTAAAGCAGTATGTGAGGTTGTTTGAACTGGATGGTGTGAAACTTAAGATTGATGATGAGGTTCTGGAGTTTATTGTAGATACGGCCTTGGAGTACAGTCTTGGAGCACGAGGCTTGCGTTCAATTTGTGAGGCAATTATGCTGGATGCAATGTATGAGGCGCCAAGCGGCAAGAAGAAGACATTGGAAATCAAGCTGCCTTATGCTAAAGAGAAGGTTGCCAAATTTACCGGAGCGTTAATATAAAAAAGTAGAATTCGTACCCCGAGTTTGCGAAGTGAATCTCGGGGTTTGAGTTTTACCGCATAATGAAAAAATTAAAACACTTAAAATATATGAAAGAGTACATACAGAAAAACGAGAAAAGATTTTTGGAAGAGTTATTTGAGATTCTTAGAATCCCAAGCATCAGTTCTTTGGAGGCAAATAAAGGTGATATGGTTGCTTGTGCCAACAAGCTTGTAGAGTTGCTTATGGCTGCCGGTGCAGACAATGCGGCAGTTTATGAGACTGCAGGACATCCTGTAGTTTTTGGAGAGAAGAAAGTAGATCCTTCACTCCCTACCGTTTTGGTTTACGGCCACTATGATGTACAGCCTGTAGACCCTATCCACCTTTGGAAATCACAGCCGTTTGAGCCTGAAATCAGGGACGGAGCCATTTATGCACGTGGTGCAAACGATGATAAAGGCCAGTTGTTTATGCACGTTAAGGCATTTGAGTATCTTGTAAAAGAGAACAAATTGCGCCACAATATAAAATTCATCCTAGAGGGTGAGGAGGAGATAGGCTCTCCATCTCTTGCAGCTTGGGCTAAAGAGCATAAAGAGATGCTTGCTTGTGATGTTATCCTTGTTTCTGACACAACTATGATTTCAGAGAAAGTTCCAAGCATCAACTGCGGCATGAGAGGTTTGGCTTACCTTGAGGTAGAGGTTACAGGTCCTAACAAAGACCTTCATAGCGGACACTATGGTGGAGCGGTACACAACCCTATCAATGCACTTTGCTCTATGATTGACTCTTTGATAGATGAGAAAGGCCATATTACAGTTGAGGGCTTCTATGATAATGTAGTGGAGCTTAACGCAGAGGAGAGAGCAATGTTTGCACGTGCTCCATTTGATATGAAAGAGTACAAAGAGTCTTTGGATATTGAGGAGGTAAAAGGTGAGGAGGGTTACACAACCCTTGAGAGAACCGGTATACGCCCTTGCCTTGATGTAAACGGTATTTGGGGAGGTTACATTGGAGAAGGGGCAAAAACAGTGCTTCCATCTGTAGCTCACGCAAAAATCTCTATGAGACTTGTTCCTAATCAGGATTGCAATGAGATAGCAGAGAAATTTGAGAAACACTTCTACAAGATTGCCCCTAAGAGCGTTAAGGTTAAAGTTACCCCTCATCACGGAGGAAACGGATTCCTTATGCCAATCTCTTCTCCTGCATACAAGGCTGCTGCAAAAGCAGTTGAGGAGGTTTACGGAATTGAGCCAGTACCAAGCCGTGGCGGTGGAAGTATTCCAATTCTTGCAGATTTGCAGAACATCCTTAACGTAAACCCTCTTCTTATGGGATTTGGACTTGAGAGAGATACAATCCACTCTCCAAATGAGAGCTACCTTTTGAGCCAGTTCTACAAAGGAATGGAGTCTATAGCGTTGTTCTATAAATATTATTAGGATATGACATACAATCAGTTATACGAACAGATAAAGAAAAAAGGATCGTTTTTGTGCGTGGGTCTTGATTCAGACCCTGCACTTTTCCCAGAGTGCCTTAAGGGGGTAGAGAACCCTATTTTTGAGTTCAACAAGGCAATCATAGATGCAACTGCACCTTATACCGTTGCTTACAAACCTAATACTGCTTTCTATGAGGCAGAGGGTTTGCAGGGGTGGAAACAGTTGGAGATGACAGTAAAATATATCTCTGAGAACTACCCCGATATTCTCATTATAGCCGATGCAAAACGTGGTGACATTGGCAATACTGCAAAACGTTATGCAAAATGTTTCTTTGAAAGTATGGATTGCCACGCAGTAACCCTTGCCCCTTATATGGGTAAAGATTCGGTACAGCCGTTCCTTGATTATAAAGGGAAATGGTCTGTGGTTCTTGCCCTTACTTCAAACGCAAGTGCAAATGATTTTGAGATGCTTTCAGTTGGAGATATGCCTTTGTATGAGAAAGTTATCAAAACCACTATGACATGGGGCAGCAAAGAGGACATAATGTTTGTGGTGGGAGCCACAAGACCAGAGAAACTGGCAGAAATCCGCCAGTATTGTCCCGACAATTTCTTCCTTGTGCCTGGAGTTGGAGCACAGGGAGGTACAGTTGAGGAGGTTGCAAAATATGGCTTGAACTCTCATTGCGGATTGCTTGTTAACTCTTCAAGAGGAGTCATTTTTGCAGACAAGAGTGAGAACTTTGCAAAAGTGGCTGGTGAAAAGGCCAAGGAGTTGAGAGACCAGATGGCTCCTTATGTAAAATAAAGGGATGTTTTATAGAGCGGTCATATTGCTTATATGCTTCTTGTGGAGTACAGTTTCCTGTTTTGCCAATGGGCAGGACAGGAAACTTGTTGTTATGTTCACCTCAGACCTTCATTCCCAGCTTCTTCCCTATAGCCACAACGCTGGAGGATTTGCCAGAATTGCCACAATAGTGGAGCAGGAGAGGGAGCAGGCTGCAAGAGAGGGGGCAGCATTCCTCCTTTTGGACGGCGGTGATATTGCTATGGGTTCTGTATTCCATACGCAGTTTGCCAATCTGGCTGCTGAGTACAGGGGAATAGCCCGTATGGGTTATGATGCCTTTACACTTGGAAACCACAGTTTTGATTTTGGAACAGAAGCACTTGCGCGGATGTTCCGCGCTGCCAGATTGAGTGATTCTTTGGCTGCATTTCCGCAACTGGTTGCCGCAAATGTGCAGTGTGGAGGGATTCCAACAGAAAAATATACAATCATTGAACGTAACGGCTTAAGGATAGCCCTTATGGGGTTAATGGGGGAAAACTCGTACAATGTAATTGGGCAGGCTAAGGAGCAAGTACAGTTTGCAGATCCAGTAAGTGTTGCCAGGGAGATTGTTGCAGATTTAAAGGGGCAGGCAGATTATATCATTGCAATTTCGCACGGAGGAACTTTGAATGGTGATGATATAAAACTGGCTAAAAAGGTTGATGGTATTGATTTTATAATAAGCGGCCACGACCACGTGGCGCTTCACAACCCTATTGTTACCAAAGTGACTCCAATTGGGGCAGCCGGCTCAAACGGCAGATATGTTGGCAAGGCTGTTTTCTCAGCCGGAAAGTTGGAGGAATATGCCCTTATTCCTGTAGATGAATCAGTTCCGGAAAATCAGGCTATGAAATGCTGGGTAGATTCTATGTATAATGTGGTGGGGGTGGAGTTTGAAAAACTGTCGGGAAGAAGATTGGATGATACCATTGCTTTTGTAGATGCAGAGTATCCGAAAATGTTGGATGAGGATGGGAATATGGTTCTTGGAAGCAATATTGCCCAGAGTTATAGGGAGGCTGCAATTTCATTTGTTCCGGGAGTTTCTAAAGATGAGGTTGTTGCCTTTGTTCCTTACGGAATGGTACGTAGGGGGCTTGTTGAGGGGGCTGTAACCAACAGGGATGCTTTTGAGGTTCTCTCTTTGGGTGAAAATGAAAGGGGATATACAGGGTATCCGCTTGTATATGCTTGGCTTACAGGTGAGGAGTTGGGGAATTTGTGTGAAATGTCTGTCACAATTGCTCCGTTTCTGGAGGATACAAAACTCTTTTTTGCCGGACTACAATACAGATACAATGGGGCAAGATTGCCGTTCATTAGGGTAGACAGGGTTAAGGTTAATGGCCAGAAGGTTGCGCCAGATAAGCTTTATATGGTTGTAACCGGTTTATATACAGCGCAATTGATAGGGTTGCTGGAGAGTGAATCATACGGTATCCTTTCAGCTGCCGCTAAAGATTCACAGGGGAATCTGCTCCCAGAGGGATTCCTTGTAATGCGCACACCGCAGGGCAATACCATTTCTGAATGGGAGGCTTTTGCCCAATATCTCCAAAGTGGGAAGTTCAGTTCTGATGCGGGTGGGGAAACTGTAGAAAATGATGATTTTGTTCCCCTTGGGTATACTCTTGGAGCTGTTCTGCTTTGTGCTCTGATACTTTTCTGTATGAGGAAGCGAAAATAGTGTGGGAGGAGGGATCAGATGATGTAACGTATCCCCTTGAACGGATAGCTCTTCTTTTCTCCGTTTTCCATTTCCAGTACAGCACATCCGTAAGAATCAACACCAATTATGCGGGCGGTAATCTCTTTGCCGTCCGTTATTTTTTCAACAGGCATATTTACCCGGGCATCATTGCCAATCTCAATGAACTTGTGGAACTCGTTGAGCCTGTACAGATTGTGTATATATTCATTATTCAGCTGGGGGTGGAATCCATCTCTCAATTCATCGTATGCTGTAAAGATATAGCCAAGAAGGTGGGTGAGTTCCTCTTTTCTGTTGTATTTCCCATCATTGGAATTTCCTGCAACAGGTAGTTCCAGTATAAGAGATGTTGGATTTGGTGCATCTGATGAGAATTTTGTCTGGTTCAGGTTCAGTCCTATACCCAGTATACTTACTGCCAATTTGTCACCTCTGACAGAATTTTCAATAAGCATTCCGCAGATTTTTTTATTCCCGATATATATATCATTGGGCCATTTTATCTGTGCTTCCAACCCCTTTTCTTTCAGATAACGGCAAACCCCAATAGCGCAAATTTGTGAAATCCTGAACTGGCTTGAAGGGTGCAGAAATTCCGGCTTTAAAAGTATTGTAAATGTAAGATTCTCACCTTCAGAGCTTTCCCATTTGTTCCCCCTTTGGCCACGCCCCGCTGTCTGAAAATCTGCAATCCATACGCTGCCCTCCTGGGCTGTTTCCATTTCCCTTGCAGCCTGGGAATTTGTAGAATCAATGGTGCGGTACCACTTTATGCCAAGATTTTTAATCATAATTATAATTGGCCAAATATTTGCTGTATCTTTGCTGTGCAAAAGTAATGATTTACACTTAAAAATTTAAAGAAAGTGGCTGTTAAAAAAGAGACAACAAAAGGTGCAACTTCTCTTAAGAAGAGAGTTGCAGCTAAAAAGAGTGCTGTAAAAGAGAGCAAGGAACCGGTAATTCTTAACCCTACAGAACTTGCAATCAAAACTATAGTAGAGGCAATACAGGATAAGAAAGGCAAGAATATCTGTACTTTGGACCTTACAGGGATTGGAACATCAATTTGTGACCATTTTGTAATCTGTAATGCCGATTCAACCCCTGCTGTGCTTGCAATTGCAGACAATATTGAGGAGGAGATGATTGTAAAATGCAATACCAGAGTATTACGCCAGCAAGGTAAAGAGAATGCGTTCTGGATTATTATGGATTTCTCTGACATTGTAGTTCATATTTTCCAGACAGAGTACAGGGAGTTCTACCGTTTGGAGGACTTGTGGGCAGATGCCGTTAAAAAAACATACGACGAGGAGTAAAAATGGAGAAAAACAAAAAATCTGTTAACAGAAGAGGAAAAGGAAAGTCTCCCCAACCCAAATTCAATGCAGTGTGGATATATGTACCCCTTCTTGTAATGATTGGGTATATGTATTTCTTTGGGGCGAACGGGGGAGATCCAATAAAGACTGAATGGTATAAGGTAAAGGAGCAGATGATTCCACAGGGAGATGTGGAGAAGGTTACCTTTATTACCAATCAGAACAGGGCTGAGGTTTCAATCAAGACAGACAGCCTTGGGAAATATAAGAATATGTTTGGAGGGAGAGAACCGAAATATGGTCCTCACTTCTATTTTATTGTATCAAATAATTTTGATTCTGAGCAACAGCTTGAGGAGGCAAGAAGTGCACTCCCTGTAGAGAAAAGGTTCTCCATTGAAACAGAGGAGAGAACCAATTATTGGGGAAGGGTTCTGGATTGGCTTCTTCTGCCAATCATCATTCTGGCCATATGGTTCTTTGCGCTCCGCAATATGTCCAAGAATGTTGGTGGAGGTGCCGGTGGCGGCGGAATTTTCAATGTTGGAAAATCACAGGCAAAACTGTTTGACAAAGACAACCATATAAAGGTTACATTCAAGGATGTTGCCGGATTGGAGGAGGCTAAAGTTGAGGTTATGGAGATTGTGGATTTCTTGCGTCATCCTGCAAAATATACTGCGCTGGGTGGCAAGATTCCTAAAGGCGCATTGCTTGTAGGCCCTCCGGGTACCGGAAAGACCTTGTTGGCAAAGGCAGTGGCTGGTGAGGCTAATGTTCCGTTCTTTTCAATCTCAGGTTCTGACTTTGTTGAGATGTTTGTGGGAGTGGGAGCATCCCGTGTAAGGGATTTGTTCAAACAGGCTAAAGAGAAGGCCCCTTGTATAGTGTTCATTGATGAGATTGATGCTGTTGGTAGAGCCAGAGGCAAGAATACAGGCTTTTCATCAAATGATGAGAGGGAGAATACCCTTAACCAGCTCCTTACAGAGATGGATGGTTTTGGAACAAATTCGGGTGTGATTATTTTGGCTGCTACAAACCGCGCAGACATTTTGGATAAGGCACTAATGCGTGCCGGCAGATTTGACCGTCAGATTCACGTAGATTTGCCTGAGCTTAAAGAGCGTGAGGAGATATTTAAGGTGCATCTTGCAAAACTTAAACTTGAGCCATCATTGGACACCACATTCCTTTCAAAACAAACTCCCGGTTTCTCAGGTGCAGACATTGCAAATGTATGTAATGAGGCTGCCCTTATTGCAGCCAGAAAGAACAAGAAGTTTGTTGAGAAACAGGATTTCTTGGATGCTGTAGACAGAATAGTGGGTGGTTTGGAGAAGAGAAGCAAGATTATACCTCCGGCAGAGAAGAGGACAATTGCATTCCACGAGGCTGGTCATGCAACTGTAAGCTGGCTTCTTCCACACGCAAATCCACTTCTTAAGGTTACAATTATCCCAAGGGGCAAGGCTCTTGGTGCAGCGTGGTATTTGCCTGAGGAGCGACAGATTACAACCAGGGAACAGATGATGGAGGAGATGGCTGCAACTATTGGCGGCAGGGTAGCGGAGGAGATTATAAACGGTAAGATATCAACCGGCGCATTGTCCGATTTGGAGAAGATAACAAAACAGGCATACGCAATGGTAAGCTATTTTGGTATGAGCGATAAGGTTGGACACATATCATTCTACGATTCGCAGGATGGTTACGGATTCAGCAAACCTTATAGCGAGAAAACAGCCGAGCTTATAGATAAAGAGGCAAAAGAACTTGTTGATGCAGCACATAAAAAGGCTCACGAAGTTCTGGAGGCCAATATTGAGGGGCTTACCAAACTTGCCAACCTTCTTTTGGAGAGGGAGGTTATCTTTACAGAAGATATGGAAAATATATTCGGGCCAAGAAAACCTAAAGACGGAGAGGAGCAGACAGCCGCATTGCCGGAGTCAGCACCTGTAGAGGCATAACTCTCCGGTAGAATAACCTGCAAAAAAACTGATGAAAAACTTTATAATAAGAACCCTCAGCGGGTTTGCGTTTACGGTACTGGTGATAGGATCCATCCTTTATGGACCTGTCGCCTTTGCTGTTGTATTCGGACTCATAATGACACTTGCAGTGTATGAGTTCCTTAATATTACAATAGGCAAAACAAAATATGCAGCCAATATGCTTGCAAAGGCATTTACAATAGTGGCTGCAATTAGCCTTTTTGTTAATATGTTTCTTGTAGTTGCGTATGGGGCAGATCCTTTATATTTGCTCTTTACCGTACTTCCTTTAATTGGAATCTTCATCTCCAATATGTACGTTAAGAGTTTTAATGTTCATCAGACAGAGATTGCTGATGGGGTTGAGACAAGAAAGAATAACGGATATGAGGCGTTCCCTTTTACACTGGGCGCTGTAGTTTATGTTGCACTTCCATTTTCCCTTATGTCACTTGTGCTGTTTGATAAAACGGGTGTGTATAATGGAAATATTCTTTTGTCAATGATGATTCTTTTGTGGTGTACAGATGTGGGGGCATACCTTTTGGGTTCAACCCTTGGCCAGATAAACAATCATAGGCTGTTCCTCTCAATATCACCCAAGAAAAGTTGGGAAGGGTTTTTTGGAGGTCTTATCCTTGCTGTGCTTGGTGCTGTTGTACTGAGATATGTTGGCCTGTTGGAGCTTTCACTTGTTGATACAATTGTGCTTGGATGTATAATTTGTGTATTTGGGGTGATAGGAGATTTGGTAGAGTCTCAATTAAAACGTAATTTTGGTGTTAAAGATTCGGGCAGCATAATGCCCGGTCACGGAGGAATGTTGGACAGGTTTGACGGGGCTTTACTTGCTTTCCCTATAGCTATAATATATCTGATATTCTTTGCTGCCTAACCAATGATTAAAAACCTAAACTGCAGATATAACCTATGAAAATTCATAAAGAAGGATACAATATTATTGCAATAGCCTTTATAATTGCTGCTGCTGTTGTTTTGGGAGGATATTATCTTTTAGGATGGTCACTTCTTGCAAAAATATTGTCGGGAATAGCATTGTTCCTTTTTGCATTTGTGGTGCGTTTCTTCAGAGTTCCCAAAAGGATGTCTGTAATAGACAAGGATTTGGTGATTGCCTCTTGTGACGGTAAAGTTGTTGAGATTAAAGAGGTGGTTGAGGATGAGTATCTGAAAGAGAAATGTATTCAGATTTCGGTATTTATGAGTGTCTTTAATGTACACGTAAATTATTATCCTGTAAGTGGTAAAATCCTTTATAGCAAGCATCATCAGGGTGCATATATTGTGGCTTCATATCCTAAAGCTTCTGAGTTGAATGAGCGTACAAGTATTGCTGTAGAGACTGCCGGTGGCGCCAAGGTCCTTTTCAGACAGATTGCAGGTTATATTGCCAGAAGAATTGTCTGTTATGCCCAGGAGGGTGGGCAGGCTACCCAGTGTTCTCAGGTGGGATTTATAAAATTCGGTTCCAGAATGGATATTTTCGTTCCTGTTGGAACTGAAATTATGGTTAAGAAAGGGGAGAATGTTGTGGCGTGCGAGACAGTTATTGCAAAACTTAAATAGAGGTTTTAAAGAGTAAAAATAAAAATGGAGTCCTGCAGGACTCCATTTTTTATTGGGTATTTAATGTTATCAGCCGTTCATTGAGATCAGGAACTCTTCGTTGTTTATTGTTCCTTCAAGGTGTTTTTTCATAAACTCCATTGCCTCAATGCTGGTCATATCTGCAAGATGGTTTCGTAGAATCCAGATTCTGTTCACATCCTCCTGTTTGTATAGAAGATCATCACGTCTTGTAGAACTCAAAGTAACGTCTACAGCAGGGAAAATACGTTTGTTGGCCAATCTCCTGTCCAGCTGAAGCTCCATGTTGCCTGTACCTTTGAACTCCTCAAAAATTACCTCATCCATTTTTGAGCCGGTTTCAGTAAGGGCTGTGGCAAGAATTGTAAGTGAGCCTCCGTTCTCTACATTACGGGCTGCACCAAAGAAGCGTTTAGGCTTGTGAAGGGCATTTGCATCTACACCACCGCTCAATACTTTACCTGATGCAGGTTGTACGGTATTGAAGGCACGTGCCAGGCGGGTAATTGAATCCAACAGGATTACAACATCGTGACCACACTCAACAAGTCTCTTTGCTTTTTCCAATACTATATTGGCAACTTTTACGTGTCTCTCTGCCGGTTCGTCAAATGTAGAGGCAATTACCTCTGCCTTAACGCTGCGGGCCATATCAGTTACCTCCTCAGGTCTCTCGTCAATCAGAAGCACTATCATATATACCTCCGGATGATTGTCTGCAATTGCATTTGCAATCTCCTTAAGAAGCATTGTTTTACCTGTTTTAGGCTGTGCAACAATAAGTCCGCGCTGACCCTTACCTATAGGGGTGAACATATCAACTACACGGCAAGAGAGATTGTTGTGTCCGTTTGCTGTAAGCTCAAATTTCTCATCGGGGAAGAGAGGTGTAAGGAAATCAAACGGTACACGGTCTCTGATGAATTCAGGGCTCCTTCCGTTAATCTGGTTTACCTTTACAAGCGGGAAATATTTGTCACCTTCTCTTGGTGGTCTTATCTCACCAAACAGAGTGTCACCTGTCTTCAAACCAAACAATTTGATCTGGGACTGTGATACATATATGTCATCAGGTGAATTCAGATAGTTGTAGTCTGATGATCTTAAGAAACCGTAGCCATCAGGCATTATTTCAAGAACGCCACTTGCCTCAACTATGCCCTCAAACTCAATTTTAGGTTGCTGCGGCTTTTTATGGTTGTTATTGTTGTGGCTTTCATTGTTCGGTTGCTCCTGTACCGGCTCCTGTTGTGGAGTTTCATTTGTTTCAGCAGAGATTTGTTCTACAGGTGAACTGTTGGAATCATTAGGGCCTTTTGCCTCTTTTGTATCAGATTCTGCAGGTTCGTTGGATTTGGTTTTGCTTCCTTTCTTTCTGCCCCTCATCTGACGGTTTTTCTCTTTATTGTCAGGAGCAGCAGTTGTTACCTCTTTTTCTGCTGGAGCCGTTTGCTGCTGGGCAGCATCTTGGTGCTCTGCTACTGCAGGGTGCTGCTCTTGTGTAGCCTCTTTAGATTCGTCGGGAAGATTGTTGTGAGGTTTTGCAATGCGTTGTCTTGGGCGTTTTTGTTTCTCAACAACCTTTTCCACTTTCTCTACAACTGCATTCTCTTCTTTCTTTTCTGATTTTACACTCTCCTGTACAGTTACCTCTGCAGTCTCTACAGCCTCCATCTTTACAGCTGCTTTAGGGGAGACAATCCTGTTCCTTTGTCTTTTGATTGGTTTGTTTATACCCTGAATAGCCTGCTCGTCCAGGATTTTATAAACAAGTTCATCCTTGGAATAGGATTTTACTTTTTTTACATTCAGATTTTCGGCAATAGTATAAAGTTCTTCCAAACTTTTATTGCTCAATTCCATTATATCGTACATACAAAAAAATTATGATATGTGATTCCGGGATTTGTTTTGAGAATGCCCTGACAGATATCTCAGAGCATCAGCAAAGGTAAAATTATCTTTTTTAAAAACAAAAAAAACGGATGAAAGTTCACCTTTCACCCGTCATTTTTTTCTTTTTTTATAATTGGATTTTTTAATCTGTATGTTTGTGCAGTTATTTTACAGCAATAACTTCAATCTCAACCAATGCTGCTTTAGGAAGAGCTGCAACCTGGAAAGCAACGCGAGCAGGATATGGCTCTTTGAAGTACATTGCATAAACCTCGTTAAGGGTTGCAAAGTTTGCCAAATCTGAAAGGTAAACGTTTGTTTTTACAACATCTGCGAATGTGTATCCACCCTCTTCCAAAACGTACTGAAGGTTTTTGAAAACCTGATGAAGCTGCTCGGTAATGCCGCCTGGTACAAACTCTCCGGTAGCAGCATCAATAGGAAGCTGTCCTGATACGTAAATAGTATTGCCTGCAATTACTGCCTGGCTGTAAGTACCCACTGCTTTAGGAGCTTTTGGGCTTGCTACAATTTTTTTCTCCATAGTATTCTTATTTTAAGTTAATTGTTCTCCAATATTAACGTGAGCCGTTATCCCAGTAACTTGCTTGCTTCTTGAACTTAAGCAAATCTGCCAAAGCAGAAGCTTTTGCGTTGATTCTGAAACTCCAGCTTTCCCATTGGCCGTTAGGTACCCAAGATACAGATATTGCAAAGCAATGCAAATCGTATGTGGCACTAAGCTGGGTTGTTGTAAGTTTCATTTTCATTATATCCACACCGGTATTAATGGAGGCATTCAGCGCATCTGTAAGCCTGATTTGCGCAGCAATACCTACCGTCATCATATGGTTGTTCTTGGTGAGCAGCTGTTCGTTTGCATACTGATAGCTGCGGCTGTAACTGTAGTTGTAGTTCAAGTTGACAGACCAGGGTACATTCGGACTCATATAATAGACCCAACCTCCAGGAATATACTCACCTGTCATAGGATTATAGTAAACCCTTTGGTAAGAGCTGCCACCTGATGATGAAGATTGTCCTGTATTGTGGTTATAGCTTCCTCCTCTTGCATTGGGATCTGTATAATTTGACCCCAATTTTCCTTTCCCTTCTCCAGTGAACGAATAAGAGAATGACGCACTGGCATTTGTGAGGCGTGCAAGTTTGAAACCACCCTCCTGCATAATGTTGAATGTGTTTATTTTCTGCCCTTTATAATCTACAGCGTAAGGGTCGAAAGTTGCATTCACATTCAATCCCAGTTTTCCAAAAATGGTGGTGTTCATATTCACCGATATATTTGAAAGCTTCAAGGAGTCTGCAAGGAAGTTATAGGAACCGCCAATGGCCAACTGGTCTATAAGCTTTACCTTTTTGGTGCCGGTTCCTGTGGTGTCATTCTTGTCCCTGATTTTTGCCTCAATATTGTTGCCAATAGAGAAACTCATTGCGGCAGATTTCCCTCTTCCAGGGGGAGAGTTTACCTGTCCTTCGTATCTGTTGTAGTTGACAAGATGTTGTACTCCATTCTGGTCTACGTAGCTCATCTGTGTGTAACCGTTGGCAGCAGTACCCATTTCAGGTTGTGCGCTAAGGGTAAGAGTTGGCGTAACCATATGTCTGATGGCTTCAATTTTTTTGTTCTTGCCAAATACAAACTTACCGTATAGACGGGTATTTAAAGACAAGCCGGCTGAGAAGTTCTGACTTATACCAAATGTGCTGAACGGATCGGATTGTATTGTTTCAACTTTTTGAGTCTCCTGGTTGAATACTTTTTCTATATCAGAAAAATACCAGTTCATTCCGTAGCTTACAGATGGTGAGCCCTGTATATATTTTGCCAAAGTAAATGAAGGAAGCGAGAAACTGAAGTTATGACGCATACCATTCTTCATTTTTTTAAGGAAATCCGGCTCACGCACTTCGCTGGCCTTAAAGTTTATCTTGTTGTCAAAAACGGTGCTGTAGTTGAATGCGAATGATTCATAGAACCGCTCTTTTCCAACTCTCTCTTTCCTCTTGAACGGATAAATTCTGTTTACGGTGAATGTGAGGTTAGGCAAAGTTACAGAGTAGGAGCTGTCCCTTGAATTCTGGCTGTGCAATGCATTTATTGAGAGGCTGAACGGAGTTCCTGTCCAAACTTTTCCGAATGATATTGAGGAGGATATCTGGTTCTGCAATGCAGTTTGGATATCTGTCTGGTTATTGTACTTGTTGTATGAAGGGCTGGAGAAGTTTACAGAAGCCCTGAATGTTGTACCCGGTCTTGCCTTCTGGTCCATTGAGTGGCTCCACTGCAATGAGAAGTTTTTCGTCTGAAAGAAATCGGGCTGCCCTTTCTCTCCGCTCTGGTCATTCTGGTATGCAATGCTCAGATTACCATTGTATTTGTATCTTTTATTATATCTGGAGTTCAACTGTCCGGCCCACGATCCCATAGAGTAGACATCTCCTGTTGCAGCAATGTCAAAATGGTCGCCGAATACAAAATAGTATCCTATACCTCTCATAAAAAAGCCCCTGGCTGCCTCTTCTCCATATGTGGGCATAAGAATTCCACTGGAACGTCCTCCAAATTTTGGAACAAAACCAAATGGCAGTGCAAATGGGGTAGGGACATCCTCCAGAACAACATACGAAGGACCGAAAACAGTCTTCTGTCCACCATCTCCATTTATAACCTTGGCTGTTGTCATCTTAAGGTAGAAATGGGGATGTTCGTGGTCGCATGTGGTATATTTTCCCTTCGCAATGTTAATGGAGTTGTCCGGCATCTTTTTTATATATTGCCCGTGGAGGAATCCTTCTGCCTCCTGGGTAATCATATTCTTGATTTTTGCCTTTTCTGTGTTGAAATTATAGTATACACTCTCCATTTCATACTGTTGGTTTCCCTGCTTCATAACAGGTTTCCCAATAATATTTCCACTGGTATCGGGAAGACCTTTTGCAAAAACGGTTTTTGAATCTATATCAAATGCCATATACTCAGAGGTTAGCTCAAGGTCTCCGTATGCTACCTTAACATCTCCGTAATAGTATATCATTTTTCTGCCGTTCACATCAAAATCCTTTACAATGGAGTCTCTTCCACCAGAGAAAATAGGTTCGCTTAGTGAACTATTGTTAACTGCGGTGTCTGAGGCTACGGTGGTGTCCTTGGCCAGCGATACAGTATCCGCAATTGCGGCAGTGGTATCTGTAGGGAGCTGTTTTAAGGTGTCGCGCTGCTGCAGGGAGAGATTTGCAATTCTGGTCTTTATAGTGTCCAGATATGAATGCCCGGGATGGGAATCCGGCATACCAAATCCTGTAACAGATATGAGAACCAATGCAGAAACTGCAATGGTAAAACGTATATGTTTGGACACTAAGTGCATAGCTGTAAACCAGTTGTTCTTTACAAGGTTTGGATTATTTTTTGTACTTTTGCAAAACGCAAAAATAACACTTTTTTTGCAACTAATATGCCATATAAATTCAAACTCTTTAATATTGTTCTTGCAACTTTACTCCTGTTGCTTGTTCCAGTGCCGGGCCCGGCGCAGGATATGAGTGACGTATCACGTATCAGAACAGTTGTGATTGATCCCGGTCACGGAGGAAAAGATCCTGGAGCCATAAGCAAAAACGGAAAATATAAAGAGAAGAATATTACGCTCTCTGTGGCATTGGAACTTGGGAAGCTCATTAAGGCTGAGTATCCGGGGATTAAAGTAATTTATACCCGTTCAACAGACAAATATGTGGAATTGGGGGAAAGGGCGGCAATTGCCAACCGTAATAAGGCAGATCTTTTTATCTCAATTCACGTAAACTCCGCCAAGGCTGTACAGGCAAGAGGTACGGAGACTTTTGTAATGGGTACCCATAAGAGTGATGCGAATTTTGAGGTGTGTAAACTGGAAAACTCTGTAATTATCATTGAGGATGATTATGAAAAGAAGTATGAGGGGTTCAATCCCGATTCGCCTGAGTCATATATAATTTTCTCTCTTTTGCAGAATGTGCATCAGGAGCAGAGTATCAAATATGCAGGATATGTTCAGGGACAGTTTGCAAAAGGACCTATAACTGTAAACAGAGGTGTAAAACAGGGCGGGTTGCTTGTGTTATGGAAAACCACAATGCCAGCCGTACTTACAGAATTGGGATTCATATCCAATGCAAAAGATTGTGCTGTCCTTATTACAAAAAACGGACAGCAGCAATTTGCCAGAAAGCTTTTCAATGCCTTTGTGGCATACAAGAAAGATTTTGAGAAGGCACAGCCAAGTATTCCGGCACCGGCGGTCCAAAAGGGTGGGGATGATTTTTATAGTGTGCAGATTCTGTCGGTGAATAAAATTCTGAGTCCCGGGGCATATGACCTAAAAGGGAGGAAAGATGCCAAATATATTAAAGTGGGTAGTGCATATAAATATTATATAGGTAAATTTGCATCCCGACAAGAGGCGTCAAAAGCACTTGGGAATTTGAAGAAAACTTTCCCCGGAGCATTTGTGATACACATTAAGGATAATGAAATAGTGAAATAAAAACAAGACAATGGAAAAATTCAGATTGAGCAGAGTTCAGGCAATAGGATTGTTTGTGTTAGTTACTTTGTTGGCAACATTTGCTGTGATTAATTTCCTTAGAGGTGAGGATATTTTCAGCAGCAACAGCACTTATTATGCAAATTTTGAAACTGTAGACGGTTTGGCGGTAACCGGCCCAATTTATATAAAGGGTTTAAAGGTGGGTATGGTTGAAGGGATTGAGTACAATATGGAGAAAGATATTTTTGAAGTGGAGTTTAAGGTTAAGAACGAGTTCAAAATTCCTGTAAATTCTGTGGCGGAGATTTACAGTTCTGACATTATGGGATCCAGAGCTATGAGAATCTCTTTGGGAGATTCTAAAGAATACGCACAGGCTGGCGATACCATTGCAGCAGGTATAGTTCCCGATATGGTATCAATGTTGGCAACAGAGATACTTCCACTTAAAGATGAAGCACAGAAACTGATGGCAAATCTTAATACAACTCTTGATAATGTGAACAATTTGCTTGATTCAAATGCAAGGGCCGATTTGCAGGGTACTTTTGCGCATCTTAACAGGACAATGGCAAATGCAGCTGCATTAAGCAAATCACTTAAAGATGCCTCTCCTCAGTTGAATGGGATAATTGAGAATTTGCAGGTCCTTTCAAAAGGGTTGGGTGAAAGTGCAGGGGATATTCACAGTTCTTTGGAAAATGTGAATACTATTACCTCCCAGCTTTCACAGGCAGAGTTGGACAAGACAATAACAAGCCTGAAAAACTTGTTGGAAAAGATGCAGGATCCTAATGGCTCTATAGGTAAAATGCTTGCTACAGACAGCCTGCACAACTCTGTAAATAATCTTCTGAAAGACGTGGATATATTGGTTCAGCGCATTACAGAGAACCCTAAAAAATACATAAAAGTGAGCGTTTTCTAAGGTGTTCAAACTGTAAATATGTATATGTCAGATTTACTGATAGTTAGATTATAACCACCTGATTATTAGGCGGTTATTTTTTACTTAAAATTTTTAACTCTGATTTATAGGGCGTTATATAGTTTTTGAAAAAAACAATACTTTTTAAATTTTTTTATAATAAATTTTTCATCACTTTTGTAACGCAATCACAAAGCAAGACCCCTAATAATATTACTTTAAAAACTGATGAATGCTAACCTACATATACAGGTGTGGAACAATTGCCTCCAGATGATTCAGGGGGTTATTTCTCCTACACAGTATAAGACGTGGTTTGCTCCAATTGTTCCGGTGTCGCTTTCGGGCAATATCTTTACAATTGAGGTGCCGTCTGACTTTTTCAGGGATTACCTGGAGGAGCATTACATCAATTTTATAAGTACTGCACTGCGCAAGGAGATTGGTGTTGATGCCAAACTTATGTACAAGGTTCATATTGTAAAGGATGAGATTCCTGTTACAATACCTTCTCAGGCTGTACGCACCCCAGTTAACAAACCTGTTCCTGTGCCGCAGAGGGATCCTAACTTAATAAACAATCCGTTTATTATTCCGGGATTGCAGCAGCTTGATATTGACCCGCAACTTAACCCTAACTACAGCTTCTCCAACTTTATTGAGGGAGAGTGCAACAGATTGGGTAGAGCTGCAGGATTGGCCATCTCAAACAGCCCAGGAAAGAATGCATTTAACCCGTTGTTCATTTATGGCGGTTCGGGTTTGGGAAAAACTCATTTGGCTCAGGCTATTGGAATTGAGATCAAGAACAAATTTCCGGATAAAATTGTCCTTTACGTTAGTGCCAACAGATTTATGACACAATACATAGACGCTGTAAACGTAAAGAATAAAATGACAGACTTCCTGCATTTTTATCAGATGATAGATGTTCTGATTTTGGATGATGTACAGGAGTTTGCAGAGAAACAGGGAACACAGAATGCATTTTTCCACATCTTTAACCATTTGCATCAGTCCGGCAAACAGCTGATACTTACTTCAGACAAAGCTCCGGTAGATCTTATGGGATTGGAGCAGAGACTGCTTTCGCGTTTCAAATGGGGATTGTCTGTAGAACTTACTGCTCCTTCTTATAATACCCGTCTTGAGATTATTAAGGCAAAGAGTCTTAAAGATGGTATTGAATTGCCTGAGGATGTGTTGCATTTCCTTGCATCAAAGGTTGTTGGAAGCATCAGAGAGATTGAGGGAACTCTTGTAACCCTTATTGCAAATGCAACTTGCTGCAGAGAAGAGATTACAATGGAGCTTGCGCAGAGACTTACAGACAAGATAGTAAGTGTAAGTGCCCAGGATATCTCACTTGAGAGGATTCAGAATGAGGTTTGCGGATATTTTAAGATTACCAGGGAGCTTATGCTTTCCAAGACAAGGAAGAGGGAGATTGTACAGGCAAGACAGATTGCAATGTATTTGGGAAGAAACCTTACAAAAACCTCTTTGGCAGCAATAGGGGCCCAGATAGGAGGTAAAGATCATGCAACGGTACTACACGCCTGCAACACTGTAAGTGATCTGATAGAGACTGACCGTAACTTCAAACAATATGTTACGGATATAGAAAAACTTTTAAAGGTGGAACAATAGAAAAAATGTATTAAATTTGGAAGAAAGTTTAATACATTTTTTTATGAAGACACAACAGATTCTGGATACCTTTAAGGAGATTCTTACTATACCGCGTGAAAGCGGACACGAGGAGCATATTATTGCATATCTGCAGGATTTCGCTGCAAAAAATTCACTTGAATGCCATACTGATGAGGCCGGTAATGTGCTTATAGTGCGTGAGGCTGCTCCGGGTAAAGAACATTTGCCTGCAGTGGTGTTGCAGAGCCATTCAGATATGGTATGTGAGAAGAATGCCGGAGTGGAGCACGATTTTACAAAAGACCCTATCAAGGCAGTTGAGGAGGATGGGTGGCTTATTGCCAAAGATACTACACTTGGTGCAGATTGCGGTATCGGTATTGCTGCCCAAATGGTGGCCCTTACAGATCCCGATTTGAAATGTGGAAAAATTGAGGCACTTTTCACTGTTAGTGAAGAGACCGGTTTGGATGGAGCAATGGCTCTAAAACCTGGTTTTATACAGGGAAAAACACTTATAAACCTGGATTCTGAAGATGAGGGAGAGTTGTTTATAGGTTGTGCAGGTGGCATAGATACAACTGCCAAATTCAAATATTCAACTTATCCGGCAACCAAAGAGTTTGTAAAATGTGAGTTCAAGATTTTTGGTGCCCAGGGTGGTCACAGCGGTGATGATATAGACAAGAACCGTGCAAATGCCAACAAGATTCTTGCCCGTTTCCTTTATAGGGTTTTGGCAAAACACGATATTGAACTTTATGAGATTGATGGAGGAAACAAGAGAAATGCAATTGCAAGGGAGGCTTATGCTGTAATTGGTTTTGCCAAGAGAGCGGAGAAGTCAGTTCTTAAGATTTTTAAAGAGGTTGTAACTGAGGCTCAGGATGAGTTTAAGGTGAGTGATCCGGCAGTTGATGGAATTGCAAGGGAGGTTGGAATACACGATGTGGCTGAGGGTATCTGTTTTGGAACCCCTAAGAAAGCTATTGACAAGAATACAGCAGCATCATTGATATATGCGTTGAATTGTGCCCCTCACGGAGTGCTTGCAATGAGCAATGATGTGAAAGGATTGGTTGAGACCTCTACAAACCTTGCATCAATAAAGATGTTGAAAGGGAATATAATAAGAATTGGAACCAGCCAGAGAAGTGCTATAAACAGCAGCAGAAGATATGCGGCAGAGCAGGTGGAGGCTTGTTTTGAGCTTGCCGGTGCAACTGTTACCCACGAGAGTGAGTATCCTGGCTGGAAACCTAATGTGAATTCGGAAATTCTTGAGGTTTCTGTTGCCGCATATGAGAGACTGTTTGGTGTGAAACCTGTTGTAAGGGCAATTCACGCCGGATTGGAGTGCGGTTTGTTCCTTGACAAATTCCCTGGTTTGGATATGATTTCATTTGGACCTACATTAAGAGGTGTTCACGCCCCTGGTGAGAAGTTGGATTTGGCATCATTGGATAAATTCAGAATGCTTTTGGAAGAAGTTCTTGTAAGTATAAAATAAACACGTTTTAGTATGAGCATATTACTTGCGCCGTCTATGTTGTCGGCAAATTTTGGAGAATTGGACAAAGATGTACAATTGGTAAATGAAGGTGCTGCAGACTGGTTTCACCTTGATATTATGGATGGAGTTTTTGTGCCAAATATCTCATATGGTTTTCCGGTAGTGAAGGCTATGGCAAAAAAAGCCGGCAAACCTCTTGATGCACACCTTATGATAGTAGATCCTGACCGCTATCTTGCAAATTTTGCAGAGTTGGGGGTTGAGTGGCTTAGTGTACATTATGAGGCTTGTACCCATCTTCACAGAACAATTCAGGCTATTAAGGCATTGGGAATGAAAGCCGGAGTAGCTTTGAATCCGCATACTTCAATTTCTCTGATTGAGGATGTGCTTATGGATGTGGATTATGTGCTTATTATGTCTGTAAATCCAGGTTTTGGAGGGCAGTCATTTATAGAGAATGCCCTTGACAAAGTGCGCAGACTTAAGAAGATGATTGTTGAGAAAGGGGCCAAATGCCTTATTCAAGTTGATGGCGGTGTAACAACAAACAACGCCAGAGCTCTTGAGGAGGCTGGCGCTGATGTTCTTGTTGCCGGAAGTGCCGTATTTGGGGCAAAGGATCCAATGGCGGCAATGCGGCTTATAAAAGGATAAGACAGGCAATACCTATTGCCAATCCTACAACTATATTGATGAGCTTCGCTTTAACGAAGCTCATCTTGCTTTCTGCAAGGAGTGGAAGGGCACTATGCCCGTCCTGTACAATTGAGTTGACCAACAATACGTAGAATGGAAGCACCCCTTGTGCAAAAAGAGTTACAAATACAAGGTGCGGACCAGATTCTGGAATAATACCGATTGCTACAGCCAACAATACAACCAACAGCATATTATTGCTTATCCAATGTTCAATATCCAAGTACTGCATTCCTATCTGGCACACCAGAAGGGTACCGAAAGTCCATAGGAAAATTGACACCATATGTCTTTTTATAACGTGTTTCCACAGGTGGTCTTTTATGAAATGCTCATTTGCAGTAGCTGTAAAGAAGAGTGTAACTATACTTATTATTGCAAAAACAATGTTTATGCTCTTCTCGTTAAGAATATTCAAAGTTGCAGGCTCGTTGTGATTATGTGCACAATCTGCAGTGTGATTGTGCGCTGCAGTTGTGTGTACGTGTCCATGGTCACATACATAAGTCTCTGCTTCATGTAGTGTACCTGCAGAATGGTCATGCCCGCATGCCAGAATTCCCATAATTACAGCAGCTATGAACAAAGCAATTCCTGCAAGGATGAAAATCCTCTCTTTAGAGGGCTTCAGCATTACCTTGTAGGATTCCAGTTTGAAGATGGAAGGGATGCTGCGGTTACTCTCATCTATATGGGAATGAATCTCAAAATCGTCGGGACACAAATCCTTTTGGGGTTTCCTGTAAATCAGATAATCTACAACAATACCTGTAATTATAGAAATTACAAATAGGATTCCAAACAATATAAGTCCCTGACGGGGAATGAGAGCCATTATTACAAATGCCTCGTCTCCCGACGATGCTATCATCATTGCAACCAGCGCACCCAAACTCAGGAGCCTGTGGGTATAGAGGGATACTGTTGCAAATCCACCAATACACCCCGGGACAAGGCCTAGCAGTGAGCCCAGAAATATCTGTTTTATTTTGGAGTCTTTTATATGGGCAAACCATTTACCGTGGGAGTGGATATTAAAATACTCAATCATAAGCATCATAATAAGCACAAGTCCGGTAATGAGGATGCTGTTTTTTAAGACATCCACAACCAAATGCCAGTTCATCTTATTTGTCTAAATTTCTGTATTTTTCCAACAACTCACCGGCAGCCATAAATGACTCCATCTTGCCATCAAGAACTGCGTCTTCGTAATCTGTTATCAGTTTCTCTATAACAGGATTTTCATAGAAACTGTTCTTAAGGGCCTCGTTAATGCTTTCGTACATCCAGAATTTTGCCTGCTGGCGTCTTTTCTGCTCATAATATCCATTCCCTTTAACCAAAGCAAAATACTCTTCTATCTTCTCAAGAATCTCAGGCAATCCCTCTTTGGTTACTGACGATGAGGTTAGCGCTGTAGGTACCCAGGTAGATTCTGTAGGAGGGAACAGATGGAGGGCATTTGCATATAGCGCACGGGCCATAGAGGCTTTCTCTACGTTGTTGCCGTCTGCCTTGGTAATGGCAATCATATCACTCATCTCCATAATACCTCTCTTTATACCCTGCAAATCATCTCCTGCGCCACTGAGCATAAGAAGAAGGAAGAAGTCACTCATTGAGTGTACTGCAGTCTCAGACTGTCCTACACCAACGGTTTCAATAAAAATTACATCAAAGCCGGCAGCCTCGCAAAGAATTACGGTTTCTCTGGTTTTTCTGGCTACACCTCCAAGGGAACCGGCACTTGGGCTGGGACGGATAAAGGCGTTAGGGTCATTGCAAAGGGTCTCCATTCTGGTTTTGTCTCCAAGGATACTGCCTTTGCTTTTCTCACTGCTTGGGTCAATTGCCAATACGGCAAGCTTGTGCCCTTTAGAGGTTACATAGCCGCCAAATGCCTCAATAAAAGTACTCTTTCCGGCACCCGGTACTCCGGTGATACCTATTCTCATTGTCTTTATTCCACTTTTTACAGTGTGCTCCTGACAAGCTGCAATGATTTTCTGTGCAACATTCCTGTGGGCTGGGAGGTTGCTCTCAACCAATGTGATTGCCTGGCTAAGAATGGTGGTGTTTCCTGAAGTTATACCGGCCATATACTCCTCTACAGAGAGCAGTGCGGGTTTCTTTTTAAAGAAATTCTTTATGTAAGGGTTAATGATAGGAGGTTGTTCAACACCTTCATTAACTACCAATGCTGTATCTGGATTCTCGTGGCTTTTAGGAGGCCATTCTCCTGTTGTTGCGCTCATATCTTTATGTTTTTCAAATCAGCCCTGCTTGTGCAAACAGTTTTGCGGCAGGCTGTGTAAGTTAACTGTCGGGATAAAAATTATTCTATTTTTCCTGTAACAAACAGGTTTACAAGTGGTCTGTTTGGGGAGTTAGTTATTAGTGTTATTGTGTATATCTGTTCTCCCTTGCCTTGTGTTGTGTTTATTTTTGCGGTTAATGTGAATTTCTCTCCTGCATTTATGGTGGTTGGGGAGGTAATCTTTACGTTTTCCGGTGCATCAATTTTATGCAGAATCAATGGGCTCTGGCCGGTATTGCGGAGCTGGTATGTTGCTGTAACAGGTTCCCCTTTTGAGATTGTGCCAAAATTGAAGGAACTGTTTACCGCAAGCACCATTGAACCTTTGTTGCGCTCCTCTTTAGTGAGTGATGCAAAATTGTCAATTATCATACACTCAACTTTAAGCTGTTTTGGAGCTTTAACACCATTGCAGATAACATCTGCAGAGTATGTGGTGGCGCCCCAATTTTCTTTTGCACCAGTATTGATGGTGTAGCTCACATCTGCAACTCCTGAAGCGGGAATTGTTTGAGGGTCAACGGTTATGGTAAGTCCTGGTGTAACATTTGCAAATTTTACTTCAACACTTTTGTTTGAAATGTTGGCCATCTGGAAGTTCCCGCTTTTGGTATTGCCCTGGGCAATCTGCCCGCCTCTTGCAATCTCTTTCTTTACCCCCAGAACACCTATTGAAACAGGGAACATCTCTTTTAGTGAGCGCTCGTTCTCGTATGCCAATCCTGTAATTCTCAGGATAATGGGTTTTGTGCTTGCAGAAGTGTAAACTGTAAGGGTCTTGTCAAACGGGTAGGGGCCCTGGTCATTCAGGTAAGTTACCTCCACTTTGCCGCTCTCGCCCGGCATTATTGGTTTTTTTGGCCACACAGGCTCAGTGCACCCGCAAGAAGAGATGACATTGTTTATCACAACCGGTTTGTTAGATGTGTTCTTGAACTCAAATGAACAGTTTTTTGCGCCGTCATTTATAGATATTTTTCCAAAGTTGTGAACTTTCTTGTTGAACTCAATAGCCTGTGGAGCAACGGTTTGGCCTTGTGCAAAAGTTGCACTTGCAAAAAATGCCACAAAAACTGCCAACAATATGTAGAACCTGTTTTTCATATCAATTAACTAATCATACAAAGGTAATATAAATTCACTAAATTTGTGCCAGAATCAAATACATACAAATATGAAACCATTATTCAAATTATTTGTTGCGGCGGTTGTAATTGCAATGGCTGCAAGTTGTGGCAGCAAGTACAAGTATGAGACTGTACCAGGTGACCCGTTAAATACAAAAATCTACACACTGGAGAACGGCCTAAAAGTATATATGACCGTAAATCCCGACAAACCACGTCTGCAAACCTATATTGCAGTTAAAGTTGGAGCAAAAAATGACCCTTCTGAAACAACAGGTCTTGCACACTATTTTGAGCACCTTATGTTCAAAGGTTCAGAGCAGTTCGGTACCAGTGATTATGCAACTGAGAAACCTTTGCTGGACCAGATAGAGAAAGAGTTTGAGGTATACCGCACCCTTACAGATGAGGCTGAGAGAGCTGCGGCATATAAAGTGATTGACAGTCTTTCATATGAGGCTTCAAAATATGCAATTCCAAATGAGTATGACAAACTTATGGCTGCAATTGGAGCACAGGGAACCAATGCATACACCTCTTATGACCAGACAGTATATGTAGAGGATATCCCAAGCAACCAGATTGAGACCTGGGCAAAAATTCAGGCAGACCGTTTTGAGAACAATGTGATAAGAGGTTTCCACACTGAGCTTGAGACTGTATACGAGGAGAAGAATATGTCCCTTACACAAGACAGCAGAAGAGTTCTTGAGGCAATGTTGGCAGAGCTTTTCCCAAGCCACCCATACGGCCAGCAGAGTGTGCTTGGTACCCAGGAGCACCTTAAGAACCCTTCAATCACCAATATTAAGAACTACCACAAAGAGTGGTATGTTCCAAACAATATTGCAATCTGTGTTTCCGGAGATTTTAATCCCGACGAATTTGTAGAGATTATTGAGAAATACTGGAGCAACTTCAAACCGAATGAGAACCTTAAGAAATTGGAGTTCCCTCAGGAAAAACCTCTTACAGAACCTGTAAAAGTTGTATTGGAAGGACAGGAGGCACCGTTCATTTATGTGGCTTGGAGACTTCCTGCTGCAAAATCTGAGGAGATGCCTGTACTTACAGTAATGGAAAATATCCTTAACAATGGCAAAACAGGTTTGATAGATGTGAATATCAACCAGGCTCAGAAGGTTCTTGGCAGTGCAGGCGGTGGAGTACAGACATTTACAGACCACTCTTGTTTCTTGCTAACAGCACGTCCTAAACAGGGACAGTCTTTGGAGGATGTACAGAATATTTTGCTTGAGCAGATAGAGGTTCTTAAGAAAGGTGAGTTTGATGAGTCTATGATTGCATCTGTAGTAAACAACTACAAAAGATATCAGATGCAGAATATGCAGGAGAACTCTTTCCGTGCAGACCAGTTTGTAACTTCATTCATTTATGAGATTCCTTGGGCAAATATGGTTGCAGAGCTTGACAATATGGCTAAAGTTACCAAAGAGGATGTTGTTGCAGCTGCAAACAAATATTTGACTGACGGTTATGTTTCAATACATAAAGTTCAGGGCAAAGCTCCTGAGACAGCAGCCATAAGCAAACCTAAGATTACCCCTATCCTTACCAACAGGGACAAACAGAGTGATTTCTTGCAGCAGATTCAGGCTGAGGCAGCAGCAGTAGCTCCTATTGAGCCTGTATTTGTAGACTTTGCAAAAGATATGCAGAAAGGTACAGCTAAGAATGGAATGGAGATGCTTTATGTGAAGAACAGCTCAAATGATTTGTTTGAACTTGAATTCAGAATTGATTTTGGCTCTAAAGACAACAGAGTCATTCCGTTTGCTTCAAAATACTTCAGATATCTTGGTACAGCAGAGAAAACTGCAGAGCAGATTAACAGTGAACTTTATGCTTTGGCTTGTGATGCATCTGTAAGTGTAGGTTCTGAGAATGTATACATTTCGGTATATGGTTTGAGCGAGAATATGGAGGCAGCCCTTGCAATTATTGAAGACAAGATTGCAAATGTTGTTGGGGATGATGCAATTCTTGCAAACCTTAAAGCTGATGAGTTCCGTAGCAGAATCAATAACAAGACAAACCAGAGAACTTGTTACTCAAGGCTTACCCAGTATGTGAACTATGGTAAGGAGAATCCTGCAACAAATGTACTTTCAAACAATGAGATTCAGGCCCTTACATCTGACCAGCTTCTTGCTGAGGTTAAGAATGCACTTGGTTATAAACAAACAATAACCTATTATGGTCCAATGGAGATGGCTGAGGTTGTTGAGGTTGTAAACAAATACCATAATGTGCCTGAACAACTTGCCGAGTATCCAAACAAGAAGGAGTTCAAATTGCAGCAGGTTACAGAACCTAAGATTGTAATTGCCCCTTACAATGCAAAACAGATTTATATGATGCAGTACTCAAATACAGGAGAGGTGTTTGATCCTACTGCTGCTGATTTCTCTACTGTTTACCCTAAAGTGGTAATGTATAATGAGTATTTTGGTGGCGGTATGAACTCAATTGTATTCCAGGAGATGAGAGAGGCCAGAGGTCTGGCATACTCTGCAAATGCAAGATATGCAATGCCAAGTAAAGCTGGAGAAACTTATAGCTACACAACATTTATTGCAACCCAGAATGACAAAATGATGGATGCTGTAAATGCATTTGATGAGATAATTAACCAGATGCCACAATCTGAGGCTGCATTCAATATTGCAAAAGAGAATTTGGTTGCATATAACAGAACAAAACGTACATTGGGCTCAGCTGTAATAGACTATTACTTGAATTTGAAAAAGCAGGGCTTTGCTTGTGATGTGGATCCTGCAAAAGAAGTTTCTGAAAAATTTCAACAAGTTACCTTGCAGGATGTTATAGATTTCCAGCAACAGGTGATTAAAGATAGAAAATATGTTATTGGTATCTTGGGAACTGAGAAAGATCTTGATATGAAGGCCCTCTCGCCGGCAAAATACGGAAAAGTTGAGAGAGTTTCATTGGAAGATATTTTTGGATACTAACAACAATGTTATTATCTTTGCCGCGGTTTAAACACAATTAACAAACAAAAAATTTAAAGTCATGGCTTACAAAATTACAGAGGATTGCGCAGCTTGCGGTACTTGTATTGACGAGTGTCCAGTAGGTGCTATTTCAGCAGGCGACATTTACAAAATTGAGCCTAACATGTGTACTGATTGCGGTACTTGCGCTAACGCTTGCCCAATGGGTGCTATCACACAGGCTTAATTTTTAATAAGCAAGAAAATTTCAGGAGGTCAGCCTTTGAGGCTGGCCTCTTTTTTTGTGGGTGACTCAAAAGGGTAAATTTCCGGACATTTCTTTGTGGTGCTTGCGTTTTGTCCGGGGATTGTGG
>JAZSEZ010000015.1:0-2549 GCA_045531975.1 Candidatus Egerieisoma sp. | reverse complement strand
ACATAGAACACGAGGAAGAGTATCTTAACAATTATGCATCTGACCAGTCGTATGGTGAGACTCAGAATGGTATGCCTTTTGGATTGGAAGGTATCACTTTGTCTAATAAGGTTCAGGCTGCATATGTAGATAATTCTTCTGGAATAATTTCTACAATTATCAATATTTTTGGAAGTTTTAAAGATTTTATTAATAATATTATCACTGATTCAGGTATTAGCCCATATTATGATTTCTATTTGACTAGAGATAATCCATATACAGGTATTACTCCAAGAGATTATAATGGGTTGCAATTTAATAAAGAGATTGCAGCTACCTTAAAGACACAAAATGATCCTAAAGCTAAGATTGATGGTATTATTCTTACAGAGGATCCATTATCTGCCTTTGCATATTGTTATCATAAAAATAAGCGCAATAATGATGGTACTATAGACATAAATAATATTAAGTGGTTCCTGCCTGCTATAGATGAGATTGAGGATATTGCACGTGGAGCTTATGCAGAGTTTGATAAGGTGTTTCAAAATAATGAATATTGGTCTTGTCAACCTTCGTTTAATAAGAATAAAATTACAGTAAAATATAAAGGATTTATTTCTACATCAACAGCTACTGGTTCTTATTATGATGATGATACAGAACGAGCAAGAGCAACAAAGATTATATATAGCACAGTTGAATCTGATTATGTAAACATTTCCTCTGGCGTTGATGGTCAAAAGAAGGAGTTGATTGCACAGAACAAGGGAACTTACAGTTCTGAATTTAATTATGATGTGACTAATACTGGTCAATCAATTTCATATCACGACGGAAATAATAGTCGTAAAGAAATATGCCGTATTCGATCAGTCTATCGCTCAGGTTCTGTGAACTAAATATTTTTAAAAGATATTATAATTTATATGCCCCCAAATATTATGTTAATTTTTGGGGGCTTATTGTTTTATTTTACCACTCAAACTGCTCACTTACAGGGAACAATCCGAACATTCCGCCTGTGTGAATGAACAGGATGTTTTTGCAGCCAGCAAGTGCGCCACCCTCTTTCAACTCATTGTAAACGCCGTACATTGCTTTGCCGGTGTATACAGGGTCTAATATTACAGCTTCTTTGCGGGCCACGTGCTTGATGAATTCAAGTTCTTCAGGGCGGCTTATAGCGTAGCCAAGTCCTACGTATTTGTCTATTACCTCTATATTCTCACGTTTCAGCTGGGTGCCTTTATATTCTGGAAGGAATTCAAGTGCTCCAGTAGAGATTTTGTGGATAATGTTTGTAAAGTACTCAACATCATCACATACCGCCATACTTACAATCCGCTTGCCGTAGTTGTGAAGTTCGTTTGCAAGGTACAGGCCGGCAGCAGTTCCGCCAGAACCTGTTGCCACAACCACAGTGTCAAATTTTACACCTAACAGAGATTCCTGGTATACAATCTCATTCATACAGTTGTAGTATCCCAAAGTTCCAAGCTCATTTGAGGCACCCTCTGGAATCACATACGGATTGTAACCCTGTTTGCGGTACTCCTCTGCCATTGTCTCCATAATTTCACCGCGATGGTTGCTGTACTCCTCACGGGTACAGAATTTAACATTGGCACCCATTAGTTTGTCCAAGAAATAGTTTCCTTTTACAGGTGGTTGCTCGCTTATGCGCAACAATACGGCACTCTTAATCCCCAATTTGGTTGCAACCGCAACAGTTGCGCGGCAGTGGTTTGACTGTATGCCACCGCAAGTAATAAGCAGGTTGCACCCTTTTGCAACAGCATCTTCTGCAAGATACTCCAACTTTCTAACTTTATTTCCCGATATCTCAGAACCAGTATGGTCATCCCTTTTCAGCCAGATATTTGTTCCAAATTCTGCCGACAATCTCTCCAGTTTCTCAATCTTAGTTGGGAGGTTTGCAAGTGTCATTTTTTTCATATTACAAGTGTATTTCAGTGTATATTTTGCATTTTAATTTCTTCGTAATGCCCCCAAAATTACGGATAAATTTCAATTCTAGAAAACTTTTATCCCTTTATTGCCAAAAATTCCGGACGAAACGAAGGTGCTGATTGAGAATGTCCGTGAAACGTTACAAATCCCGGACAAAATCAGGCTGGCAAGGAGAAATGTCCGTGAAACGCCACAATTCCCGGACAAAACAGGTGAGCAACGAAAATGTCCGGGAATCGCAGAGAATCTCGGACAAAATATGGTGCTGGGACAATTTCGTTCGTAAAATTGGCATTTCCCCGGACAAAATTGAGCGAACAAAGAAAAATGTCCGGGAAATGCAGCAAATTCCGGATGAAATTATTATTCAGTAGGTTTAAGTTTGAGGTGCACCACCGCTGGCAAGTGTGCCAGCCAGCGGTTTAAAGCAAGCTGCGCGAGCTCAGCCAGTAGGCTCGCTCCGCCTGCTTTGTGCACAGGCCGCTATTTTTGCGTCAGAATGTCCGTGAAACGCCACAATTCCCGGACAAAATCAGGTCAGCAAGGAGAATTGTCCGTGAAACGCCGCAATTCCCGGACAAAATCAGGCTGGC
>JAZSEZ010000094.1:0-33680 GCA_045531975.1 Candidatus Egerieisoma sp. | reverse complement strand
AAAGGATAGTCCCCTTTTGAAGTATTTTGATTTTGGAGGAGATATGAGGATAGACAGTGTGTTCCATAATGGTGGCGGTTATATGTATACCGGCCCGGGATCAATTATTCCAGAAGGTACAGAACCGCTCCTTACATATGTGTATGATACTGTGGCACAGGATGTAAGAGCCAGCCAGATTCATGGTAAAGTAAGCACTTGGGCCTATAAGAAGAGTGATAAAAGTGGTAGAGTAGTGGTAACAGGTTCACACCCCGAGGATGGATATACAGGCGATATTCTTGAATTTATGGCAGGTATGATGCTTTATGCAATGGACGGTAACGGTGTACCTCAGGTTAAAGGGAACCTTGAACCAGGCAAAGTGTGTGAGATGAACAAGGATACAAAAGACAAAGATCCTTTGTTTACCAAAATTGGCGATTTACAATACCATCACTTTATCGTAAATATCCCACAAGGGGTCAAAAGGGCAGTTGTATATTTGCAGGGATATAATGGCAAAGACAAATTTGATCTCTCAGTTATGGCAAAACAGGGTGACTTTGCCTTCCATCACAATACCGAGATAAAGAATGTTTCCAGAGGGTGCGGCAAAACACTTGTAATTGATGCTCCCCAGGCAGGAGAGTGGTATATTTCTGTACGTTGTGAATCCACAGTCGTTTCCCGCAGAGGAGAGTATGGAACAGAATATCTTCAAGGCAGAGAGGTGTTGAACGGTGTCCCTTACAGCATAAAGGTTGATTTTGATTCTGCCCTATCTCAGGAGGAATCTTCTGCAGCAGGAGAGCTTTATGAGCAGCCATCCCAGAGCCGTAACGGTTACTACAAGGATATTTTTATGGATAGTGGTATAAAACTCACTGCCCGCAAATATCTGCCATCTGCACGCCATCTTCAGGCCCAGTATGAGGTGTTCCTGAGAACCCAGAATACCCTTAGGGATACAGTAATGCAGCAGAGGTGCTTTGTAGGAACAGAGGAAGATGTAAACGGCATTCTTCTTTATCCCGACGGAGCTCCACGTTTTAGGGTAATTTATGTAAACGGAGGATTGGCTACAAGACATGGAAGTTCACTTGGTCCCGACGGCCGTGAGCGTTTCAGACAATATGTGAATGGTGGCGGTTCATTTGTAGGAACTTGTGCAGGCGGATTCATTGGGTCTACAGGTATCATTAAAGTAGATAACAGTTTTACTCCTAATGAAGATTACCTTGCTTTGTGGCCCGGCAGGACAAGGGATACATATTTGCAGCAAAAACGCTTTAAAATGTATATGGAGAAGGACTCTCCACTGCTTAAATATTACAATTATGGCGGGGATTTGCAGGTAGACAGCATTTTCCATAATAACGGAGGATATGCTGCGTTGGATGCAGCTGCAGGTGACCCAATACCTGTTGGAACAGAGCCTCTTCTAAGAGTGGATTACAACGAAATGCCGCCAAAAGGGCCAAGTATAGATAATCAGGTTTGCTGTTGGGCATACAAGGCAAATGACAATGCAGGAAGGGTTATCCTTATGTCATCACATCCCGAAGCCATCACAACAGGAGAGAGAATGCATCTGATGTCGGCATTTTTCCAGTATGCTATGGAAGGCAATGGCGCTGTTGCAATTAAGGGAAATCTTGTTCCGGGTCAGGTGCGCCAGATGAACAAGTCTACAGAGGAAAACCAGCCTTTGTTTACCAAAATTGGTGACCGCCAGTACCATCACTTTACAATAGATGTCCCTAAACGTACCAAGAAAGTGATTATAACATTGGAGGGGTATGAAGGTGAGGATAACTTTGATCTTACTTTGGCTGCCAAAGAAGGTGACTTTGCTTTCCATAACCAAACCACAAAAAAGAACGTGAATGTTGGCTGCAATAAGGTTCTTGAACTTTACAAGCCTGCAGCCGGAAAATTGTACATTTCTGTATTCTGTGAAACAACCGTAACTCCGGTATCGGGTGACAATGGAATTGTTTATACAGGTAGGACAGATGTACTGAATGGTGTGCCGTATAAGATTAAAGTTGAGATAGTGAAATAAAAGCCTCATACCTGGCGACTTTGTGCAGTATTAGCGTATTTGCTGCACAAAGTGTCTTCACAGTGCGAATGTTGTGCAATATTGAGGCATTTATTGCACAAAGTTCCTCTAAATAAAAAGGTTTGTGTAGAATATCGGTAATTTCTGCACAAACCTTTTCTTTTTCTCTGCGCACAATGTTGTGCGGTAAATGATTACTTCAGCGGAGAATCCGGCTCGCTCTTCATATACTGGTACTCCAAGCGGTCTACCAGGCGAGGGAAGAACTTGTTCAACCAAACTGTAAGTTTTCCAATAGGGGTTAGGACAATCTGAGCCTTTCTCTTGTAAACTCCTTTTACAAGCCTTTCAGCAACTGCCTCAGCACTCATCATCTTGCCTTCATCTCTTGGGGTTTCACCCTGTGCAGAACCATCTGCTGTAAGGGCTGTAAACCTTATGTTTGAGGCGGTAAAGCCAGGGGCAAAAATCATAACGTGCAAACCGTCGTGCAGATGCTCTACACGCAAGGTATCAAGGAAGCCGTAGATTGCAAATTTGGATGAACTGTATCCTGTACGGGCAGGAAGTCCTTTAAAGCCTGCAATTGAGATAACTCCCACTACAGAACCTTTAGCCTCAAGAAGGTAAGGAAGGGCAAATTTTGTACAGTAAACGGTACCCCAGAAGTTCACATCCATAAGGTTTTTGATTACGCTCAAGTCCAAATCCTTGAACATAGCCCTCATAGATATTCCGGCGTTGTTTACAAGCACATCAATCCTGCCGTACGCCTCTACAGTTTTTGCTATAAGGTTTTTGCAATCCTCCTCTTTTACAACATCGGTTTCAACAGCAAGGAATCTTGGAACTTTCTTATCCCCAAGTCTCACCTCTTCACCATACAGATTCTGTAGAACTGTTACGGTGCTTTTAAGTTTTGCAATATTTCTGGCAGCCAGAACTACACAATCCCCCTTGGCAGCAAATGCTTTTGCTGAAGCAAGGCCTATGCCCGAACTGGCGCCAGTAATTATAACTACTTTCATAATTATAGAATAGCCATGTCCTGAATATCAGTTGAGCCTTTGTAAGCGCCAGCCTCAAGTTTTGCTTTACAAGCCTCAAATGCTTTAAGAGTGTACTCCACGTGCTCCATCTCGTGCATTGCAGTAGGGATTAGGCGGTACATAATAACACCTTTAGGTACTACAGGGTAAACAACGCAAGAACAGAAAATACCGTGGTTCTCTCTAAGGTCAATAAGCATATTGGTAGCTTCAGGAACATCACCTTTCAAGAATACAGGAGTGATACAAGCCTCAGCAACTCCAATATCAAAACCTCTCTCTCTCAAACCATCCTGAAGAGCGCGGGTAATTTTGAACAGTTTTTTACGTCTGTCATCACCTTTTCTAATCATATCCAATCTCTTCAAACAACCCTCAACAATAGGCATAGGAAGTGATTTTGCATAAATCTGAGAACGTAGGTTATATCTCAAATACTCAATAATATCTTTGTCACCTGCAACGAAACCACCAATACAAGCCATAGATTTTGCGTATGCACCAAAGTACAAATCCACCTCATCCATTACGCCATAGTGCTCTGAGGTACCTCTACCGTTAGGGCCCATAGAACCAAAACCGTGAGCATCATCAATAAGGATTCTGAAGTTGTATTTCTTCTTAAGCTCGCAAATCAAATCCAAACGGCCAAGACCACCGGTCATACCGTAAACACCCTCTGTGATAAGAAGGATTCCGCCACCGGTTTTCTCAGTAAGTTTTGTTGCTCTCTGAAGAGCTTTCTCGCAACGCTCAATATCATTGTGAGGATATACAATTCTCTGTCCCATATGAAGGCGTACACCATCCATAATACAAGCGTGAGCCTCAGAATCGTATACTATAACATCGTGTCTTGTTACAAGTGCATCAATTAGTGAAATCATGCCCTGGTAACCAAAGTTGAACAAGTATGCATCCTCTTTGCACTCAAACTCTGCAAGCTCTCTCTCCAACTGCTCGTGCAATGAAGTATGGCCGCTCATCATTCTGGCACCCATAGGATATGCAAGGCCCCATTTTGCTGCAGCCTCTGCGTCAACTTTTCTAATCTCAGGGTCATTTGCAAGACCAAGATAGTTGTTGAATGTCCAGGCAAGAACTTTCTTGCCGTTAAAGGTCATATATGGAGCAATCTCACCTTCAAGTTTAGGGAACATAAAGTATCCGTGAGCTTTTTTTCTGTACTGACCAAGGGATCCACCCGAGTCCTTTTTGATTCTTTCAAAAATGTCCATAATAGTGTAGATTTATTTTAAGTATATCTAATTTTTCTTCCAATTCTAAGAATTGTTTTCTTTGTAATTCCGTTTAAAGAACAGAGCTTGTTTACAGAAACGCCTGTCCTGTAGGCAATTCTTCCAAGAGTATCACCTTTTTTCACAGTCCAGTATCTTATTTTGTCAATCTCTGCCTTATATGCAAAAGTGTTTGATGAGATTACAAGCACCGGTTTTTTTACCTTGTGCTCTGCAAAGTCTACTATATCGTTCGGATTGATAGGGTTACCCAAATATCTGAACTCAAGATGCAGATGATATCCTGTAGAACGCCCGGTGTTTCCACCCATTCCCACAGCCTGACCCGCTTTTACCCTTGCGTCAGGCTTTACCAGAATTTTGTTAAGGTGGCCGTAAAGGGTCTCAAGTCCGTTATCGTGCCTTACAACTACAAAATATCCGTATCCCCTGTCTCTTCTGGTAATCCTTACTGTACCGTCAAATGCACTTCTTACCGTGTCACCTCTATGCACTTTAAGGTCAATACCGTAGTGGAACTTCCATTTCCTGAATCCCCAGTCTGAAGTAACGTGTTTTACCGATGGCGGATAATAGCCGCTAACATCAAGTTTTACAGTATCCTTCATCCCTGTAAGGGAGACATTGTATGGATTTATTGAGGTATTGCTCCAAATGTCATATTCATCGGGAAGATTAGAGAAATCAGAGAATCTTATATCCTCTTCAATGGGGGTAATGGATTCAGGCAAAGAGAAAAATATGCTCTCCATTGTTATTCCCGACAGCTGGCTGTATGTTACCTCAGGCAACCTTGAATAATCTGGGGCGGTTATTTCAACCTTTTCCCTGGAGAACACTTTTTTCAGTTTTCCGCCAATTTTTTTGCCAAAGCCACCCTGTGCACCGGCACTTGTGGCGATGCAAATAAAAAGTATGAATATACAATACCTCTTAAGCATCAATATTGGCATATTTTGCGTTTTGCTCAATGAATTCACGTCTTGGCGGCACATCATCACCCATAAGCATAGAGAAGATTCTGTCTGCTTCGGCAGCATTCTCAATGGTAACCTGTCTTAGGATGCGTTTTTCAGGGTCCATTGTGGTGTCCCAAAGCTGCTCTGCATTCATCTCTCCAAGACCTTTGTAACGCTGGATGCTTATACCTTTCTCTGAACCTCCTCCAAGCTCATCAATAATTGCCTTGCGCTCCTCCTCAGTCCAGCAATATCTCTCTGTTTTGCCTTTCTTTACCCTGTACAATGGTGGGGTAGCACAATACACGTGGCCATTCTTAATAAGATCCACCATATGGCGGAAGAAGAAGGTAAGGATAAGGGTTGTAATGTGGCTTCCGTCCACATCGGCATCGGTCATAATGATAACCTTATGGTAACGTAACTTACTAAGGTTAAGGGCCTTGCTGTCCTCTTCTGTACCAATTGTAACTCCAAGGGCTGTGTAGATGTTTCTGATCTCCTGGCTCTCAAGCACTTTGTGCTCCATTGCTTTCTCCACGTTAAGGATTTTACCCCTAAGCGGAAGAATGGCCTGGAATCCTCTGTCTCGGCCGGTTTTTGCTGTACCGCCCGCAGAGTCTCCCTCCACAAGGTAAAGCTCGCACTTCTCAGGGTCTCTGTTTGAACAGTCAGCCAGTTTTCCAGGAAGACCAGCACCGGACATAACAGTCTTTCTCTGCACAAGTTCCCTTGCCTTACGGGCAGCGTGTCTTGCAGTTGCAGCAAGGATAACCTTCTCTACAATCTGTTTTGCATCTTTAGGGTTCTCCTCCAAGTAAATCTCAAGTGCCTCACTTACAGCTTTGCTTACAGCACTCATAACCTCACTGTTTCCAAGTTTGGTTTTGGTCTGTCCCTCAAACTGAGGCTCTGCAACTTTTACAGAGATAACGGCTGTAAGACCCTCGCGGAAATCTGCAGGGTCAATGTCAAACTTAAGTTTACTTAACATTCCGTTTTTCTCTGCATATGATTTGAGGGTAGAGGTAAGACCTCTTCTGAAACCGCTCAAGTGGGTACCGCCCTCTATAGTGTTGATGTTGTTTACGTATGAGTGGATGTTCTCAGAGAATCCGGTGTTGTACTGCATTGCAATCTCAATTGGAATACCGGTTTTGTCTGTCTCCAATGAGATAGGTTTCTCTGTAAGTTTCTCCCTTGTACCATCCAAATATGTTACAAACTCAAGAAGACCCTGATGTGAGTGGAAAGTCTCTGTTTTAAGTACCTCTACAGTCTCTCCCTCTTCGTTTACCTCAGTTGCCCTTGTGTCTGTAATTGTAAGTTTTACGTTCTTGTTAAGATATGCCAACTCACGCAATCTGGCAGCAAGGATATCATAGCTGTATTCTGTAGTTACAGTAAAGATTTCAGCATCCGGTTTGAATGTGATTATTGTACCTGTATCATCAGCCTCTCCAACAACTTTAACAGGATATTGTGGAACGCCTCTTGAGTACTCCTGAACAAACACCTTACCTTCTCTGTGAATCTCTGCTTTAAGGTATGTTGAAAGGGCATTCACACAAGATACACCCACACCGTGAAGACCTCCGGAAACCTTGTAGCTGTCTTTGCTGAATTTACCACCCGCGTGAAGTACTGTAAGAACAACCTCAAGGGCACTTCTTCCCTCTTTCTCGTGCATTCCGGTAGGAATACCTCTACCGTTGTCCTTAACAGTTATTGAGTTGTCTTTATTGATTAGAATGTCTATATCTGAACAATGACCGGCCAAAGCCTCATCAATTGAATTGTCTACAACCTCATATACCAAATGGTGAAGACCTCTTGCCCCTACATCTCCAATATACATTGAAGGACGTTTTCTAACCGCCTCCAAACCTTCCAACACCTGAATGCTGTCTGCTGAATACTCACCACTTTTGGCTACAATTTCTTTCTCTATTTCGCTCATCTGTACATTAAATTTATAACATACAAATATAGCAAAAATCTACCACTTGAGCAACTATAATTGTGCTATAATTTGACAATAATTCCGGCAACAAATCCTCTCCTGCGCCCCATATAGTAAGGGAGGTATTGGGTGTTTTCATTCAACAGGTTTTTACCTTTTACCCAGAAGGAAATTGCAGGGGTGAAGACATATTCCACACCTGCATCAAGATCTGCAAAACCCGGAACTTTTACATAGTCATTTACATCTTCATAGCAGTTGTATTCTCCGTACAAGTTACACTCTGCAGTAATGAAAACTCTCTTGTTCCAGTTATATTGGGCATAAACCCTGCTCTGTAAAGAGGGGATTCCTATTACTTGCTGTGAAAATGAAGAATATTTGAATGAAATACCCCCCAAGAACCTTTCTGTGTTAATGTCTGTCTGTGCTCCGGCATAAAACTCATTGTTTTTTGTGTATATTATGTCAAACCAACCTTCCCCCATATCGTGAAGGAACTGCAACAAACCATTGTGGATTGAGTATCCCGCATAAATGTTATAAGAAAATTTGTCGGTACATCGCCCTTTAAATCCTCCCTCCACATTCAACGGAACAGAACTTGCCATAAGCTCCTGCGGAGCCGTATCAGGGTTTATGTAATTGTTCCTCTCAAGTAATGATGAGTAGGCATTTATGTTGTTCCATCCTGTAGCCATTGCATACAACCAGAATTTTTGTGGTGCAATTCCCCAAGAAAAGTCAACGGCAGGGAAAATGACATTATGGTACTTGTCGGCTTCATTTTGTGCATTTGTAAATTTGCCCTGCAGTTTCACACCTGCATTAACCTTAAGATTGCCATTCTCAAATCTGTATTGCGGTGTTATCCCAAAAATTCCGTAATGGTACTCTGTTGTACCGGTATACATAACAGCCTGGGCATCAATACCAACCATAAACTTATTGTATCTTCCCACAGTAGGACCCATTTCACCGTGAAATCCAATAAGATTTTCTTTAAGGCTCTCCCCCTTTTTATCCGTTGTGTGTTTGAATGAGAGATCAGCAGCATAGTTGAATTTCTTTCCATATTTTCCTGCTCCCGACGATTTTATTCCCATTCCGGCGTTTGCCTGATTGTATGTGTGATAAGGAGATTCAGCACTCTTTAGCACTGTTTCTGTTGAATTTGTGGTGTTGGTTGGGTCACCACTGGTTGTAGGGAATTCGGTTTTGCCGTAATATGTACTATAGCCCCCTCCAAATCCTCCCCTCAAATTGAATTCACCACTCTTCCATGCTTTTGTATACTCCGCACCTATTCCGTATTTGTACTCTTTGTTTTCAACGGTTTTACCCCAGTCCTCAAGGGTATGGGTGTTAACGACTAACATTGGCAAATCCCCTTTGTATAAGTTGAAATTACCTCCAAGATTCAGATAATTCCCATTACCAAGTTCCGGTGAGTACAATATTTCGGCCTCTGGAGCCAGAGGATAACCCATACCCACTCTGGCAATCAGTTCAGGTCTGTTTGTATTCTCCAGCTGGGGTACTTTAGCAGATGCCACAGGGGCAAATTCATACATATCCTTGTACGGCTTCTCAAAGAAAGAGTAATTGAAACCCACCTTAAAATTGTACAATGAATCATTAACTCCGGTATTCAATTTCCCTTTGGTAATCTCCATCATCTTACCCTCAAAATCGCGGTTCACCTCCACTGTAGGATCAATCTTCTGACTCTGCGTGTTTCCCTTCTTGTTTTGAGAATTTGCACTAAAACTTATTAAGCACAACAGTATGATTATCAGTTTTTTCATATTGTAAAACCTAGGGGAAGTCGGGGCCCGACTTCCTTTTTTATTTTGTTTTCTCAAGAATCTTTTTAAGTCTCATTTCCACCTGGCTCAAAACATCATCTTTTGATTGAGGGGAGTAGTTTTCCTTTATGCTCTCAAATGTGGCTTTGGCCTGCTGTAAATCATCCCTTTCGGCGTAGGAATCACCAAGGGTGATGAAGCTTTTGGCCAGCCAGTAGGTTTGGGGAGTGCCTGAGTCTGAGAGGGCAAAAGTGAGTTCCTCCACTTTCTCAAACTGGCCGCTGTCATAAGCATCAAGGATAAGGAGATATGCAGCTTCGGCACCAATTGCATCAGAAGGTTGCAGTGAGAGTTGAGCAAGGAGCTGGGATGCACTCTCCCTATCCTCAGTAGCCAGAAGGGTTTTGGCTTTAATGTATGTAGCCTCCCTTTTTATTGCAGGCTGTACCCCCTCAATGGCAAGCACTTGAATACTTGAAACCAATGCAGCACGCCAGTCCTGCAAATTGTAATAGCTTCTCATCTTGCCAATTGTACCCTCTGATTTGTTGTTCCCAAGTTTTGCTATCTGTTCCAATGTCTCAAATGCCCTTACCGCCTCTTCGTATCTTTGCAACTGGAAAGAGATTCTTCCGTAATTCAATGTTGCAATCTCTGCAAAAGCCGCATCTGATTCACTCATCATAACTTTCATATATTCCTTTGCGGCAGCCTCTGCTTTGCCAAGTTTGTTATAACTCTCAGCCAAATAGAATGTGGCTTGAGTTGTTTTGGCACCAGTGGGGTACTTGCCAAGGAACGATTGCAGCGAATTTATAGCTGCTGTATAGTTTTCACTCAGGAATACCTGTTCAGCAGAGTTGAACAGCATTATTTCCCTCTCCGATGCATTTTTTACGGTTGAGAGCCCAATATTATCAAGATACTCCAGGAATTCTTCCTGTTTGTTCATCTGCTGGTATATGTTCTCAATACCTGCAAGGGCACTTTGTCCCTCTTCGGTAATTACATTGTCCTCAATTATTTTCTTGTAGTATGCCAGGGCCTCTCCAAAGTTCTGTCTGTTGGCATTTATCATACCCACCTCAAGGAGAGCCTTGTGGTAGAATATGCTGTCGGGAGGATTATTTATAAGCTGGTCCAGAACATCAATGGCCTCTTTGTCTTTACTGTTCTGCACGTATGTTCTTCCCAATTCATAAAGGGCTTGGCTGTACAGTTTTTTCTGGGCATATTCTGGTGCGGAAATTCTGGTAAGAATCTCTATTTTTTTTGTTTCATCAGAGAGAAGTCCGTATGCTACAGCACTTTGCAGTGGGGCATAAAGGTCTTTCCAAGATTCAAGCTGCGCAACTTGGTTATAGGTTTCGGCAGCTTGTGAGTAGTTGCGGTTCATAAAATATGAGTCGGCAAGTCTAAGAAGTGCCTCGTGCGAGTATGAGCCTGACGGAATTGCAAGATATGTTGCAAATGACTCAATTGCAGCCGGATAATTGCCCAACTTAAAGTGGTTGTAACCAGTGTTGTATACGGCTGTGGGGTATTCCGCACTTTTTTTGAATGTAGTGTTGTTTGTAAGTTTGTTAAGGATATGCAATGAGCCTTCAAAATCGTTTCCCCTGTAACGGCACTCTGCCAGCCAGAAGTTTGCCAGATTTCCCAACTGGGTGTTTCCGGTTTGGATAACATAGTGCAGGGCATCCTTAAAATAGTTGGATGCCATTGTATAGGAGTTGCTCTCAGCCAGTTGGAGCCCTCTTAAAAATGTGGCTTTCTGCAGGTTTGAAAGATTCTCTTTGCTTGGAGTTTTTATTTTTTTCAATGCGTTTACAGCTTTCTCATATTCTTGCCCAACCAAGAAAGATGCGGCCATATATGAGTGGATCTCATCCCATTTCTGGTTTGAAGCAGGGTATTTTAAAAGATACTCCTCAAATGGGGCAATGTTTCCGTTAAGGTCAAAAGAGAGTTTCGCATAATTGAAAAAGGCATCTTCCTGAATACTTGCATCAAAACTACTCTGTGCAGCCATTTTGAATGCCTCCTGTGCCTTATGTTTGTTTTTCAGCTGGAAATAGCACTCTCCAATGTGGTAGTATGCGCTTTGTCCAATGGAATCGGTGGCAGAGGCTACTTTCTCAAAGAGCCCTATTGCCTCGTTGTATGATTTGAGGGTATAGGCAATCATACCGGAGTAGAAAGTGTCTTTTCCGGAGATATTTGGGGCTGTAGTTGAGTAAAGTTCGTTGTAGTAGCGGGCTTTTTCGGGCTGGTTGGATGCAAAGAAACTTTCTGAAAGAATTTTTGCAGCCTGCGGTTTGTATTCATCGGGAAGATTCTGGTAAATCTGTGGACCATACGAAGTTACATAACTGTAATCTTTTAGCATGAACTTGCTCTCCAGAATGTGGTATTTGCTGGCTGCGGCAAAACGGTTGTCCTGCATTGCCTGCTCAAAGAATGGGATTGCTGCCCCAAACTCCTTTTCCATATATTTGATGTAGCCCATATAGTAGAGGGCAGGGGTGTGGTATTTTCCCCCTTTTATTTTGATAAAGTTTTTCTGGGCCAGAGCATTGTCACCACACCTTAAAAGGCAGTAACCTTTCTTAAAAATGTATTCCTGTTGCTGCTGTTTTTCAAGAGATTTTATGTTTACCGCTTCAAGTGCCTGGTTTGCAGCCGAATAATTGCCATTCTTAAAATTCAGGCGGGCGTACTCAAATCTGATAATGTCTGCCAAAGGCGACTCCGGGTATTTTTTGAAATACTCCTCCACCTCTCCGTGCACATTCGGGTACTCTTCCTTAATTTTATGAATCAGACCGTACCCCTCATTCCGCGCATTATCCTTCCCAATGTCAATCTGCCACAAACTGCTCTGCACCAAGCCACTCTGCCTCAAATCATTTTGTCCCAAATCATTTTGCCCCAGCACCTCAAAAGCACCGGCCTGCAAAATCAAACACAAAACAAATACTTTCCAATATCTCATCATAATACAACTTAAATCAAAATTTTTCTTCCCGACAACCTTTTCCTTGTAGTTTGCTTCCCTACAACTCTTCTCAATACCTTTCTGCAGTTTTCCAACGCCTTCCTGCTACCACACTACTGCGGCGGTATTGTTGTTGGGGCACAAATTAGACTCTTTGCGTTCCACAACTACAGTGATGTTATGCTTGGGGCACAAATCCGCCTTTAGGCGTTCCCAAATCAGCAGCAATAAAGGGTGGCACTTAAGCCCTGCAAAAATATAAATTATACCCGTATTTTTTATAAATTTGTAGTACATTTGATGCTGCTGCTAAAAGCGCTCAAAAAATTATGCCAAACGTTATGGAACAGGGAAATATGCAGGACAATATGGAGCAAAAGGGAATTCCGTTGGTTCAGATGGAAGGGGTTGACATTATGAATGGTGAGAACCTCATCCTTTCTGATGTTAACATTACAATCAATAAAGGGGAATTTGTGTACTTGCTGGGAAAGGTAGGCAGTGGAAAAAGTTCCATTATCAAAACTCTTATAGCCGAGTTGCCGTTGCAGAGGGGTAGGGCGCAGGTTGCAGATTTTGACCTGTGGAAAATCAAGAACAGAAAGATACCTTTCCTAAGGAGGAAACTTGGGGTTGTGTTCCAGGATTTCCAATTGTTGATGGACAGGAGCGTGGAGGACAATCTTCTGTTTGTGCTGGAGGCTACCGGGTGGAAAAAGAGGAATGATATGGTTGCCCGCGCAGCAGAGGTTCTTACAATGGTAGGACTTAACACCAAAGCACATAAAATGCCGCACCAGTTGTCGGGAGGAGAACAGCAAAGGGTGGCTATTGCCAGGGCATTGCTGAATAATCCTCCTGTGATTCTGGCTGATGAGCCAACGGGGAACCTTGATGAGGAGACCGCATCTGACATTATGAATCTGTTTATGAAAATTCACGCTGAGTATCAGCCTGCTGTACTTATGGTTACCCATAACAGGGAACTTTACAAACGCTACCCCGGCAGAGTACTTATTTGTGAAGATGGCGGGGTGAGGGAAATGGTGCAGGAGATTGATTTTGAAATTTAGAGGTTCGCGTGGCAAGCAAGGTGTGAAGAGTAGAGTAGAGAACGTGTGATGATTATGAGAACGTGTGAAGATTATGAGAAAGAAAGAGCGGATAAACGGTATTTTCAATTACTTTAGGGAGAATGTGCCGGTGGCAGAGAGTGAACTGGATTTTAAGAATCCGTATCAGCTTATTGTGGCGGTAATTCTATCTGCACAATGCACAGACAAAAGGGTAAATATGCACACCCCGGCGTTTTTCCTCCGCTTCCCTTCACCCGAATTGCTGGCTCAGGCAACCTTTGAGGAGGTTTACGAACTTATAAAATCCATTTCATTTCCAAACAATAAGGCCAGGCACCTTATTGGGATGGCCCGTATGCTGGTTGAAGATTACGCTGGGGTTGTTCCGTCAGAAACTGCCCAGTTGGAACGGCTTCCGGGAGTTGGCCGCAAAACCGCAAACGTGGTGGCCTCAATAATTTACAATAAACCGGTAATTGCAGTAGATACCCACGTGTTCAGGGTTTCGCACAGGCTTGGGCTCTCTACCGGCAAAACCCCTCTGGAGGTTGAGAAAGATTTGAACAAACTTATCCCCGAGCAGGAGCGTGCCATTGCCCACCACTGGCTCATTCTCCACGGCCGTTACATCTGCACCGCCCGTAATCCGAAATGCGGAGGGTGTCCGTTGAGGGAGTATTGTCCTTCTGCAGAGAATCCGTTATAGGCAGAGGTGGGGGCTTGCTGGGAAAATTAGAGGAAAGAGTGTAGGGAAGAATGTGTATAAAGTTTGATTGCACTTATGACTTGGGAGGAATACATTTTTGATTTTAAAACTTATATGAAACTGGAGCGTTCTTTTTCTGAGAACACTGTTTCAGGATATGTGTCGGATGTGCAGCTGTTCAGGAAATTTATGAATCCATCTGACGGAACACCTCCTCAGGCAGACAAAGTATCCCCTTTGGAGGTTAAAGCAGAGGATATACATAATTTTATAAGTAAATCAATTGGGCGTGGGTTGATGAAGAGGAGTCAGGCCCGCAAAATAAGTGCTCTGAGAACTTTCTATAAATACCTGGAACTTGAGGGGCACCTTCAGAACTCTAATCCAATGGCTGGCATAGAAACCCCAAAGATTACCCGTCATCTTCCCGATATCCTTTCATATGAGGAGATTGAACTTCTTCTGAACTCTTTTGACCTCACAACTTACGAAGGAGTGAGGAACAAAGCCATTATAGAAGTGTTGTACGGCTGTGGTTTAAGGGTATCTGAACTGGTAGATCTTACACTGCCAGATCTCTTTCTTGATGAAGGTTACATGAGGGTGATAGGAAAAGGAAACAAACAGAGACTTGTTCCGGTGGGGGAATATGCAATTTCTGCAATAAAGAATTATATCCCTTGCAGATGGGAGATACTTTCAAAATCTGGCCGAGCCCGCGGACGCCACAACTCTGAGAACATTGTTGGGAGTCGCAGCGGCAAAGAAATCAACAAATTTGCGGCCGAATCAGACAACACTCTTTTCCTGAACCGCCGTGGCGGTAAACTCACCCGGGTTATGATCTTTACAATGATAAAAAAACAGGTAGAAGCAGTTGGAATACACAAACGTATTACCCCGCACACCTTCCGCCACTCATTTGCCACCCACCTGGTGGAAAATGGTGCCGACCTGCGTGTAGTGCAGCAGATGCTCGGCCACGAAAGCATTCTTACCACCGAAATCTACACCCATATCTCTACCCAGCAATGGATGAAAGACATTCTGGAGCACCATCCGCAGCGCCAATAACAATAACTTCCTGTAGCTGTTCAGGTTTTTTCCGGTCTATTCCTTTTTAAGAGTATCTGCCGGATTGGTTTTCATAAGACGGATTGCCTGTAATAATACACTTGCAAATACAACCAAAAGTAAAAAGGCAGAAACGGTAAGGTATATTCCCAAATGGTTATCTATCCTTACCGCATAGTTTTTAAGCCAGTTTTCTATATGCATATAAGCTGCTGGAATAGCAACCGGAATGGCAATAACTACTGGGAGAACAAACCCCCAAACGGTCTTTAAGAAGAGTTCTTTCTGTGAAATGCCAAATACCCTCATAACTGCAGCATCGTGCATCTTAATCTGTATGTAGTAGCTGCTTATTGCAACAATTGCCATTATGGTAAGCAAGATACACAACAAACCAAAAGTTCCTGTAAGAATCAGAGTATTCTGCTCATTCCTGTAACTCTCTTCAATCTGGCTGGTAAAAGATTCCAGAGTGAAATCTGTTATTGAAGCACCTTGCAATTTTTCGGTTATTGAACCAATTGTAGATTGGTTGAGAGGTTCTGTTTCAATTACATACTTGTAGGCATATTCCGATGGCATTAAATAAATGGCATTATATGTGTTGCTCATAGAAGTTACATTGCCAAACCTGAAGTCTTTTACCACCCCTGCATAAGATGCTTTTATATTGCTGGTAGGAATATTTTGGGCATTGCACAACTCCACTGCTTTATTGTAAAGTTTTTCTGTAATTAATACAGAAAAACCATCACTGAACTTTTCTACTATCTCAAAACCCATAATACGCAAGCCTGTAGTATCGCAATTGAAAAAATCAACCCTTAACACATCATTGCCAAAACGCATTTCAGTTCTTCCCGAACTAGTTTGAACGGGAGAGCTTGATATGGCAGCAACCCCTTTTACACAAGACAAATCTCCCAATATGTTTTTTATATCCTTACCTCCGCACCCACTCAGAACCAGCAGATTTTCAGTTTTGTATCCAAGAGGCGACTCTATCATTTTTTGTATCTGCTTATACATTGCAGTTGCAATGGAGATTATGATAATACAAATGCAACATTGGATACCTATAAATATCTTGCCCAGTACAGCCTTGTCATTCTTTCTGGTTTTCCCTTTTATTGTTTCAACAGGATTTACAAAAGAAGAACTTAAAGCAGGTATTATTCCCGATAGTAATGAAGTTATAACAATTATCCCGGCACCCCACACAAACTCAGCGGTATTGCTGAAAATGTCAATTCTGCTTCTCAATACCTCAGATGCCACTTGCTCCAGTGCCGACGCAATAAGTATACCTGCCACAAATGCAAAAGAAGTAAATACCAGTGATTCAGCTGTTATACGTTTTATAATTCCCCCTCTGGTAGTACCAAGCACTAATCTTGTTGCCATCTCTTTAAGTCTGAAACGGGAGAAAGCAACAGTAAGGAATATATAATTAAGAACAGAAAAAGTTAGCAGAACAATACAGAAAAGTATAAAAGTATGCTGAAGTTTTATATCCTTCAAATTATGGAAAGGTGTGTTTCTACCTATATTTTTGTCAATCTCACTCAGTTTGGTAAAATTAAGTTTGTCTACCAGTTTGAGTTGGAATATAAAATGTTCGCATCCGTTGTATACACTCTCTGCAAGTTCGGGGAGGTTGGTGCCGTTGCTAATCCTGAGCAAATTTGCAAAATCAAAAAGATTGCCCTGCTCAGGCTTTATAAAGTCCATATTTGCAACAATATGGGAATTGAGAATGATACTTTTTCCAACATCCTTAAAAACACCCTTAATTGTTAATGTGCCTGACCCATACCTGATAATCTGCCCAACCGGATTCTCCCCGTTAAAGTGTAATTTTGCAAAAGATTCAGAAACTACAGCATAAAGAGGCTGGGACAGAACATCCTTTGCATTGCCTGTTACAAGTTTATACGGTAAAAATTCAAAAAAATTCGCACTTGCACCAATCACGTTATATTCAGATTCATTACCATTTATGGTAAGCTGCAAATTTATATGTTCTGTAAACTGACAATAATCCAAAATCTCAGAATGTTTGTCAAAAGATTCGGAAAGGACATCGTAAGAACTGGCCTTGCCAATATTATGACAAACATAAATCCCTTCCTTATCCTTAATATCCTTGTCATATGAGTACTTTTCTATAAGATATGAACTTGTAAGAATGACAAATGCCAGCGAAATGCTCAACCCCACCAGCTCAATGGCAGTATAAAGTTTATTGCGGCTTAAAAATCTCAAGTAGCTCTTCATAGTTTTTTATTTAGTGTTTGTCAGTGCCCCCAGTGTTCTTGTTGCGTATAGCGTTTCAGAACTTTACAGTTCGGGAAAGTATTCAAACTGTTGCATTTATTGTGCCAAACGGGGTAATACTTTAATACACAGGTGTATATCCTTGCGTAGCCAGAGCACTGAATTGTAAAGTTCCTTTACAGTTGTTAAGAAACTTTACAATACTGCCCCTAGAATGACTTCCTGCAAAACACCTTCCAGTACAATGCCTGTCTTGTGCGCTAAATGAGGTATTTTTATGGATAGTGCGGCAATTTTGGCGTACCATCCAAGCCAAAGGCGGTTCTATGCTCTACAGAGTATCTTCCTCTGGAAGGTAAATTACAGGAACTCCCCATCCCTCCGCATAACACCAAACAGCATCTTCCCGACAGAGAAATGTCCTTCGGAGCGCTGAATGCCGCATATTGCAGAGTTATTGTAAAGGAAAGATTATGTCGGCATAATTTTTCCAGACATCTGCATTTTTGTATGCATCCAGGGAACTTTCAGGAACGTATATTTTAAGATACGGGAGATTGAATTCGTAAGGGCCGGAATATATATCGGGCATTACGAGAGCTGGAGGAGTTGTTGCCAGGCATTTTAGGGCGGTCAAACTGTTGCAGCCGTTAAAGGCCAAGCCAATTGTAGTGATGCTTGTTGGAAGTTCTACGGTTTGAAGATTCTGACAACCATAGAAAGTACGCAATTCAATTGTTTTCACCCCATCAGGCACTTTAACCTCTTTCAATGCATTGCATTCTGTAAAAGCTCCTTTTCCAATGGATGTGACACTGCCAGGGATATTGATTTCTTGCAGGCTATTGCATTGGCTGAATGCGGTTTCGCCAATTGTCTTCACACCTTCTGGTATACTAATTTCTTTCAAATTCCTGCAAAGTTGGAATGTACTCTTTTTTATCTCTGTTACTCCAGACGGTATTGCTGCTTTTGCAAGTTCACCGTTGCAGTAAAATGCGTATTCCCCTATTTTGGTCACCTTGTCTGGAATTGAAATTTCGGTCATACCGCAATACCAGAATGCATAGTTCCCTATTTCTACAAGACTCTTTGGCAGACTTATCTCTTTCAGTGAGATGCAATAATAGAAAGTTTTGTCGTGTATAATCTTAAGGCTGTCGGGAAGAATGATTTTCTCAAGGCTTTCACACCAACTGAAAACATCATTCTCAATTGTTGTTACGGAGTTGGGTATTTCAATTTCTTTTAAGTATTCGCACCTGACAAAAGCAAAACTGCCAATCCTTGTTATTGTATTTGGCAAATCTATGCTTGATATAGGCCAATAGTAAAAGACATTGTTCTCAATTTTTGAAACAGGACCATTGAGCTTTATTGTCCCTTTTCCCCCTTCGTAAGTGTTGGACAATATCTCTGTGCCAAAAGCATCGGGGTGCGAAACCGATATGGCAACATCTTCCCTGCAGTTAGTGTAATAAATTTCAAACAGCCCGTATTGGCTTACAGTTACAACAGCAGTTACTCCCGCATCTTCGGATGTAAAGGTTATTGTCCCTTTACGGGTATCATTTGTATAATTCTCTGCAATAGAAAAGACCAGTTTCCCGGTGTTGGAACCATTGGTCAGTTTTTGGGTAATCCAACTCCCGTCAATCTTTATCCCGTAGCTTACATTATGGATGATGTCAATTTCTATCTCACCACCTTCGCTCATCAATTCAAAATTAGAGTTCATTACCTTGAATTCAGGTTCTATAGGGTCATTGGAGCAGGCAGTGATGATAAAGATAGCAAGCAGGGAGACTAAAAGATTTTTCATATCAGAGAGAGTTAGATGTTACCAAAACAAATATAATGTAAATTATAATAAATAAAAAGCACTTCCCTACAAATTATCAGGAAGTGCCTTGTATTACCATATTCCCGGAAGGTGCCGCTTCTGAAAAGCAGATTACTCCCACTCAATAGTTGCACTTGGTTTTGGAGACATATCGTAGCATACGCGGTTAACGGTCTTAACCTCTGCAAGGATTCTGTCTGTAATCTTCATTAGGATAGGCCAGTCAATCTGCTCAATTGTAGCGGTCATTGCATCCACAGTGTTAACGGCGCGGATGATAACAGGCCAGTCGTATGAGCGGGCGTTGTCTCTTACACCTACAGACTTGAAGTCTGGAACAACGGTAAAGTACTGCCAAACTTTTTTATCAAGGCCGCATTTTGCAAACTCCTCACGTAGGATTGCGTCAGACTCTCTCAAAGCCTCAAGACGGTCTCTGGTAATTGCGCCCAAACATCTTACACCCAAACCAGGGCCTGGGAACGGCTGGCGGTAAACCATCTCATAAGGCAAGCCAAGCTCAAGACCGCAAGCTCTAACCTCATCTTTGAACAACTGTTTGATAGGCTCAACCAACTCAAACTTCATATCCTCAGGAAGACCACCTACATTGTGGTGCGACTTAACCATTTTTGCAGTTTTTGTACCGCTCTCAACAATATCAGGATAAATTGTTCCCTGACCAAGGAAATCAATGCCATCCAATTTGCGTGCCTCCTCCTCAAACACTCTAATGAACTCACCACCAATAATCTTGCGTTTCTCCTCAGGATCTGCAACACCGGCAAGTTTGTCAAGGAAACGGTCTGTAGCATCAATATAAACCAAATTTGCTGATAGCTGGTTTCTGAAAACCTCCACAACATTCTCAGACTCGCCTTTTCTCATAAGACCGTGGTTAACGTGCACACAAACAAGTTTGTCGCCAATAGCCTTCAAAAGCAACGCAGCAACAACAGAGCTGTCTACTCCTCCCGACAGCGCAAGCAAAACCTTTCTGTCGCCCACCTGTTTGCGGATAAGCTCAACCTGGTCATTCACAAAATTTGTCATGTTCCAGTTTTTCTCAGCCTTGCAAGTATCAAGCACAAAAGACTCAACAGCAGCCTTAACAGCCCCCTCATCATTTCCGAACTGAGGAAGTTTCACACTGCAAAGAGCTTTGTCGTGTCCAGCAGCCATAACAGGGAAACCTGCATTGTATATCTCAGGAAGAACATCTATCTCAACTCCGTCAATCACATTGTTGGGACCGCCGTTTATAATAATACCTTTAACGTTAGGCAGTGCTTTAAGTTCCTGTGCAGTGATGTCGTGAGGATAAATCTCACTGTAAACACCCAATGCGCGTACGGCTCTGGCTACCACTGTGTTTTCGTGGCTTCCCAAATCCAAAATAACAATCATGTCCTGTTTCATATACGTATGTTTAAAGAATTCTCAATTTAAAAACTCCGGAAATCTGCCCTCGCTCTCCCTCCGGTTTTGTCCGGGAATTGTGGCGTATCAAGGACATTTTTCTTCCCCGACAGCTTTTTGTCCGGGAAAATGCCCATTTTGCGGACAAACATTCCTCCGTAGCACCTTTCCAGCCACCTCACCCCTCCGCCGCACCAATCACCCCTCCGCCGCACCATTCCAGCCTCCGTCGCACCATTCACCCCTCCGCCACACCAATCCAGCCTCCGCCGCACCATTCCAGCCTCCGCCGCACCATTCAACCTGCCTCTTCCGCGCAGCCCCGCTGAAGGTAATCTGTCGGGAAGATACTTGTGTGCCGTGTGGGAAACTCCGTTTGCCTTGCAAAAATATTATAAACTTGAAAAATGACAAATAAAGGGGCAAAAAAGTTAATAACATTTTAACAATTTTTTCTCTTCTTTTTATACTTTTGCACCCGATTAGGCGAAACAGAAAATTCCTGATAATGCAAAACATTAGAAACATAGCAATTATCGCTCACGTAGACCACGGTAAAACTACTATTGTGGACAAGATGATTCTTCAGGCTAAGATTACCAGAAATGCCGAGAAGAGCGGTGAGCTTATTTTGGACAACAATGATCTTGAAAGGGAGCGCGGTATTACTATTCTTGCAAAGAATGTGAGCGTGCCGTATAAGGGTTACAAAATTAACATCATTGACACCCCGGGCCATGCCGATTTTGGCGGAGAGGTTGAGCGTGTGCTTAATATGGCAGACGGTGTGCTTCTGCTTGTGGATGCATTTGAGGGGACAATGCCTCAGACAAGGTTTGTGCTGCAGAAGGCAATAGAGATGGGTAAGAAACCTGTGGTGGTTGTAAATAAAGTTGACAAACAGAACTGCAGACCGGATGAGGTGAACGAGCAGGTGTTTGACCTTATGTTCTCGCTTAATGCAACTGAAGACCAGTTGGATTTCAAGACTGTTTACGGAAGTGCAAAACAGGGATGGATGTCTAAGGACTGGCGCAAACCGACCACAGACATTACCGTATTGCTTGATACAATTATTGATGAGATTCCGGCACCTGAGCAGGAGGAGGGAACACCGCAGATGCTTATCTCTTCATTGGAGTACTCGCCATACGTGGGACGTATTGCTGTAGGAAGGATTAAGAGGGGAACCCTTAAGGCCAACCAGCCTGTTACCCTTTGCAAGAGGGACGGTACATTTGAGAAGAGCCGCATTAAGGAGCTTATGGTGTTTGACGGACTTGGCAAGATTAAAGTTGATGAGGTTCACAGCGGTGATATATGTGCTGTTGTGGGAGTTGAGGGATTTGAGATTGGAGATACCATTGCAGATTATGAGAATCCAGAGGCATTGCCGCCAATTTCAGTGGATGAGCCTACAATGAGTATGTTGTTCTGTATCAATGATTCCCCATTCTTTGGAAGAGACGGTAAATTTGTCACTTCCCGACATCTTAAAGAGAGACTTGACAAGGAACTTGAGAAGAACCTTGCACTTAGGGTAAAAGATGGCCTTACAGCAGATTCATTTATTGTTTATGGTCGAGGAGTGCTTCACTTGAGCGTCCTTATTGAGACAATGAGACGTGAGGGGTTTGAGTTGCAGGTTGGACAGCCAAAAGTTATTGACAAAAATATAAATGGTGTAAGGTGTGAGCCTATTGAGCATCTTACAATTGATTTGCCTGAGGATAAGGTGGGTGCTGCTATTGAACTTACCACCCGCAGAAAGGGTGCCCTGTTGCATATGGAGCATAGGGAAGACCGTGTACACCTTGATTTTGACATCCCTTCAAGGGGTATTATTGGCTTGAGGAGCAACCTACTTACTGCAACTGCAGGTGAGGCTGTTGTTGCGCACAGATTTAAAGGTTATGAGCCATACAAGGGTGAGATTGAGAAGAGAAACAACGGTTCTCTTGTTGCAATTGAAACCGGTACCGCTGTGGCATATGCAATGGACAAGTTGCAGGACAGGGGCAAGTTCATCATATATCCTGGTGAGGAGATTTATGCAGGACAGGTTGTAGGTGAGCACTCAAGGGTTGATGACTTGAATATCAATATTTGCAAAACCAAGAAACTTACCAACGTAAGGGCATCGGGAACAGATGAGAAAGCTGTGCTTCCTCCACCTTTGCAGTTCTCGTTGGAGGAGATGCTTGAGTATATACAGGAGGATGAGCTTGTAGAGGTAACACCTAAATTTATGCGAATTAGGAAGATTTACCTTGATGAAACCGAGCGCAAGAGGAGAAAGAACGCAGCTCTTTAAAATTAATTGCAGTTTGATATAACAAAAAAAAATACTATCTTTGCACGCTCTTAAGTGGAGAGGAATAGAGATGGTTGAGAATAAGGACTTTATAATTCAAATCAAAGGATTACAGATTGGAAAACACCAGTATGATTTTCCAATCGATGGTTCTTTTTTTAAGAATTTTGAAAATTCCCAGATTCTGGATGCAGATTTGGATGCAGAAGTGGAATTGGAAAAAGGAAGTGGATGGATGAATGTAACTGCCTGGGTTTCAGGAGATGTTACAGTAGAGTGCGACAGATGTCTTGATGATGTGAGTTTGCCTGTGGATTTTGAATGTTCTATGGCAGTAAAATTTGCAAAATCAGTTGAGGATGATGATGGTGATGAATTTATCATTATGGATCCGGCAGACAGTGAGTTGGATTTGACACAGTTCCTTTATGATTATGTTTGCCTTAACCTCCCATTGCAGAAGGTTCACAGAGAGGGGGAATGCAATAAGCTGATGATGGAGAAGTTGGGAAATGTAAATGCACATCAGCAGGTGAGTGATGATGATTTGGCGGCAAATTCGCCTTTTGGAGCACTTAAGGGTTTATTTGATAAAAAAAATTAAGGTTCTGACCGTCCGGAACCGCAGAGATATTAAAAGAAAGATAACAATATTAAAAATAGTTAGAAATGGCACATCCAAAGCACAAAATTTCAAAACAGCGCAGAAACAAGCGTAGAACTCACGATAAAGCAGTAGTTCCTACCTTGGCAACTTGTTCAAACTGTGGTGCAACTGTAATGTATCACCATGTTTGCCCTGAGTGCGGTTACTACCGTGGTCGTCTTATCATTGAGAAAAATAACGCGTAATTAGCGTCTTTCCCTAATGATAAGGATTGGTATTGATGCAATGGGAGGAGACTTCGCCCCCAACAATGTTATATTGGGGGCAATAGAAGCTCATTCCTACATTGGTACCGATACAAAAATTTTTCTCATTGGAGATGAGAAAAAAATTACCGAGGTCTGCCAGCATTATGGTTTAGACTCCGGTAATTTTGTTATTGTACACGCTCCTGAAACCATAGAGATGGGAGAGCATCCGGTTAGGGCTTTCCTTAAAAAGAAACAGTCAAGTCTTGTGGTGGGTTTCAACCTTTTGGCCGCAGGAAAGATTGATGTTCTTGCAAGTGCCGGCAATACTGGCGCGATGCTTGCAGGCTCTGTTCAGGTGCTTAACAATATCCCAGGTATTATCAGACCTTGCATTCCTGCCCAGATACCATTGGCAGACGGACGCAATATGCTGTTATTGGATGTTGGCTTCAACTCAGACACAAGGGCTGATGTGTTGTACCAGTTTGCCATAATGGGTTCAATCTATGCCAAAACAATGATGGGGATAGAGAACCCAAGAGTAGCACTTTTGAATATTGGTGCAGAGGCTGAAAAAGGTAATGTAATTACCCAGGAGGCCTATAAGATAATGAGTGATACTACAGATTTCAATTTTGTGGGAAATATGGAGGCAAACCAGATGTTCAGCGGTGGTATTGCCGACGTATTGGTAACAGACGGATTTGTGGGGAACATATGTTTGAAACAGGCTGAAGGTATGTATGAGCTTGTTGCAAAATTGGGTGTAAAACATCCGTTCTTCAACAGGTTCAACTATGAAACATACGGAGGTACTCCGGTTTTGGGAGTTACAGCACCTGCAATAATCGGACACGGAGTATCCACACCACTTGCAATAAAGAATATGATATTGCAGGGGGAAATGATGGTCAAGTACCGTCTTATAGAGAAGTTTAATGAGGCAATGTTAGAGCACTCATAGTAAACAGATAAAACAAACCTACGCAAATGACTGACAAGAAAGCAATAATTACAGGTATAGAGGCTTATTTGCCGGATTATGTTCTTACAAACGATGAACTTGCCACAATGGTGGACACTTCAGATGAGTGGATTATGAGCCGTGTTGGAATTAAGGAGAGAAGAATCCTTAAGGAGGACGGATTGGGTACATCGTTTATGGGAGAGCAGGCGGTAAAGAAACTTCTTGAGACAACCGGTACAAAACCGGAGGAGATAGATTTGCTTATCTGTGCTACAGTAAGCCCCGATATGTTGTTCCCAGCTACTGCAAATATCATCAGTGACAAATGCGGAATCCTGAATGCTTGGGGTTATGATATTAACGCAGGTTGCTGCGGATTCCTTTTCAGTTTCTACACTGTTGCAAACTTTATTGAGAGCGGCAGATACAAGAAAGCAATTCTAGTTTGTGGCGAGCGAATGAGCGGTATGACAAACTATGAAGACAGAACAACTTGTCCGTTGTTTGGTGATGCTGCAGTTGCAATGCTTATAGAGCCGTCTGATGATCCAAATCTTGGTTTCCAGGATGCAATCACACACGTAGATGGTGTTGGCCGCCATTACTTGTACCAGACTGCCGGCGGTTCCTTGTATCCGCCTACACACGAGACTGTGGAGAAGAGACAGCACTTCATCCATCAGGAGGGACAGCAGGTGTTCAAATATGCGGTTTCACGTATGGCAGATGTATCTGTAGAGATGATGCAGAGACACAACCTTACTGCAGAAGATATTGCATACCTTATCCCTCATCAGGCAAACTTGCGTATCATTGATGCAACCGGCAGAAGAATGGGTCTTTCTACAGACAAGATTCTTATTGACATTGAGAAGTTCGGAAACACAGCAGGTACTTCAATTCCATTGGCTTTGTGGGACTTCAGAGACAAATTCAAAAAAGGTGATACATTAATATTCTCGGCATTTGGAGCAGGATTCACTTGGGGTTCTATTCTGTACCGTTGGGCATATTAAAAAAATTACTATATTTGCACTTCCCGTAAGGGAAATGGCCCTATAGTTCAAGGGATAGAACGAAAGTTTCCTAAACTTTAAATACAGGTTCGAGTCCTGTTGGGGCTACAAAAAAGCAGCAAAGAGTTTCTTTGTTGCTTTTTTTGTGCCCTAAGTGCAACTCTCAGTTGGCAGGAATATATAGTGGCCATATCCAGCACAGGGGGGAATGTAGAATGTTTTGGGAGATTTTCTGCCCAAGTGGGGAGAATTTGCTTATTTTTGTTTTATGGGGAATACAAAAATGTTGGTGAGTGTGCTTATGCCGGCATACAACCACGGGAAATACATAAGGCAGGCAATTGAGAGTTTCCTTGCACAAAAGGAGATAGCGGCAGAATTGCTTATTGGCAATGATGCCTCAACAGACAATACCCTGCAAATTGCAATGGAGTATGCCAATCTTTTTCCCGACAGAATAAGAGTGATTTCCAACCCCAAAAATCTTGGACTTATAGAAAATTACAGAAAACTGATAGAACATTCCACAACACCATATCTGGCAATATTGGAGAGTGATGATTACTGGACAGACCCGTTGAAGCTCCACAAACAGGTTTGGTATTTGGAACAGCACCCCAATTGTGGACTGGTGTTCACTTCAGGAGAGTTTGTAGACCAGCAGGGGAATCATTTGGGGATAAAACAGGAGAAAGAGGGGGAGTTGCAGAGAAATGCCCTGCTCAAAAAGGTGCTCCTGGCAAATCCGGTGCTGGCTGTAACTGCCTGTTTCAGAAGAAGTGCTTTTGATGCGGGGTGCAATATGGAAGAATTTGTCGGGAAGAAATTTGTAACATTTGATTATCCGGTCTGGCTTGGGCTGGCCTCTTGCTCTGATTTTTATGCTATGGGGGAGGTAACCTCCGCATACAGGGTGAGTGAGGGCTCTATAAGCAATAATGCTTCATACGAAAAGAGGGAGTGGTTTATGAGCGGGATTGATGAGATTGTGGAGTATGCAATGGAGAAGTTCAAGTATGATGGCGATGTGGCGGCAATGAGGAATGAGAGGATTGCCAAACATCTGATTCTGGCACTGGCATTCAACAAGTTTGAAAGATATTCGTATTTTTGTAAGCAGATAAACCCGGCGGTTGGATTAAAATGGGCAATAATGCGTTATTTCCCGTTTGTATTCAAGTTCAAGAAACGGAAACTGATTGGGACCGGGGCAATTTCACAGCTGGCGGTAAAGAGTTAGTGATATGGAAGAGAACCACAGGAGGATAGTTAAGAATTCGGCATATATGTATATCAGAATGGTATTCATAATGCTGGTGTCGTTGTATACCTCAAGGGTGGTGCTTGAGATTTTGGGGGAGGAGGATTTTGGAATCTATACTCTGGTTGGAGGAATTGTATCAATCTTTACAGTGCTGTCGGGAAGCTTGTCAGCTTCTGTGCAGAGATTCCTGAATATTGGTTTGGGTGAGGGGGATATGGAGAAGACCAGAGGGTATTTTGCCCAGGGGCTTACAATTTTTTCGCTCATTTGCGTGCTGTTCCTGGTGGGGGGGGAGAGCTTGGGACTCTGGTTTGTACAAACCCAGCTGAATATCCCTTCTGGCAGGGAGGTGGCTACTTTCTGGGTATACCAGTTCTCATTGGTGGCGGTGCTGTTTTCAATTCTGCAGATTCCTTTCAGCGGGGCGGTGATTGCCCGTGAGAGGATGGGATTTTTTGCCCTTCTGGGTATTTTGGATGTATGTCTGAGGCTGGTGGTTGTAATTCTGATGCATACTTTTGGTACTCCCGACAATCTTATCTGGTATGCAGGTGTTATTGCTGTTATTCAGATTCTCCAATGTGTGGCATATTTTATTTTTGCCCTTGGCAAGTTCCCTGAGTGTGTTATAAGGTTCCAGTGGCACCGTAAGCTGGTGAGGGAGATGCTCTCATATATGGGGCTCTCTTTTTGGGGAAATACAATTGTTACCTGTACCCAGCAGGGGGTGAATGTACTTCTGAATCTGTTTGGGGGAACATTGCTCAATGCAGCTACCGGAGTGGCAAGGCAGGTGAATGTGGCCGTGCTCAGGATGATTGAGTGCATAAATACACCTATTAAACCGCAAATTGTAAAGTCTTATGCTTCAGGCGATTTTACACAGATGACACTTCTTTTTGAGAAGAATGTGAAATATTGCACAATGCTTATGGCCATTCTCCTTTTCCCTATGATTCTGGAAGCTGAGTTTATCCTGGGAATATGGCTGAAAGATGTGCCTGAGTATGCTGTGGCATTTACCAGAATTGTGCTGATTGAGTCTTTCTTTGCAGTCTTTTCATACGGAATGGCTACCGTTATTTCAGCTACCGGAAAGCTCAAAAATATGGAGGTTTACGGCAGGTTTATAACTCTGGCAGTACTTCCTGTGGCATACATTGTTTTGAAATGTGGCGGGGCTCCGGTTTGGGCATTGCTAATATCAATGATAGCCCAGATTTGCTATGTGGGGTATCTTTTTACAGATGTAAGACGTAAAATCTCCCTCTCATTAAAGGATTTTTCAAAAAATGTCCTCTTCCCGACAGTTTTTCTTATTTTCTCCCTTGCCATCTGCACAATTCCGGAGTACATTTTTATTGGAGAAGGTGTTCTGAGATTCTTTGTGGTAGGGTTTACTGTAGTGGTAGTGGCAGCCTTTGTGGCGTGGAATTTTTGTTTGGATGCAACAGAAAAGGAGTTTGTTTCCAAACTCCTTAAAAAATAAGCCGGATTATAAGCCGGGCGGGTAAATTCTTCGTTGTGCATGCCTCACAAATCCTCATTTACCCAAGTAAACTCCGGTTTGTTCGGCTGCTCACGCATTCCCTGGAGGGTTACCCTACTATTTCGCTCCATAGTCTGCGGCCTTTGTAGTCTGAGTTGTTTGTTTGGTCTACAACATATTTGGCCGCATTTGCGCTGATATTTACAAAACTCTCACTTCTGCGGATTTCAATTTTTCCAATACCTTTTTTACCAACACCCAGAGAGGTCATCATCCTTATAATGTTGCGGGCAGTTACGCTCTGTTTGCTGCCAATAGAGAGTTTTACCCATTTGAAACCCTTCTCACCCCTGCGCGGAACATACTCCGGAGCCTCATTCTCGGTTGCACCTTTTTTCTTCTTGCTCTCCTGAACTATATTCAAATCAGGTGCATTGCGGTAATAATCCAGGAAGCGGTTGAACTCCATAGAGAGGAATTTCTTTATGATGTCCTTACGGCTGAGGTCATTCCATTTCTCCTCAATCAGTGAAATGTAAGGTGCAATCTCCTCTTCCCTCACTTCAACAGCATTTATCTGGTCAATCATAGAGAGGAGCTGTTTTGAACAAACCTCTTCACCGGTTGGTAGTTTGGCTTTTGCAAAGGTCTTGTTTATAATCTTCTCAATTCTCTTTATTTTGCTCTGCTCTTTTGTATTTATAATCACAATGGATTTGCCGGTTTTGTCGGCCCTGCCGGTTCTTCCGCTGCGGTGGGTGTACTGCTCAACTTCATCGGGAAGATTATAGTTGATTACGTGGCTGAGGTTGTTTACATCAATGCCGCGGGCTGCCACATCTGTTGCCACAAGGAGGCTCAGGTTCTTGTTCTTGAAACGCTTCATCACCTGGTCCCTCTGCATCTGCGACAAATCTCCGTGCAGCGCATCTGCATCGTAACCGTCTTTAATAAGGGCACTTGCAATCTCTCCGGTCTCCCTGCGTGTGCGGCAGAAAATGATACCGTAAATCTCCGGGTAATAGTCTACTATACGTTTAAGGGCAGCGTATCTGTCTTTCTCGTGCACCATATAATAGTAGTGCTTTACATTATCCGAACCGCTGTTCCTCTCACCCACAGTAACCACCTGCGGATCTTTCATATATGTTTTGGCAATCTTCTCCACCTCCAATGGCAAGGTTGCAGAGAAAAGAAGCACCCTTTTCTCCTGAGGAATACTCTCCAGAATAGCATCCAAATCCTCTTTGAAACCCATATTCAGCATCTCATCAGCCTCATCAAGGATAAGGGTGTGTACTTTGCTAAGGTCTACAACTTTTCTCCCTATTATATCAAGCAATCTGCCAGGGGTTGCCACAACAATATGTGGAATCTTCTTAAGAGCCTTAATCTGAGGCTCAATTCCCGCGCCGCCATAAACATCTACAATACACAAATCAGGAAGATATTTTGAGTAGTTCCTCAAATCCTGGGTAATCTGTTTGCACAACTCTCTGGTAGGGCTAAGCACAAGTACCTGAGGGTAACGGCCAAGATTGTGTTCAACAATCCTTTCCAGAGCCGGGAGTCCGAACGCCGCTGTTTTTCCTGTACCGGTCTGGGCCAGACATACAGTATCTGTGTGCTCACCCAAAAGGGTAGGGATAATGCGCTCCTGAACCGGGGTTGGCTTCTCAAACCCCATCTCACTTATTGCCCTAATTATATAGCTGTTAAGGCCCAGCTCCTGAAATGTATTTGCCATTATGTTTATGTGTTGCGGTTTTACCGCCGGCAAATGTAGTGATTTTACGGCATAATACCTATCTGCTGTTCCATCCCCTGTTGAATCCCTCTGTAATTTCCGGCCAATACTCCACTACAATGTATACCAGATACAATACCACCATTACCGCCGCAAACAACGCCACATCTTTCCAGAACTCCTTGTTGCTCCAGAAATTACTTTCCAATAAATTTTTCCCTTGTTTTTCCATAATTCTTCAGGATTTAATAATGGCAGGTCTCCCCTTACGGATTGCACTTTTACACCCAGCCATCCCAGCCGTAAGAGAACACCTGCCACCCTTATGAGAAATATCAACCTTAAACCAGGCTGGGCGCGAATCTGTGTCTGCAAATCTATACACCTTCCCTCCAACCGTATTCCTGAAAAAGAAAAACTTCCTGAACTTTTTCTCTTTTTAGAATTTTGCCAATCTTAAGAAAATAAATCACCGTAAAATTTACGCAGAATCAACACAACCTCTTCCAACTTTTTTTCAACGCTGTTTGTTGTACCTCAACCCCTTAGCCGTAAAAAGCCCGCGGAAGTCGGGGACCGACTTCCAAGAAACCCGGGGACCGACTTCCGGTTTTTTCAAATTTTTTATATTTTTGACATAATGGTTAGTTTAAACGGATAATATATGAATAACGTAAAGCATATAGGAATTTTTGGACGGAGAAATGCGGGAAAAAGTTCCCTTATAAATCTTTTGTTGGGGCAGGATTTTGCAATTGTATCGGATAAGGCAGGAACAACCACAGATCCTGTGAAGAAGAGAATGGAGATTCCTGGAATAGGGCCGGTTCAGCTCATTGATACAGCCGGTATAGATGATTCCGGCGAGGTGGGGGAGAAGAGGATTGCCAAAACCCTTAAACTTGTAGAAGAGGTTGATCTGGCAATACTTGTATTTACCGCAAACCTGTTCGGAAAAGAGGAGAAAGATCTGTTGAGGCAGTTCAAGGAACTGGATGTTCCGGTTATAATTGTACACAACCAGTCAGATATTATTCCACTTGATTGCGGAGTGGCAGGTGACCTTACAAATATGTACGGTTGTGATGTGGTAGAATTTTCTTGCTGTATCTCCAACGAGCAGGAACAGAGGGAGGCGATTGATATGCTTATTGCCTTTATAACCAAAGGTTTGCTGTTGCAGAGCGGCGAAAAGAGCATAATGCACGGATTGGTTCAGCAGGGTGACAACATTGTACTGGTTTGCCCAATAGACTCGGAGGCTCCAGCCGGAAGAATGATTCTTCCTCAGGTTATGGCAATAAGGGATATTCTGGATAACGGAGGCATAGCAACAGTCCTTCAACCCGAGCAATTACAAGAATATTTGAAGGATTTTAATCCCGACAGCAACCCTAAAAAAGTAAAACTTGTAGTTACAGACAGCCAGGCATTCAAGCAGGTGGGGGAGATTGTACCCCAGGAGATTCCCCTTACAAGTTTCAGCGTACTTATGGCCCGCGCAAAAGGTCCGTTTGAAGAGTATCTGAAAGGGGTTGAAGCTATCGGGAAGCTGAAAGAGGGGGATAATGTGCTGGTACTGGAATCCTGCACGCACCACACCTCTTGCGAGGATATTGGAAGGGTGAAAATTCCTATGATGCTGCAGAAAAAGGCGGGTTGCAATCTCAATTTTACATTTGTTTCCGGACTGGATGAACTCCCCCCGCTTGACAACTTTGCACTTGTACTGCAATGCGGTGGCTGTATGGTTACCCACCGCCAGCTCCGCAACCGCCTCCGCAAAGTAATTGCCGCCGGCCTTCCCGTAACCAACTACGGCATGTGCATCGCTTACATAACCGGCATTTTCCACCGTGCAATTGTGACGTTGTCCTAATTTGTAATTTGTTGATACACAGGACTAATCAAAAATTGCATATTGATAGCGTAAAAATATAACAGTTTGATATACAATGAATTGTAAATTAGGACAACGTCACAAAGAGGCGTATGAGTTGAAGCTCCGGCACAGGGGGCCGCAGGTGTTTTTCAGGGGGTTGATTGAGATTTCCAACAAGTGCAGGAAGAATTGTCTGTATTGTGGAATCAGGGGTGGAAATTGCCAGGTGGAGAGGTATGAGATGACAGATGTCCAGGTGCTTCAGGAGGCGCAATTTGCCCTGGATGCCGGGTACGGTTCTGTGGCAATTCAGGGAGGAGAGCGCTCAGACAGTGCTTTTGTTGAGCGCATTACCAGACTTATATATCAGATAAGGAGACTGCAGCCGGGTGGTGATCCATTGAAACAATTGCAGCCGGGAACAGCCACAAATCCACCTTCATCCCAACTTAACAATTTGGGGATAACCCTCTCTTTGGGCGAGCAGTCCAGGGAGGTATACAAAGAGTGGCTGCAGGCAGGGGCGGGGAGGTATCTTTTGAGGATTGAGGCCTCAAATATTGAACTTTATCAGAAACTGCATCCCGGTTTTGACCTTACAGGCAAGAATTCAAAAGATGCGGCAATCCATTCATACCAAACTCGCGTTCAGGCACTTCAGGATTTGAAAAGTACCGGATACCTTTTGGGCAGCGGTATAATGATAGGGCTCCCTTTCCAGACACACCAGCATCTGGATGAAGACCTCCAATTCCTTAAAAATCTGCAGGTTGATATGGTTGGAATGGGTCCGTACATCCCCCATAAAGATACTCCGTTGGGGCAAATTGTAGAGTATTGGAATGGAGAAAGGGAGACTCTTCCCTACAACCTTATCCCACTTGCCTCCCAGCCAAGAGGAGATTTCTGGAATTTTACCAATGAGCAACTGCTGCAGTTGAGCATTGATATGGTAGCCCGCCTGAGAATTCTGATGCCCCACATAAACATCGCTGCAACCACAGCACTTCAGGTTCTTCATCCCGACGGAAGAGAGATGGCATTACTATCGGGAGCAAATGTTATAATGCCCAATATGACAGAAACTTCTTTGCGCGGAAACTACTCATTGTATGAAGGAAAGCAGGGGGTTGCCGATGATGCCGCCTCTACCAGAGACAAGTTGTTGGAGAATCTTTCGCGCCTGGATATACCTGTTGGCTGGAACAAAAAAGGAGATTGGAGATAATGCAAAAGAGCTGGTGCAAATACTTTTCTTTTTGAGAATATTTGACTATTTTTGTACCGCCAAAAAAAATGGCCTTTTTAAATTGACTATTATATAACCAAACAATATTTAAATTTTTATTATGTCAGAAATCAAAAGAGTTTATCGTTTTGGCGGTAGAGATGCCGACGGCGATGGAAGCATGAGAAATCTTCTTGGCGGTAAAGGTGCAAACCTTGCTGAGATGTGCAAACTTAACATTCCGGTTCCTGCAGGTTTTACTATTACAACTGACTGCTGTACTGAGTATTACAAACACGGTTGTAACTATCCTAAAGAGCTTGAGGCTGAGGTTAATGCTGCAATGGCTGCTACTGAGGAGATTATGGGAATGAAATTTGGAGATCCTAACGCTCCGCTTCTTGTTTCTTGCCGTTCAGGTGCCAGAAGTTCTATGC
>JAZSEZ010000097.1:0-31288 GCA_045531975.1 Candidatus Egerieisoma sp. | reverse complement strand
ATAATAGAAACGCTCAAGGATATTCCCCTGTTCTATCTCTTCCAATGCCTTGTTGAACTTCTTAAGTTCAATGAATATAAATGTGTACTTGTTGGAAAGTACTTTGCCTGTTTCAATTTCCTTAAGCCTGAAGGTGGATTTATTCTGTCGGGAATAACTTCGTTGAGAAAGGCAATTATAATTTCCTTGTTTGCAATCTTGCCAAACACGTACTTGAATCCGCAATCAGAGAGCAGACTTACATACTTGCTTACACTTTTTTTCTTAGGATATAGGATTTTAGGTTCCTCAACACAGTTTAAATAATCAGTTTCCATAATACTAAGGTTTTGTGAGGGACTCTTTCAAGTCTGCACACTAACCTTTGCATCCCCCTCAATCGTCCCACTGGTTATTACTTATTTGTATCGGTTGCAAGATGCAAAAAAATCTGAAAACACCTTCTCAAAAAAAGAAAAAGTTTGTTAAGATTTTCAGATTTCTGAAAAATGTGTAAAGTTTTTTATCAGTTGTAAAGTTTCTTTACAACTTTTTTATTTGTATAAAATGGCTAAATGTTTAATAATTAGGGGTATATATATTTTGGCACGCCCGTTGCACTATTATTTTAAACGTGTAAAGGTGTAAAGCGGCGTATATGTAACTCGGTCACCGAGTACACGTACACTCGGGGATCGAGTTACATACTAAAAGTTTGAATTTTAATGATTTAACCAAATGAAATTTAAAAGTAACATTATTAAGATTTTGTCGTTGGCGTTGGGGCTGGCTATTGGGGTGGTGCTTATTGCTAAGGTGTGTTTTGAGTTGCAGTATGACAAGTTCTATGATGATAGGGAGAGGGTTTATACCATTATGACCGGGTATCAGAGGCATAATGAGGATCCTTTGCAGGCGAATCAGATCAGTGGTGCCGTGGCGCCGGGGTTCAGGGAGTGTGTTCCTGGTGTGGAAGTGGCAACACGAATAACTCCTCTTTTTGACAACCGTAATTATTACACTCAGGATAAGAACAAGCTTACAGCAGATCTTATATTGGCCGATACCAGTTTCTTTGATATCTTCAACAGGGAGATTCTGGCAGGTGATCCTCATAGAATTTTGGGAGAGTGGGGAAAGGTTATGGTATCCAATTCTTTTGCCCAGAAATTGGGTGGCTTGGAGAAGGCGATTGGACAGACACTTTATAATGAATCTTTGCAGAACATTAAGTTTACTGTAGAGGGTGTTTATGAAGATTTTCCACAGAACAGCTCTTTTGGAGATGTGGAGATGCTTTTGTCTATGACCACATACAGTAAGAGCAGTACTGAGAACTGGCTTGGCAATGACAGGTATCGCGGATGGGTTAAGTTGGCCCAGGGGGTAGATCCTGAATCCCTAACTGATGCAATTCATAAGATGCAGGAGCAGAACCAGCCAATGGAGGAGCTGGAGAAAGGAGGATTGAAGTTGTGGTATTATCTTGAGAATTCCGGTAATGACCACTTGTCTGTAAGTACTAACAGGAATATGGTTATTATGCTTTCGTTGGTGGCCCTTATTCTAATTGCGGCTTCAGTGGTAAACTATGTGTTGAATGCTATTTCTTCTGTGGTAAAAAGAGCTAAGGAGGTGGGAGTACGAAAGTGTTATGGGGCACAAAGTGGCAACATTATGTGGTTGCTTTTTAAGGAGGCGGGAGTAAATATGTTGCTGTCGGGAATAATGGCAGTTGCAATAATTTTGGCTATGCAGGGGTGGATTACCAGGTTATTTGGGGCATCTTTGGAGGGATTGTTTACTCCGCAGGCGGTGGTTGTGGCAGTTGGGGTTTGTGTTGTGGCATTTCTGGTTTCTGCAGTTATTCCGGCTAAAGTTTTTATGGGTATTCCAGTGTCTACAGCATTCAGAAATTATCGGGAATCTAAAAGAAAATGGAAACTTGTTTTCCTTGGGGTGCAGTTTTCTTTTACTGTTTTCCTTGCAATTGTTATGATAATTTTTGCCAAGCAGTATGACATGATGCTTAATGATAATTTGGGGTATGAGTATGATAATCTGCTGCTTGTGGATATGCCTGGTGCCAAAGCGGAGGAGTACTTTAAAGTGAATGATGCAATTGCAGCGTTGCCTGTGGTGCAGAAAAGTGCAGTGTCTTCTTCTATTCCTGTTGCTTCTTCGTCGGGAAACAACATTTATTTGCCTGGGGATGAGAGGGAACTCTTTAATGTGGCGGACCAGTATAATTATTCTGAGGGTGCTGCAGAGGTTTTTGGAATTAAGTTTCTTGAGGGAAGGGAGGCTGTTGCTGCAAATGAGGTGGCTGTGAGCCGCAAGTTTGTGGAGAAGATGCAGGAGTTTGCTGATTGGTCTGATGGGGCAATCGGGAAAGGGATTATCCTTACGGAGCATTCTCAGACAAAGGATGATATTTTTACAATTTGTGGTGTGTATGAGGATTATAAGATTGGCGGTGTGTATGTTGATGAGCGACCAAGTATCCGCTTTGCTGCGGTAAGAGGAGATAAGAACCTTTATTTGAGAGGAGTAGCAATTAAAGTGCACGAGTTGACACCTGCTTCCATTGCATCTGTGCAAAAAGTTGTGGATGAGTTGCTTCCCGACAGAGAAATTGAGGTTGTAGCATATTCAGATGGTATGAAGGAGGCATTTTCTGATATTAAGAATATTAACGATGCAATTCTTTTGGGCGGCCTCTTCTCATTGATTATCTCTCTGATAGGTTTGGTGGGGTACATTAAGGATGAGACTCAGCGCAGAAGTTCGGAGATGGCTGTCCGTAAGATTAACGGTGCAGGTTCTGTGGAGGTTCTTGGCTTGTTTGTGTTTGATGTGTTGAAATTGGCTGCAGTGGCTGTGATTCTGGGTTGTGCTGCTGCATATTTTGTAGGTGATCTGGTACTGCAGAGGTTTGCAGAAAAAATTACCCTCGCCCCTTGGATATTTATCGTAGGCTCCTCAGCCGTTGTGCTTCTGATTGTTGCAATTGTTGTGGTAAACAGCTTGCGTATCAGCTGGGCCAATCCGGTGGAATCACTAAAAAACGAGTAAAAAATTGTGACGTTGTCCTAATTTGTAACGTGCACATTTATAGATGTTTAGAAAATATAGGTTAATATTAGTATAAAATGTAAGGCGTTGATACTTAGTTTTTTACAAATTAGGACAACGTCACAAATTAAATTAAAGGTTATGATTAAAGTTACTGATTTAAGTAAGGTTTTTAGAACTGAAGAGATTGAGACTACAGCGTTGAATGGCGTTTCATTTGAGATTAATGATGGTGAGTTTGTAGCTATTATGGGTCCGTCGGGATGTGGAAAGTCTACATTGTTGAACATTTTGGGATTGTTGGATAATCCGTCGGGAGGAAGTTATATGTTGTTGGGAAGTGAGGTTGGGCAGTTGAAGGAGAAGGAGCGCACCAAATTCCGTAAGGGTAATATTGGTTTTGTGTTCCAGAGCTTTAACCTTATTGATGAGCTTAATGTGTATGAGAATGTGGAGCTTCCGCTAAGGTATCTGAATATTTCTGCGGGTGAGCGCAAACAGAAGGTGAATGAGATTCTTAAGAGGATGGGCATTTCTCATAGAGCAAAACATTTCCCTCAGCAGCTTTCGGGTGGTCAGCAGCAGCGTGTGGCAATTGCCCGTGCGGTGGTTTCTTCCCCTAAACTTATTTTGGCCGATGAGCCTACCGGTAACTTGGATTCAAAGAATGGTAAAGAGGTGATGGATCTTTTGACTGAGTTGAATGCAGAGGGTACTACAATTGTAATGGTAACCCACTCTCAGAAAGATGCAGCCGTTGCCCAGAGAGTAATCAATCTGTTTGACGGCCAGATTGTGGGTGACGTTAAAAACGAGTTGTAACCCGGTCACCGGGTGCACCTGTACTCGGTCACCGAGTTACATATATGTTACAAATTGTGGTATTGAAAATCAGTGAGTTGTAAATTAGGACAACGTCACAAATGTGTATTTTATGAAAAAGCTTACAAAATATTTCAAAGGTTCAAGTTTGCTTAATCTGTTGGGAATGACAGTGGCGTTTGCGGCGCTGTATATTCTGTTGGTGCAGGTCCATTATGATATGGGGTACAACAAGCAGATTAAAGATGCTGAGCGCATATACATAATGGCAACGCCAAGCTGGTTTGAGGAGGGGCAGTATCAAGTGAATCTGAACCGTCCGTTGCAGAAGGCAATTCTGGAGCAGGCCGGTATGGTGGAGAGCTATGGTGTGGCCTATATTGGCGGGGATGGGAAGAATTATACTCAGGTAGGAGAGGGGGAGGATGCCCGCAAATTTAAGATAGGCACTTCGCAGCTTACCAGAGGTGCCCTGGATGTATTTGGTTTCAAGCCTGTAGTGGGAAACTTTGACGGTATGGATAAGGAGGAGACCGTTGCTATAAGTGAGAAGGCTGCAAAAGTGATGGGTGTTGGAGTAGGTGATGCTATTCGTTTAGGAAGCAATAAAACCCCAAAAACCATTGTGGCAGTGTACGAGGATATGCCAATGAACTCAGACTTGAACAATATCCAAATCCTTTTCTGCAATTATCTGGAAACAGATGGTATGGAGGATTTCAGCCAATGGAGCTACCACCATTTTGTAAAACTTAATACTCCCGACAGCAAAGAGGCTTTTGAGGCCCACGCAAAAAAGGTTGTGGTGGAGTTCTGGAGCAAGAGGATGGAGAGTGCACCTGACGAGGTAAGGAACAGTACCAGCCAGAGCGAACTGGACAAGCAGATACAAAGGAGTACGGTTACCTTGTTGCCATTTGAGGATATGTACTACAACAAGCTGATATATGCACCTGCAGGGCGTTCAGGCAACAAAACAACTACACTTACCCTGTTGGCCGTATCTATCCTTATTGTTGTGATAACACTTATCAATTTTGTAAACTTCTTCTTTGCTCAGGTTCCTATGAGGATAAGAAGTGTGAATACCCGCAAGATTCTGGGAAGTTCAAGGGGGGCACTTGTGGGGAGCCTGATGCTTGAAAGTGGTGTGCTGGTGGCGGTTTCCCTTTGTGCAGCTGTGGCTGTTGTAGTTCTGTTCAAAGGATCAACTTATGCCAATCTGATTAGTTGCTCTTTGGCATTTGGGGACAATTTGCCAGTTGTCGGGATGACAATTATTGCAGCTCTTGTTATGACAGCTGCCTCAAGTATATATCCTTCCCTTTATACCACTTCGTTCCCTCCGGCACTTGCCATTAAGGGTGGTTTTGGTACAACCGGTAAGGGTAAAAAACTCAGATACACTCTTATTTGCCTGCAGTTTGTGATCTCAATCTCGTTTGTAATCTGTGCAATGTTTGTAAAGAAACAGCACTCGTTTATGATGAATTACGATATGGGATTCAATAAGGAGTATCTGCTTACTGCTTCGGTTGGAGTGTCTGGCGCAGATAGGGATGCCTTTTCTGATGAATTGCTTAAATCTCCACACATTAAGGATGTGGCTTGGGCTGCCGGCCCGTTGGTAAATACCAGCAGAATGGGTTGGGGGCGTTCGTTCAAAGGGGAGCAGATTAACATAGATTCTTATCCAGTGTCGTGGAATTTCCTCCGTTTTATGGAGATTGATGTTGTGGAGGGGAGGGATTTTACCCAGGCCGATGAACAGTGTGAGAAGGGTGTATTCATTTTCAATCAGATTGCAAAGGACAAGTATGGGATTACCCTTGAGGACAGGATTAGCGGGCATAGCGGAGAGACCGAAATTGCCGGTTTCTGTGAAGATTTCCAGTTCCGTCCATTGCAATATGAACTTAATCCGTTCGCCTTCTATGTGTTTGGAAAGAACCCTTGGTGGGACCTTAATCATCTTTATATAAGAACAGAAGCGGGTGCGCCTTATAAAGAGGTAGAAGCGGCGGTTAAGGATGTGATTTTGAAATTCAATCCGGGTGCAAATGTTTCTGAGTACAGAATCAGGTTCTTTGATGAGGAGCTAGGACGCCAGTACCGCAAAGAGAAACAGCTTACAACAATGGTTACCTTGTTCACTTTGCTGGCAATCATCATCTCCCTAATGGGTGTGTTCGGGCTGGTTATTTTTGAAACCCAGTACCGCCGTAAGGAGATAGGTGTGCGTAGGGTACACGGTTCATCAGTAGTTGAAATTTTGCAGATGTTCAACCTTAAATTTGCCAAGATGCTGCTTGTCTCATTCTTGATTGCATCGTTCATAAGTTTGCGCATTATAGATTATTACTACAGCACCTTTGCCCATAGTGCCCCAATTTCAATCTGGGTGTTCCTGTTGGCATTCCTGCTGGTTGCTGTAATTGTATTTGCTGTGGTTACCATTGGCAGTTTGCGTGCCGCAACCGAAAATCCGGTGAACTCGCTCAAGAGTGAATAATTACACTCCAACGGAACTCGGTCCCCGAGTTCCGTTTTATCCTCAAGTTCTTGAAATTCAATTTTTTATAGGTTTGTTTTAAGGGGTAAGATTTTGGTAATAAGGAAGTTAGGGTAGAAAAGGAAGTCGGGGACCGAGTTACATACTAAACAGTTGATTATGAGAAGTTATTTAAGATTTATTTCCAGAAATAAAATGTACACTGCTATTGCGGTGGTGGGGTTGAGCATAGCGCTGGCATTTGTGGTGTTCATTGCAGTTTTTGTGGCGGGAGAACTGGGGTATGACAAGGAGCTGAAAGGTACAGAGAATATCTATGTGGGGCACGAAGAGGAATTTGCCATAATGAGCTATACAGTGGGGGATATCCTTAAAGAGTCATATCCACAGATAGAGGATGTGTGCAGCTTTCTTGCTACAAATTGCTTGAGCGGTTTGCAGATGGAGGTTATGGTGGGAGATGAGACCCTGCCCCAGAATGCAATAATGGCCCGCAGCAACTTTTTTGACTTCTTTACTTTTCCATTCATAGAGGGGGAGCCAAAAGGAGCCTTGCAAGAGCAGAATGCTGTAGTAATCTCTGAAAGCTTTGCCAACAGACATTTTCCCAAAATTTCTCCAGTTGGACGTACCCTTGCAATAAATGTGGCAGGTAACAAGGCAGACCTCATTATCAACGGCGTATATAAAGATATTGAGCGTTCGGTTTTTCCAAGTGTGGATATTATCTACAATGTGGAGCAGCTGAAAACTCTCTACCCCTCACTCATAAGGGAGGGTAACGGCACAGCAACCCATTTCTACAAGTTGGTCCCAGGCACAGACCTTAAGGAATTGGGAGACAATGCTGCAGAAAAACTGAAGAAGGCAGATATCCTGTATGAGTGTGGTCTGTTTAAGAAATACTTCTTCTCTCCATTCTCCCAGATCCATTACGGAGTTTGCAGTATGCATTATCCGTTTGTTGGGAGGATAGACAAAGGTTTTGTAATGCTGTTTGCCGCAGCAGGCATCTTGTTGCTGGTATTTGCCCTGTTAAATTATATCTCCCTAACAGTTGCCCAAATTGGCTTCAGAGCAAAAGAGATGGCCACCCGCAGACTTTTGGGAGAACAAAAATGGGAAATTTCTTCCCGATATATAAAAGAGGCATTTCTCCTTACAGCAGTATCATTTATACTGGCAATTGGCCTTATAGAGCTTTTGGGTCCCCATGCAAAAATTCTGTTGGGAAAAGAGATCTCCCTCAAAGAAAATATCAGTGTAGGGATGCTGGCTTATGGGGCAGCCGCAATGCTTGCAGTCTCATTCCTTGCCGGAGCAATCCCTGCAATTCTTATCTCCAGATACCGCCCCGTAGATGTGGTAAAAGGGGAATTTGCAACCAGCAGCAAGATGGTATTGGGGAAAATATTCATCGGGATACAGAATATTGTTGCAATCTCTGTGCTGTGCGTGGCCTTTGCAATGTTTGTGCAGTTCAAATATATGTTGGAGCGGGACAACGGATATACAAAGGAAAATGTCATCGGGATTAGTGGAGGAATGAAAAATGCAGATTATCTTCCCGACGAATTGTTGAAATTCCCTTTTGTGGAGAAGGTGGGACATATCCAATTCCTCCCTTCTGAAGGGGGCAGGGTTGGAATGGGAATGGACTATAAAGGGGAAGTGGTGCAGTTGGATGTGATGTATGGCGACTCATCTGCTTTTGACATTATGGGATTCAGGGTATTGAATATTCTGGAAAATGTAAAGCCTGTGAATGGGACAATGTGGCTCACCGAGGGGGCATTCAAGACCTTTGGAATAGAGTATTCAGATGAGAGTATTATTTTGACAAACGAATCATACGGCATTTGTGGAGTAATTCAGAATTTCCAGAGGGGAAACCGAACTGTAGAGGATTGCGCATCCTCAAACATTGTATGGATGAACAGGGAGTTTAAGGATGACTCTGATTTTGAGGTACTCCGGAGCCTTGTTGTTAAAGTATCTGGAGATGAAGATTATGCGCTAAGGCAGTTGAGGGATTTTTATCTCTCACAGGGTCTTGGGGAGCAGGTTGAAGTTCATTCCCAGAATGAGATTTACAGAACCTACTTTAAAACAGAAGAGAACAACCTTAAACTTATAACCACTTTCACATTCCTGGTAATGATGCTCTCTGCAATGGCAATGCTTGCAATGAGTACCTATTATGCAAGGCAGCAGTCACGCAACTGGTCTGTACGCAAAGTATTCGGGTGCAGCAGGGGTGAGATTTACCGCAGTATACTGGCAAGTTTCCTAAAAGTGGTTCTGGTTGCAGCAATAATTTCAGTTCCAGTTGGCTATTATATTGTAGGAGAATGGCTTGCAGGCTACTCATACCGTATAGGCAACCATTGGTGGCTCTATGCTCTGGCCCTGCTCCTAATTTGCATTGTAGCAGTAGTCTCCATCAGCTGGCAAGCAGTACGCCTGATGAACTCCAACCCGGTTGAGGAGCTGAAAAAGGAGTAGATTCCAGGCAATACAGTTAACAGCCACCTTCGGGTGGCTTAATTTTTGCGCCTGTAAGTCATAACCTACAATCCTCCGCTTATGAAATGCATCCTACTTTTTTCACACCTGCCGGCCACGATTGTTCTCTTGGTGGTATTTATGGTACATGCTCCGGTTGCGGCATTTTCACAGTCTTTACAGAATCTCCCAGATTCAATTGAGATACACTGGACCACAGAGGGATTTGTGGATATATACAATATCCAGAAGATGGGATTCAGAAGCGGTTGGGTAGATTTGTTCCCCTATGCATATTCTGAAAAGCCTCATATTGTTCTTTTCCCAAGCGAAATAGAGCAAGTTTATGCAGCCATATCGGATAAGGATGTGAACCAAGTGGATTTGGAGGAGTTTGGACTCTCCCCGGGGTGGGTAAGGAGAAATGCAGGGAAGATATGGGAGATGTGTGCAAATTACAACCCAAGGGACAAGTATTGCAATAGGTTCAGTATGAACAAAAAGCAGAAGGAGTTTTTTAGGAAATCATTCTCAGATCCCTCAAACCTGAAAATATATATGCTTATGATACTCAAAGGTGAGCATTGGAGCGGTTATAATGCGGTGAATGAATTTACGGCAGTTGTGCATTGGAGAAGTGGGGAAAAGGATACTTTACTGTCGGGAAGAGACTTTTTTGCCCATAATCTTTACCCTTATGTGCAGGATGTGTGGGAGGGGGCTGCTGAAACCCAGACGCCACAGGGTGCTGCCCTTTACAAGAGAATGCTGGATTTGTGGCTGCTGGAGCACAATGTACAGCTGCACAAGTTGGGTGGGCAGGATATTAAGGGGCAGATAAGGGAATTGGAGAGGGATTTTGAGGTGGTGGAGGCTGGGCAGCTTATGGATTTTGGCTTGGGCGGGGGAGTTTATGTGAAAAATGATGTTCCGGCCTATTATGCTCTGCTCCGTACTGATGATATGCCGGAGTATCTGGAGTTCAAATATATTTTTGAGAATCGGGAGGGAAAATTCCCGGAGCTTGAGAATTTGCGGAGAGACTTCAGTGGTATTATTGACAATGTAAAGGAGATTCCATTTTTTCAGAAGCTGCTTGATGAAGGATATTTTAGAATTTCAATCTCTTATGTGAATAATACTATGATGTCTGAATATCAGATTGAACGTAATGTGGGTTATAATTCCAGAGAAATTTTTGAAAGTAATCCAAGTTTCAAAGGGGCCCTGGAGAGGGGAGAATGCATATTTGTTGAGGCTGTAAAGCAGTGGACAGATTATAGGGAGAAGCCTGGGGATGACACCATTGCGCGTTACCTTATACACAGTTTTGTAGTCTCTCCAACTGGCAAAGTACTTGTATCCGTTTTTGGAAACAGGTTCTTTTTCCCCACAGAATATGATTTTGACAAACCTTCTACCAAGGTGGTAAATTCCCAAGGGCAGACCTGGATGGCTCCCCTATATGGCGGCAACCGGTACAGCAAACTATTGGATTATTAGGGGACTAAGATTTTTGCCAAGAGGTTAGTAATCCACATCCCAGGTAAAACGCTTCCAGAGGAGTATATGGATGGGATTCTGTTGGATAGAGGTCTCTTAACCTCAAGGTTTGCAGACAGGTTAGGATAGTGAACCTACCCTATAGACACTGTGGAGGGGATAGGCTCGCTCAACCTCTTGCTGTGATGTCATCTAGCTGGCATCACCTTGGTGAAATCAATTTTAGGGACCCCTTTATTCGGACTCTTTGAACATTCAGTCCCCCTTTTCTGTTAAGTGATAAACATCTTAAAAGATTCACTTATGGAAAAGGAGAAACACAACCTATTTACAGAGTTGCAGCGCAGGAGTGCAACAGCAAAGGTGCAGGATAAGGGGAGGGAGGAGTTGCAGGGCAGATTAACCTCAGATAATGGCCGCCCGGTGGCGGATAACCAGAATGTGCAAACGGCAGGGCTTAGGGGTCCTATGGTTTTGCAGGATCCGTGGTTTATTGAGAAACTTGCACATTTCGACAGGGAGGTTATCCCAGAGCGCCGTATGCACGCCAAGGGTTCCGGGGCGTATGGTACATTTACCGTTACACACGATATTACAAAATATACCCGGGCCTCTATTTTTAGTGCTGTGGGGAAGAAAACAGAGTGTTTTGTGAGGTTTTCTACTGTGGCAGGGGAGAGGGGAGCAGCTGATGCGGAGAGGGATATACGCGGTTTTGCAATGAAATTTTATACAGATACCGGCAATTGGGATTTGGTGGGGAACAACACCCCGGTATTTTTTTTACGTGACCCTTTGAAATTTCCGGATCTTAATCACGCAATAAAGAGAGATCCCAGAACCAATATGCGCAGTGCAAACAACAACTGGGATTTCTGGACCCTTCTGCCGGAGGCGCTGCACCAGATTACAATTACTATGAGCCCCCGCGGAATTCCGTACTCTTACCGTCATATGCACGGGTTTGGAAGCCATACCTACAGCTTTATAAATGCAGAAAACAAACGCACTTGGGTTAAATTCCACTTGCGCACAATGCAGGGGATAAAGAATCTTACAGATCAGGAGGCAGAGGCAATAATTGCCAAGGACAGGGAGTCTCACCAGAGAGACCTTTATGAAAGCATAGAGCGTGGAGATTACCCCCGCTGGCTGTTTCAGGTGCAGCTGATGACAGAGCAGCAGGCCAGGGAGTCCCGCATTAACCCGTTTGACCTTACAAAAGTGTGGCCGCACGGAGATTTCCCTCTCCACGATGTTGGTATTCTGGAGCTTAACCGCAACCCTGAGAATTACTTTGCAGAGGTGGAACAGGCTGCCTTCAACCCGCAGAATATAATTGATGGAATAGGTTTTTCTCCCGACAAAATGCTTCAGGGGCGCCTCTTCTCATATGGAGATGCACAAAGGTACCGCTTGGGGGTAAATTTGCACCAGATACCTGTAAACCGACCACGATGCCCTGTACATTCATACCATAGGGATGGTGCAATGAGGGTAGATGGCAATTATGGAGCAACCCTTGGATATGAACCAAACAGTTATGGAGAGTGGAGAGACAACCCTTGGATGAAAGAACCTCCGTTGCAGGTGCATGGCCACGCTACAGCGGGCCAATCAGATAGAGTGGAGATATACAACTACCCGGAGAGGGAATATGATGAAGACTATTACTCACAACCTGGAGATCTCTTCCGTCTGATGCCTCCACAGGAACAGCAGCTCCTGTTTGAAAATACCGCCCGAGCAATGGGAGACTGCGCCACCTTCATAAAGGAACGCCACGTCAGAAATTGTTATATGGCAGACCCAGCCTACGGTGAGGGGGTTGCCAGGGCTCTTGGGTTGTAACTTTAATAATTGTGTTGCAAAGCAATTAGGGGTGGCAGTTATTCAATAACTGCCGCCCCTACTGTATTGCAAACCAATGCCCTGAGTTTGGAAACGCTTCCTTTGTCAACAGGATGGACCCTGTGGGCAAGAAGTACAATTCCAAGTTTTGATACAGGATCTACCACAATGGCAGTTCCGGTATGGCCTGTGTGTGAGAATGTCAGGGTAGGATGCAACATTGAACCGTATTTTCCTCGCATTGCATCGTTTTCCCAACCTAATGAGCGGCCTATGTGCTTGTAACCTCCTCATTCTTCAGTGTTTTAGGGCTATAAGTGGTATGTTTCATACCCAATACATCAAAGATATTCTCTTTGGCATAATCTCTTAGCGGTTGGTCGGTAACTTTCTGCAGGATATTCTGCAATGCAATGAATCCCAAACAGCTGTATTCATAGCGCTCACCAGGCATAACATAATGGAAAACAATGCGCAAGAGAGCGCAACAGAAACAAAACGAGCTTTCTTATCAAAAAAATCTTTACTAATCAAATTTTGGTAAAGGTACACATTTTTTGTGACGTTGTCCTAATTTGTAATTGCTTAATTATTAAGCAATTAATTTTACAGCACCTGAAAGGGCTGTAAAATTATCCCCTTGAATCTCAGGGATTTACAAATTAGGACAACGTCACAAAAATAAATTTATTTATATTACCTTTGTATGTGTAAAAAGTTTTAAAATGGCCACTAAAACCAAAGGAAAGATACTTGTAGTAGATGATAATGCAGGGATAAGGGGAGCGCTTAAAATTCTCCTTCCAATGCATTTCACAGATGTGGAGCTTATTTCAACTCCAAAGGAGCTGATATCTAAAGTACAGGATTTCAAGCCAAATGCGGTGCTTTTGGATATGAATTTCCATACAGATATAAATACAGGAAATGAGGGGCTGTTCTGGTTGGCGGAGATAAAGAAATTTTTCCCTGCAACAGAGGTGGTTCTCTTTACCGCATACGCAGATATACAGTTGGCAGTGGAGGGGATGAAGCGTGGTGCGTTTGATTTTATTGTAAAACCGTGGGATAACGAAAAACTTGTAGATATACTTGCAAATGCGGTGCAGAAAAACCAGCAGCAGACCAAAACATCAGTACCTCAAACGCAGAACAATCTTCTTCCCGACAAAATGCTCTGGGGCTCTACCCCTCAGATGCAGGGCATAAGGAAGACCGTTGAGAAGATTGCCCCAACCGATGCAACAGTACTTGTTACAGGTGAGAACGGTACAGGTAAAGATGTGCTGGCCGGAGAGATTCACAGACTCAGTGAAAGATTCAGCCGTCCAATGGTTAGTGTAGATGTGGGGGCCATTACAGAAACCCTTTTTGAAAGCGAACTGTTCGGCCACGTAAAGGGGGCTTTTACCGATGCACATACAGACCACATAGGCAAGTTTGAGCAGGCCAACGGAGGAACTCTGTTCCTGGATGAGATTGGCAATATTCCTTTGCACCTGCAGGCCAAGCTGTTAAGGGTACTGCAGAACCGCTGTATTACCAGGGTTGGTGATTCAAGGCAGATACCTGTAGATATACGCCTTATCTGTGCAACCAATATGGATATTGAGCAGATGATCAGAGATGGCAAGTTCAGGGAAGATTTGTATTATCGTATAAATACAATGCATATTCACTTGCCTCCGTTGCGTGAACGTACAGATGAAATTAAGGATCTGGCCATAAGCTTTATGCGCAGATATGCAGAAAAGTACCGCAGAAATGTTGGCAGAATTGATTCTCAGGCACTCGCTGCACTCAAACAGTACCGTTGGAACGGAAACATAAGGGAACTTAAAAACTCAATAGAGAAAGCGGTAATTATGAGTGAGGAAAATACCCTTACCCTGCAGGATTTGCAGTTCAGCCTTCATCTTCCCGATAGTTCTATTCCGGGAAAAGGGGCATCTTCGTCATCTGCCGGCAGCCGCAGAGGGGGAGCATCTGAGGATTTGGGGTATAACGGAGAAACCCTTGAGATGCAGGAAGAGAAGACAATCAGGGCAGCAATGGAGAAATGCGGGGGAAATCTCTCAATGGTTGCCAAAACGCTTAACATTTCCCGCCCTACACTCTATGCAAAACTGAAGAAGTACGATATTTGATCTCACCATAATAACCGGCAAGTGGCATAAATATCAGTGGGTGAAGATGACAAAATAAATTATCGGGATGATAAAGGTAATTCTCATATTTCTGGTTGCGGCTGTACTGGTTTTCCTGTACACAATTTATTTGTGGCACCGGACAAACGAGAAACTTACCTATATGCTTGATTCATTGGATAATGATGATGTGAGTTTCAGATTCCGTGAAAGGCTTTTCCTTGATATTTCCCTTAACCGTACACTTAACCGCTTGAGGGGTATTTATGAGAAAAGGCGTACCGAACTTAGGGAGCAGGAGCAGTATTTTGCCCATATGCTTGAGAATGTGCAAACCGGTATTGTGGTAACAGACGGGAACGGGCGTGTTTCGTTTTACAACAATTTTGCAAAGGAAATGCTGGGAATGGAGCAGCTATCACACCTTAGACAATTGCGCAGGGTAAGTGATTCATTATATGAGAGTTTTACAACTGTGCAGCCTGGGGCTGCAATGAAGGCCAGCTACTATAATGAGAGTTCCAAAATAAATATTCTTCTCTCTGCATCAAACGCTACACTTAAAGGGAAGAATGTGAAGATTGTATCTTTCAGTAATATTGATACCCAATTGAGTGAAAATCAGCAGGAGAGCTGGAACAAACTTACCAGGGTGCTCACTCACGAGATAATGAATACAATTACCCCAATTGTTTCATTGAGTGATACTCTCAACAAATGTGCGGTGCAGGACTCACTGGACGGAAACTACATTTCGGGTTTGGAGACAATTTCCGCATCATCCAAAGGGTTGCTCAGTTTTGTAGAATCATATCGCAGCCTTACCAGAGTTGCCGCCCCAATCCGCAAATCTTTTAAAGTTAGTGAATTGATTGAAAGGGTATTCCAACTTACATCCCCATATACCTCTGATGTTGGAGTTCAGACAGCCTTTGTGGAGCGTACACCTGATGTGCTCCTTTGGGCCGATGAGAACCAGATTGCCCAAATACTCATTAACCTTGTAAAAAATGCCGCACAGGCAGGGGCAACCCGTATAGAGATCTCTGCAGACCTTGATTCTCTGGAGAATGTGGTAATTGAGGTGAGCAACAACGGAACCCCAATCAGCAAGGAGGGGCAAGAGGAGATATTTGTCCCATTCTACACCACCAAACAGGAGGGTACAGGCATTGGACTTTCCCTTTCCCGACAAATTATGCGCCTTCACAACGGTACCCTTACCCTCACCCGCAGCGACTCCGTTGCAACTGTGTTTACCCTTACATTCAAGTAGTTTATTTGTGACGTTGTCCTAATTTGTAATTGCTTAATTATTAAGCAATTAATTTTACAGCCCCTTCAGGGGTTGTAAAATTATCCCCTTGAATCCCAGGGATTTACAAATTAGGACAACGTCACAAATAAAGGGGGTACAAAAAAAAGCAGCACAGAAGAAATCTGTACTGCTGAACTGAAAAGGTGCCCAGAACAAGACTCGAACTTGCACACCGTAACCGGCACCACCCCCTCAAAGTGGCGTGTCTACCAATTCCACCATCTGGGCTTGTTGCTCTCAGGCCATCTGCGGGCCGTTGAACGGTGCAAATATACGCAGTTTTTTTTACCTCCACAAAACGTTTTTATATAAAAATTGGTTATATTAGCAGACGAATAACATTAAAACAATCTAGCTATGGTAGAGCTATACGAAAGCCGCATTAACCAAACTGAAGACTTACTTGACATTGCTGATTTTCTAACTGAGGAGCCTCAGTACAAGAAGAGCGTTTTAAAATACATAGACAATCCTTTTGATGCCGACATTGAACGTATTGGAAAAGGAACTTTTACTTTGGGCATCTCCAAGGCGGAATCTCCTTCATTGGATAAGCTTGATCCTGCAACAGCAGTAACAAGGGCTACAACAGAGGCTCTTGCCAAACTTGCCTGCACAGGAGCCCGTTTCCTTACTACAAAAAATTCAGACGACAGACGCATCAATGCCCTTGGGCTTATAAAAGACAAGAAAAAGATTACATCTATGGCATTTGATGCCAAGGGTGATACCATTTATCTTGTTGGAAAGGTTGATGATGAGAGTGATTTCCAGCTTAGTAACAATACTTTGGATGTAATTCTCAAAGCAATTGAAAGAGACCTTATTACAAGTGCCCACCATATCTCGTCAAATGGCCTTTTTGTATCATTGCTTGAGGCTTGTGCCCCTAATGAACTTGGATTTGACATTACATCAGATGCAGAACTTGAAGACAAGGAGTTTTTGTTCGGCTACAGCAGATATCTTGCAGTAATTACAGTAAATGATGCTCAGGAGAATGATCTTGTAGATTTCCTTTTCAACGAAAATGTTCCAATTACACTTCTTGGCCACGTAACCAAAGGGGAGCTTAGAATGGATGACCTTTCGTTCGGATATATAAACGACTATATTCCTGAGTAATGGATGTTGCAGGGTCTGGCATTTGGCAAATAATCTCTGCGGTTCTCTATATAATGAACCTCTTTCTGGTGGTTTATGCCGCCACATCTTTGATTATGCGTCGTCAGGACCCTGTAAAAACACTCTCTTGGGTTATTGTACTTATACTTCTCCCTTATTTGGGCCTTATACTCTATTTCTTTTTTGGAATGCATTACCGCAAAAAAAGGCTATACTCATTTAAGGGTGATGCAGATTACCGGCTCAGAAGAGAGATGTCTGCACTGCAGGCAAATTACATAATGGACAATCCCAATATCTTGGGAACACTTGAACCGTACAAGAAAATAATTTACCAGAACCTCCGCAACAGCTATACCCTTGTAGAAAACAATTCTTCCATAGATTTTTATTTTACAGGAAAAGAGGCCCTGGATGCAATGTATAATGCAATCCAACAGGCAGAATCCCATATACATCTTCAGTCGTATATCATTGAAAATGACCGTATAGGGAAAAAGTTTGCAAATCTCCTTATGGCAAAAGCCCAGGAAGGGGTTGAGGTTAGGGTAATATATGATGGGGTGGGGAGTATCTCCCTTAAAAAAGATTTTGTGGAGCAGATGGAATCATCGGGAATAGAGATGTTATGCTTTGCAAAAGTTACACTGCTGCTCCCAACTTCTAAGGTGAATTACCGCAATCACCGCAAAATTCTGGTGGTTGACGGAAAGGTTGGATTTTTGGGAGGGGTAAATATTGCAGACCGTTACTATTATGGAAATGAGCAGGGTGAGTGGCACGATACACACATTAAGGTAATTGGCGAAAGCGTTGTATCGCTTCAGGCATCTTTTTTCCTTGACCGCTACTTTATACTTAACCGCAAGATACGCAAACGCAAGAAATATTTTCCGCAGCTGGATATCCACGCTGCAGAGGGGGGAGATTCGGAGCGCAAGATTGCAATCCAAACAGTGGCGTGTGGTCCCGACAGCAGCTGGGCAAGCATTATGCAGTGTTTCTTCAGCGCCATAACCGTGGCCCGCAAGCATATTTACATTGTCTCACCTTACTTTACCCCAAATGAGTCTATCCTCAATGCAATAAAAATTGCCGCACTGGGAAATATAGATGTAAGGATTATGCTTCCCGACAAATCTGATACCCGTTTGGCCCACTACAGCACAATGTCGTACATTAGTGAACTGCTTGAAGCTGGGGTTAAGATTTATCTCTTCAAAAAGGGGTTCAACCACTCCAAGGTGGTGTGTATAGATGGGGAGGTGAGCATTGTGGGTTCAGCCAATATGGATATGAGGAGTTTTGAACATAATTTTGAGATACTTTCGGTAATATACGACAAAGAGAGTACATTGGTTATTGAGGAGCAGTTCCTTGCTGATGCCAAGGCTTGTACACAGTTGAACAAGGGGAAATGGGCAAAGAGGGGCAGGGAGCAGAAAATTGCAGAGAGTGTGGCCCGGTTGTGTGCTCCGTTGCTGTAAGGTTACGGTTGCTTAAGGTTACCGGTGGCATTGTGGTTGCCTAAGGTTACCGGAGGTGCTTGGGTACATTAGGTTGGGTTGAAACTTTTGGCTACATTTGTCGGGAGGAAAAAGAAAAATCAAACAAATTATAAACTTAAAATTTAACTTATGGAAACAACAAAGAAAAATTATGCGTTGCCTATAGCAATTATGTTTGCTTTGTTCTTTATGATTGCCTTTGTTACAGGATTGCAGAATCCGTTTGGCGTTATTGTTAAGAACCAGTTTGGGGCAAGTGATTTCCTTTCACAGCTTGGTAATCTTGCCAACTTTATTGCTTATGCTTGTATGGGTATCCCTGCAGGTTATATGCTCAGCAAGATTGGTTACAAGAAAACAGCTCTTCTTGCAGTGGTAATTGGTTTTGCGGGTGTGGCTATCACATTTGTATCGGGAAAAGCAGAGAGCTTTGGCATTTATTTGTGCGGTGCATTTGTTTCGGGTTTCTCTATGTGTATGCTTAACACTGTTGTAAACCCTATGCTTAATACACTTGGTGGCGGTGGAAACAAAGGAAACCAGCTTATACAGTTTGCAGGTGTTTGTAACTCATCAGCAGCTACAATAGTTCCCGTACTTGTAGGTTACCTTATGGGTTCAAATGAGGCTGCAAGAACAATTGCAAAAGCTAACCCTGCTTTGTTTATTGCAATGGGTATTTTTGCATTGGCATTTGTAGTGCTTGCTGTTTCAAATATTCCTGAACCTGCTTACCAGAGCGCTTCTAAAGAGGAGAAACCTGCAGCCGGTGGCAAGAAATACAGTGCAATGAGCTTCCGCCATTTTGTGCTTGGTATTATTGCAATTTTCATTTATGTGGGTGTAGAGGTTGGTATTCCAAATATCAGCAACCTGTATATGACACAGCAATTGGCCATTGACCCAGCTATGGCGGGCAGTCTTGTTGGAACATACTGGTTCCTTATGCTTGTAGGCCGTTTGGTTGGTGGTACAATTGCAGGTAAAGTTTCAAGTAAAGCTATGCTTACTGCAGTTAGCGGTATAGCACTTCTTTTTGTTTTGGCTGCAATCTTTACCCCTGTAGAGAGTAAAGTTATGATGCCTGTATTCCAGTCAGACATCTCATTTGGAATGGTAAATGTACCTGCAAACATTATGTTCCTTGTACTTTGCGGTTTGTGTACTTCAGTTATGTGGGGCGGTATCTTCAACCTTGCAGTTGAAGGCTTGGGCAAATACACTGCAGCAGCATCAGGTATCTTTATGGTAATGGTTTGCGGTGGCGGTATCCTTCCTGCAATCCAGGGTTTTGTTGCAGATGCAACCTCATATGTAACCAGCTACTGGGTAGTTGTGGCAGGTCTTGCCTACTTGTTGTTCTACGCACTTGTGGGATCTAAGAATGTGAATAAAGATATACCTACTGAATAATTTTTAATGACACTCAGAAGTGAAAATTCTGCGTTACGCTCACTGCTGAAATCTCATTTACCATAGTAAACTCCGGTTTCAGCAGTTTCGCAAGCCTAGAATTTTCCCTCCTGAGTGCTATTTGGCCAAAGAGGCAATTTCTGTGCAGACCTTGAAATGCCTCTCTTAGAATTTTCAGTTAAAAATTGAATTTTATGGAAAACAAAGATTATGTAGTTGGTGTGGATATTGGAGGCCAGACCACAAAAATTGGAATAGTAGACAGAAAGGGCAATATTGTTGTTCAGACAGTTATTGACTCAAAATATAAAGCCGGAGAGGCCGGATTGTTCATTCAGAGTGTATGCAACACCATTAGAGAGCTTTCTGAGGAAGTGGGCTTTGAGAATATTCAGGGTGTTGGCATTGGTGCCCCTAACGGCAATTATTACAAAGGAACCATTGAGGATGCTGCAAATCTTGAGTGGGCAAAAGGTATTGTTGTGGAGCTTGCAAAAGAGGTATCACTTGCTTTGGACAATCTTCCTGTAACAGTTACAAATGATGCTAATGCTGCGGCAGTTGGTGAGATGACCTATGGCGCTGCCCGCGGTATGAAAAACTTCATTATGATTACCCTTGGAACAGGTGTGGGAAGCGGTATTATCATTAATGGTGAACTTGTTTATGGTCACGACGGCTTTGCAGGTGAGCTTGGCCACGTTACTGCGGTAAGACACAACGGCCGTCCTTGCGGTTGCGGCAAAAAAGGTTGCTTGGAAACATACTGCTCTGCAATAGGTGTTGCCCGCACAGCAGGTGAGTGGCTGGAGCTATCAGATGAGCCTTCACTATTGCGTGAGGTGGAGAATATCACATCAAAAGACGTATTTGAGGCTGCCCAGAAAGGTGATGCTCTTGCCCTTAAGATATTTGAGTTTACAGGCAAGAAGCTTGGTGAGTCATTTGCAGACTTTGTAGCTTTCAGCGCCCCTGAAGCAATTGTAGTGTTCGGAGGCCTTGCACGCGCCGGAGAATTCATCTTCAAACCTATCCGCGAAGCAATGGAGGCCAATATGGTCTCTATCTGGAAAGGAAAAGTAAAACTCCTTCCAAGTGCCCTTAAGGAGAGCGATGCTGCAATCCTTGGAGCGTCAGCTTTGGCGTGGTAATCATTCCCCTATAAAGATTAAGGTTTTGTCCGGGATTCTCTGCGTTTCCCGGACATTTTCTTATCCCGACAACTTATCCTCCGGGAAAATGCCCATTTTGCGGACAAAATCCCCCCGGCCCTACATTTTGTCCGGGATTCTTTGCGTTTCCCGGACATTTTCTTTTTGAGGCCCGGACATTTTCCCCCTGGCGTTTCATCCTAAGAGTGCAATTTTAACAGATATTGCAACATTTTTCCACTTAGGAGAGTCTAATCTGTAAAAACAAAATCATAGGGTTTAGTTTAATTTGAATAATTATGGAACAGTTCACAGCAATTGCAATTTGTTTTCTATTGCCTCTATTTATTGTTGCAATAGTATTTGTTTACAAGAGTTATGATTTGCGAAAAAAAACCGAGTTGGTGGCAAAAGCTCTTGAGCAGGGGGAATCTGTTGATACAGACAAGCTCATTAATGTACTAACACCAAAGAAAAAAACTTTGAGACAAAAGCTTCACGGCAGACTTACAACTGGAATCTTTTTCTCGTTCATAGGTGTGTCATTTATGATAATTGGTTATACAGACAACTCTTTAAGTGATTTTTCCTTGTTCGGCTATATTTCTATGGCAATGGGACTTACCTTTATAGTAAGTTTTTTTGTAGGCAAATATTATCTGGCAAAAGAAATAGAGAGGCAGGATAATATCATAGATTAGCAAATGACAAAAGAGAGATTCATTGAGCTTGTTTGGCAGGAGCAGGAACCGCTACGGAGGTTTCTGCTGAGCCTGTGTAAAGGGGACTCTTTTACGGCTGATGATCTTGCCCAAGAGGCCCTTCTGAAGGCTTATCTCTCTTTCAATAAATTTGAGGGAAAAAGCAAATTCTCAACCTGGCTTTTTAGAATAGCATACAATTGCTGGTGCGATTTCTACAGAAAATACGGGAACTCAGGGGAACAGCTGCATACCGGAAGAGAATCAGAGCATATAAATTTTCAGGATATATCTCCTCTTCCCGACAGTAAATTTCTCCATCAGGAACTTTATCTGGCATTGGACAAACTTTCAGGTACCGAGAAGGCAGTAATACTGCTTTTTTATATGGAGGAGAAGAGTATCAAAGAAATAGAACAGATAATGGAGATACCGTCGGCAACAATACGGTCACATCTTTTTAGAGGGCGGGCACATTTGAAAGCATTTCTGGAAAACAAGAAACTTTAAACGGGAAACAATGGCAACAAAAGAGAAGGATATTAAAATGTTTGTGCAGTCTCATAAACTGCCAACAACAGACAATGAAAAGTTTATGTCTGAACTGGTAAGACAGATTCAATTGCTGCCTGTACCGGCCTCAATGGAGCAGGAACAGCTCTCTGAGGAGCAAAAGCAACAGATTGCACTCTTATTTGCAAAGAATCTCAGGAGGTTTGGATTGCGTTCGGCACTATTTGCAATTCTGCTTCTGTCAGCCGTATGGACAATTACAATTATAGCCCTTTATTTGGGCTTTGACACTGCAACCTCTTTTCTCCAATCAAACGGAATTCAAATGGCAGAAACCATAATATACACCCTTACAAGTGTTACATTTACACTCCCGGCTGTGTACATTCTCCGGGCGATGTGAGGTTATCTTTTACTCGCTCTTAATCACCTCTGCCGGGTTGAGGCATACAATTCTGTTTGAACTTCCATGAAAAATCCTCTGGGCTCCTTATTTTATCTCTGTTACAATTGAGCTCCTGTAGATAGCAGAAAATTTCATACTGCTCACTATGCTTAGCATTTTGCCATAATCTTTCCAAAAGGTTCAAACTGGTTTGTCTGCAAGTGGTATTTTCTGGGTGCCCTTCTCTAAAATTTTACTTAAGTATATCCGTATTCATCAAGAACTGGAACAATCCCATAATGATTATTCCATCCTCGTTAGTATATGATGCGATATCATCACCGACTATCACGATCTTCTGGAAAGAATCGCTAATCTTTTTCAGTGATTTGAATTCTTGTTCGCGTTTCTCTTCAGTAGGAAGTGCATAGGCAGATTGGATATAGTATTTATCAATTCCGTTAGTTGCGATGAAATCCACCTCATACTGTATGTATTCAGACTTTCCATCACGCATTTCTCGAGAAGCCACCATCCCAACATCCACCAGATAATCTCGCGCACGAAGCTCATTATAAATAATGTTCTCCATAATGTGGGTTATCTCCTGCTGACGGAAATTCAATCTTGCATTCCTAAGACCGACATCTACGCAGTAATACTTCTTGAATGACTTGTAGTACTCTTTACCTTTGATATCATATCGCTGGGAGCCTTCAAAGAGAAAAGAATCACAGACATAATCCAGATACTTCTTTACTGTCTCTTCGTCAATCTTTATATTACGTATACTCCTGATAGAATTAGTCATCTTGGTCGGGTTTGACAATGCCCCTATAGATGAGCATAAACCATCTGCAAGCGCCTCTAGGGCTGCCTCGTTCTCGATAGTATAGCGATCTTTGATATCTGTTATGTAGGTCTTGTTCCAAAGATCCTGAAGATACGCGGCCTTCTGTAATTTAGTTTTATGACGTCGAAATCCAGGCATTCCACCATATGTATAATATTCCTGCCACAACTCCCTAAGACTTTCCGCACGACCTGTACAAAACTCCTTGAACGAAAACGGATTACATCTGATTTCCTGACCTCTGTCACGGAAAATTGTACTGATTTCCTTAGAAAGCAATTTCGCATTACTTCCTGTAACATAGACATCGACATTATCCTTATTGCGTAATCCATTGACAAGTTTCTCAAAACCTTCAACTTCCTGAATCTCATCAAGTATCACATAATAAGTTCGTGATGGATCTGTCATCTTGCCATAAAGATATGCCTTGAGCTTATCCTTGTCAGCAAGTTCACTCTGGTTAGTTTCATCATCCAAATCAAGAGATACTATGATGATATCCTCTTCCGGAACACCATTCTCAATAAGATAGTCCTTATAAAGACGTGTAAGAAGCCACGATTTACCGCATCGTCAATCGTTTCTACGTCAATTCTACCATTCAGTCAAATGTCGGTCAAACAAAAAATCAAATGATTATCAGATACTTAAGTCACAATAACATCCTCTTGATATGTCTTCAGTCAAATAAAAGACTGAATTTCTAGTGGTTTAACACCCTCACTGGCTTTTAATCCTTTCGGAATTTATTGCAAATTTGCAGTAAATTCCGAATCAGAAGCCTATTTTGGCCTTTCAGTCAAATAAAACTGGCATCAGTGTTTGCCCTCTAGAATCTTCACGAGATCACGCTTCATATTTATGTCAATATCGCGATAGCGGTTGAAGGCTCAGCTGCCTTCTGCTTGGCCGGTGAGGACTGAGACGAGGTTCGGATCCTTGACCAGTTTGTAGATGTTGCCGATAAAGGTGCGGCGGGCCATGTGGCTGCTGGCGATTGCATTGAGAGGTACAACGACAAGTTCCTTATCATTCGAGAAATCAGTGTTAGCAATCACATCCACCTCAGCCACCGGTTTCTAAAGCATAATAACACCTATTATTCTCGCACAATATTGGAATTATGCTACAAAAACATTATGTTTTCAGAGCATAATAATTTGAAGCTATGATATTTATTAATCTAATACAGGGAACAGAGCGTCTTACAAAGATTCTTAATATGGACATACCGTCCATTACCATTACTCCTGAGGATATTATGGAATTAATGAAATAGATTTAATTTTGATATCCAAGCGGAGTATAATCTACGCTATTCTGTGAGTTTGAAGAATTATCCCCATTTCTTGAGGAACTTACACGTTTTAATGAAATAAAAACAACACCCGATTTGCTATTATAAAGTACAGATTCGTGCCCTCTTAATACTGCAAGTTCATAAAATTCAGATAATTTTTTGGATATGAAAGAATACCGGCTTCAAATGTAGGCTTCTCTTTTTCCCCTTCCCAGTGCAAGGATGTATATCCTGAATAACCATCTATCAGTGAAATGTCACAACACATAATATCCACTACTCCTGCATGTTGCCTGAATTTTTCTGTCAGTGTCTGTTTGTCGGCATTACTCATAAAGCTATAATCCATCGGGATACTTATTATTTTCCCTTTCTCCTTTTTGGAAAGTGTGGGGAAGAGTGTATTCTTCCATTACTGCCTCTATGCAGTACATTACCCCACCTGTTTTGGGTGTTGCAGGATTGTAAAGCCTTTTGGCAAGTACCATTGTTTTGCCCAAAGCCTCTTCCTCTCCTCCAAAAATTTTCTTTGCTGTAGATCTGCTTATTATAATTGAATTGCCCTGCAATGCCGCACTTTCCAAACTCCCGGCAATAATTTTTGGTGTAAAAACAGAATAAAATGCGGTGTCAGTCTCTATTGTAGTGAGTGTATACGGTAAAATTACTTCCTCAGACAAATGCACATTGTATGGCAGTTTCCTTGCAAAAGGGATGCAAGTAATGCCCTCTATCTGAGGAATCTCCATCTGGCGCAACTCCTCTGCAATAACTGCAGATGAACCGGAAAATGTATCACCATCTTCACTCTGCATAATCAGTTGCATTATTCTCTCCTTATTTTCAAAGCAACTGTTTGTAGAACTCACAAATCGCGTACAGTAAAGACAAAACGTAAAACAGAGGATACCCACAGCCAGCCCAAGAATACAGATAAGATTCTGGGTCTTGTATTTTAGCAGATTCCTTATGGCTACTGTGAAATAATGTCCAAACATACTGTACAAATTTACTCTTTTAAGTATTCATATACTTAAACTGGTAGGTCTAAAGTTATGCAAAATAGTAATGCGCTGTAAACCTGCTTGTTATAGCTGTGTTAAACCGGGAGAGGTTGGCTGGATATGTGCGAAATAGCAACTTGTGGTGTGCGTAACCGCACATTTTTTGCAGCTTTTAGTTCGTATCTTTGTGATTGGAAGTCGGTCCCCGACTTCCCAAGAAACCCGGGGACCGACTTCCAGTGAAAATCCCCGCGGGAAGGGGCTCCAGGCAGGAATTGGAGGAAAATTTTATTGAAAGTATGGAAAAGTCAGGAAAAATACTTATAGCAGATGATAATGAGGATGTGCTGTTTGCACTCAACCTGCTGCTGGAACCTTATGTGGAGAAGATAAAGGTTACCACCAATCCGCAGAGGGTGGAATATTTTATAAATGATTTTAATCCCGACATCATTCTCCTGGATATGAATTTCCACAGGGATGCCATTTGTGGGGAGGAGGGATTCAATCTCCTTGGCAACATTCTTAAAAGGGATCCTGCTGCAGTGGTAATTTTTATTACTGCATATTCCGATACCCAGAAGGCGGTGCGGGCCATAAAGGCGGGGGCAACTGATTTTATTGCCAAACCTTGGGAGAATGACAAACTTGTAGCTACGGTACTGTCGGGAATAAAATTGAGCAAAAGCCGCAGGGAGGTGAGTTCTTTGAAGGAGCAACTGGATGCCCTTGGCAGTGCAGATGCCTCTGAAGAGTGTGTTATTGGGGAGTCTGCTGCTATGGAGGAGATTTTCTGTACCATAGACAAAGTTGGCACTACTGATGCCAATGTGCTCCTTTTGGGGGAGAACGGTACTGGAAAGGATGTTATTGCCCGGTTGCTGCACAGGAATTCTTTGCGGAGCAGGAGCCCTTTTGTACATATAGATCTTGGAAGTATTCCAGAGCAACTTTTTGAGAGTGAACTTTTTGGATATGAGAAAGGCGCCTTTACAGATGCCCGCAAGTCCAAAGCCGGCAGGTTTGAAGTTGCAAATGGGGGAACCCTGTTTCTGGATGAGATAGGGAACCTTACCCCCTCCGCTCAGGCCAAGCTCCTTTCTGTGCTGCAGCAGAGGCAGATTTGCAGGTTGGGAAGCAATAAAAGTATCCCTATTGATGTGAGGCTTATATGCGCTACCAATGCCAATATTGCCTCTATGGTAGCTGCCGGGGAGTTCAGGCAAGACCTTTTTTACCGTATAAATACTGTTGAGATAAATATTCCTCCGTTGAGGGAGAGGGGGAATGACATAATTCTGCTTACAGAACATTTTCTGCAGAAATATTCGCAAAAATATGGGAAAAGGGTGCCTAAAATTACCCGCGAGGCCAAGCAGAAACTCCTCAAATACCCTTGGCCGGGGAATGTGAGGGAGCTACAGCACATTATGGAGAGGTGTGTGATTCTGGGTAACGGACTCTCCCTTCTTCCCGATGATTTACCTCTTAAACCTTCCACTGCACATATTTCCAAAGGGGATACTGGTACAACATTGAACCTGCAGGAGGTGGAGCAGCAGACCATAGAAAAGGCGATGCTCCTGAGTGGGGGAAATATGAACAAGGCTGCCCAAATGCTTGGGATAACCAGATATGCCCTGTACCGTAAGTTAAACAAATTGAATGGAGCTGAACTATGAAAAGATACTCTGTAACAGTTATACTGCATATTGGGGGAATCTCTCTCTTTGCAATTGGATGTTTCTGGAGTTTTATCTCTGCAATGCCTTTTACCGGGGTGCTTTTGCTGTTATGTCTTATAGGTTGCGGATATAACCTTTACAGGTTGCAGATGATTCAGATAAGGCTTATGCGCCAGCTCTCGCAGAATATCCGCTGTGGTGATACTGCCCTGAGTTTTAGAAGCGAGTACCGTAACGGAGCCCTTGAGGAGATGATCCAAGAGCTGAGAGAGGCTATGAGACTTTACCGTATCCGCACAATGGAAGCCAACGAAGTGGAATCCTGGCAGAAGCTGATACGGGTTATGGGGCACGAAATAATGAATTCAATTACCCCAATAATCTCTTTGTCTGAAACACTTGGGAACCGTAGCGTTGACGAAAACAGTTACGGATATATGCAACAGGGGATGCAGGTGATTCACCGCAGAAGCAAGGGCCTGCTGGAATTTGTGGAAAATTACAGAAGGATAACCCGTATACCAACCCCTGTCAAAGAGATTGTTTCACTTAGTGCTATGCTGGGTGGAATTGCAGAACTGTTTCCTCAAAATTATATCCGGTTTGCACACCCTACAACAGATTCCTCAGCAGGTATTGTTCATTCTGCAGCCGGGGTAACAGGTGCTACTTCTTCATCTAATGTACTAAAGGAGGTTGTTTCTTCCTCAGATGTTTTGTTAAGAGTAGACCGCAATCAGATTGAACAGGTGCTGATAAATCTTATAAAAAATGCCGTTGAGGCATGCAGCCAAGTGGAGAACCCGGAGATACAGGTAAAGGTTTCTGTTGCAGATGATGTAACCATCTCTGTATCCGACAACGGCCCGGGTATACTTCCACAGGTTATGGAGCAGATTTTTATCCCATTCTTTACCACTAAGGATGGTGGCAGTGGAATTGGTTTGAGCCTTTGCCGCCGTATAATGCAGCTGCACGGCGGAAACATTACTGCAAGCAGTACCCCAGGCCAGGGAAGTTGTTTTTCAATTAGTGTGCAAACGCACAAAATATGAGCATTTGCGCACAGGCTCAAATTGCTCAGCATTCTTGTAAATACCACTTGTACAGATGTTTACCTGCTTGGCACAGCTTTAGTGTATGCTATTCCCATAAAACTTAATTTTTAGGAATATGTTTGGACATTATTTTACAGTGGCGGTGAGGAATCTGCTTAAGTATAAAACTCAGAATCTCATTTGCATTGTTGGATTGGCGGCAGGTATTTTATGTTTCACTTTCTGCCTTTATTGCAGCCGGTTTGTATATGACTACAACAAATGTTTTGAAAATTCAGAAAGGATAGTATCCCTGCGTGAAGAGAGTATAGCTAAAGGGTATTCTATGGGTAACAGACCGGTTGTTGCCGAAGAGCTCCGTATGTTGGATATACCTTCAATGGAAAGTGTCACTTTTTTTTCATTTGCAAGTGAACTCCCATTCAATGTAAATGTGCAGGAAGATATAACAGCTCCATATAATCTTGTATCAGTGGAGATTGATACAGCTTTTAATGCTGTGTTCGGGTTGGATATCATAGCCGGCAGCTGGGAGGGGGCGGCAATGCAGCAGAACTCAATTATTATCAGCAGATCCAGTGCAGAGAGGATTTTTGGAAATGCGGCAGATGCCGTAGGGAAAACAATGATTCTCGCAAGGCGGTTATTAAACAGGTCCACTCCACCGCAGGGAGGAGCAGTTTACAGTATTGCGGCGGTTATGGAGGATATTCCACTTAATAACTCCTTGAGCTTTATGCAACATCTGGATGTTCTCCGGCTCAATTGTTCTGAGGGGGCGTTGCAAAATGATAAAATGGATTTTGGAGGAGCGGAGATTTATGCTCTCTTGAAAGAGAATGTTACATCTGCTGAATTTGAGCAGCAGTTGATGGATGCCGGATATGTTTACAAATTTAATTCAGATGATTTTAAAATTGTTGCAAGTTATCCACAAATATGGGACAGTTTTGCCTTAATATCAAAAATTACACTTATAACAGGAATACTCATTATTGTAATTGCACTGATAAATTTTTTCAATTTTCAGGTATCGTTATTCAATGCAAGAACCAGAGAGTATTCCCTAAGGAAAGTTTTTGGTGCCAACCGCAGGCAGCTGTTTTTTCAGTTATATATGCAAGTTGTTGTTGTATTGCTTGTTACGGCGTTGTTGCTGCTCTCGTTAATAGAGATGTTCAATCAGGAGATAAGACTCACATTGGAAATTGCAGAGATGGAGATGCAGTTCAGCCGGGCCTTGCTTATGAAACACGCGTTGCAATATATTGTGCTGTTGCTTGTGTCAAGTACAATAATCTGTTGGTTTATAGTACGCAAACTCTATAAAAAATCTGTGTACAGAGGGGTTGCCTCAAAACCGGTAGGGGGAAGTGTTATCGGGAGGAATATTATGTTGTGGTGGCAGTTGTCCATCACTTGGATTTTTGCCGGAGCGGTTGCTGCTCTTATAATGCAGTTCAAAACTGGTACAGACACTCTTTTCCCAACCCTTTCAGCCCAGCAGAAAGAGGAGATTCTCAGTATCCCTATGGATTGGTTCTTTATGGATAATAGTGCTAAAGAGGCTCTGATTGGGAAGTTTGGGCAACATTCCGGTGTTTTGGATGTAATGTGTGCAGGCAGGGCACTGACTGAGGGGCCTACAGGAATGATAGGTTTGAATTGGCAGGGCATAGGGGAACCGGATCAGTTTATGTCGGCCATTTATTTTATTCCAAGCAGTTATTTCAGGTTTATGAATATACCGCTGATGCAGGGGAGTATGCCGGTTAATGAAAATGAGGTGTTGGTTGACGGCAGATTTGTAAAGAGGACTCAGACCGATGTTTTAGGGAAGAATGCCTATTCCAGAAATGGTTTTTTCAGAAATGGATTTTTTAATATTACGGGTGTTGTGGGTGAGCCTATGCACAGTAATTATGAAGGTGGTGTAGTGAGTTATGGAGTGATGTTTGTTCCCCAGGAGATTGAGAATATAAGACACTGTTATTTGAAGTGCCAGCCGCAACAGGTAAAAGAGGTAAGGAAATGGGTTATGGGGATACTTGAAAAGGAGTTGCCAAAAGATGTAGAATATGAAGTAGGGACATTTTTGAATGATATTTATGAAGCTCAGGGACTTGAGAATTTCCTCCGTAAAGTGTTTGTATTTTTTGCTTTGGTTTGCATAGTCCTCACTCTGCTGGGCGTTTACTCAAGCATCAGTTTTGATACTCAGCGCCGCCAGAAAGAGATTGCTTTGCGCAAGATAAACGGAGCCGGCAAACACAATATTGCCTGGGTATTTGTCCGCCTGTACACAATTCTGCTCTGTTCAAGTGCTGCCGTAGCCTTCCCGTTGCTCTATATGATGTTCGGTTTTTGGAAACAGATTTATGTCCGTTTCTTTGAATACGGAGTATCTTTCTGGTGTGGGCTTTTTGCATTCCTCACCATAATGGTAGCGGTAACCATTGCCTGGAAAATCCGGCAGATTGTGAACCTTAATCCGGCAGAGGTTATAAAGAGTGAGTAAAACTCCATTTTTTACCTTCCTGCCCCATTTGTCCGGGAAAATGCCCATTTTGCGGACAAAATCCCCCCGGCCCTACATTTTGTCCGGGATTCTTTGCGTTTCCCGGACATTTTCTTTTCCCGACAACTTATCCTCCGGGAAAATGCCCATTTTACGGACAAAATTCCCCCGGCCCCACATTTTGTCCGGGATTCTCTGCGATCCCCGGACATTTTCCTTTCCCGACAGCTCATCCTCCGGAAAAATGCCCATTTTACGGACAAAATCCCCACGGCGCCACATTTTGTCCGGGATTCTTTGCGTTTCCCGGACATTTTCTTTTCACGACAACTTATCATCCGGAAAAATGCCCATTTCCC
>JAZSEZ010000039.1:0-12433 GCA_045531975.1 Candidatus Egerieisoma sp. | reverse complement strand
TATATATTTAATTTTATTTGCTTGCTCCTGTAACTCTTTATTCCATTCTTCCAAAGGAATTACGCTCTCTTTGTATTTCTACAAAGATCATAGTTTTATAACTATGCTGCTTGTCTTTCTATTATTTTCAATGAACTTTTTTCTTCGCTTGAGTTACATTCGTTTCTCAAACGGGTTGCAAAGATATGGGGAGTTTTTTAATTCTCCAAATATTTTTGAAAAATTTTTTTAATATTTTTTTCAACTATCTGATTTACAAAAAGAAAAATTTTTAATTTTGTATCCCCATAATGGAGAGCTATGAACATTTACCTTAAAATATTTACCTGTTTTGCCAAAATTGGAGCCTTTACAATAGGTGGCGGATATGGAATGATTCCCATAACTCAGAAGGAAGTTGTAGAAAAAAACAAGTGGATTGAGGAGCAGGACTTCCTGGATGTGCTTGCAATTTCACAATCTGCACCCGGAATTCTGGCTGTAAACATATCAATTTTTTTGGGCTACCGTTTAAAAGGGGTAAAAGGGAGCATTGTTGCAACACTTGGCAGCGCCCTCCCCTCTTTCCTTATAATATTGATGATTGCAATGTTTTTTGCCGGATATCAGGACAACCCTACAATAATAAAAATATTTAAAGGGATCCGCCCTGCAGTTGTTGCACTCATAGCAGTTCCTATGATAAATATGGCCAAGAAAGCCAAACTTAACATATACACAGGAACCTTGGCAGCAATTACAGCACTCCTTATAGTGTTCCTTAAAATATCACCTCTGTACATATTGCTTGTAGTGGGGGTAATTTTCACATCCCTAACCGTATGGAGGAGACACCAATGATTTACCTACAGCTGTTTTTCACATTTTTTATCATTGGCCTCTTCACATTTGGTGGAGGATATGCAATGCTGTCCCTAATTCAGAATGAAGTTGTTGTAAACCACGCCTGGATAACGGCACAGGAATTCACAGATATGGTGGCCATATCCCAAATGACCCCAGGACCTATTGGAATAAACAGTGCCACATATGTCGGTTACGCAGTTACCGGGAACATTTTTGGCTCACTTACAGCCACAATTGCAGTTACGCTCCCCTCATTTATGATAATTCTGCTTATCTGCAAAATATACAGCAAATTTAAGGAGAGCAACATTTTTGCCTCCCTTATGAAAACTCTACGCCCAGTTGTAATTGGAATGATAGGTGCTGCCGCCGGAATACTTATAACCAAAGACAATTTCATAGACTGGACCAGCTGGGCTCTCTTTATAGGGGCATTCATAGCAAGCCAGGTCCTTAAAATGAATCCTATACTGGTAATAATCCTCAGCGGCGTAATAGGATATTTTATATATTAGGCTTTCTCAGTTTCCACACAGCAACAAGTTCTGAAACGCCATACAAGGCCACTGCAGACCCAAAAATCATTGTAAGCATCTCTGTGGAAGATTTTGGAAAGAAAAACAGTGCAATACCGCATACAGTAATAAGTACAGGAATTACATACATTCCTCCCGACAGTGGTGCATACCTGCTCCCCTGATACAATCCTATTATCTGGGAAATACCCCCAACAAGCAGAACTGCACCAAAAAGAAATGCAATAAGTCCCAAAAAGAAATTGGGGAACAAGAACACCAGAAGTCCAAACACAAGATACACACCTGTGTTAATGGAAACAATCAGAGGTATTGGGCTACTGGTTTTTGATGCAGCAGACATTGCAGAAATTAAGGTAACCACACCCATTGCAATGAGGAAACCGGCAATAAGCTTTACAATCAGTCCGGCTGTAAACCCGGGCCAACACAACAGTCCCAAACCAAGCAGCAACGTAAGGATACCCCTTACCAAAGAGGTTCCTCTACTTGTAACATAAAAACCAAATCCCATATGCTATATAATTTTTAAAAAGCTTTTCTTATAATCTCCCTTATATTATCCGCTTTACCCATTGTGTAAAAATGCACCGCACGGGCCCCATTCTCCAAAAGTTCCTTGCACTGGATAGTGGCCCACTCAATGCCAAGCCTGTAAATGGCCTCATTGTTTGTACATTTCACAAGTTCCTTCATCAGCTCCTGAGGTATATCAATGGAGAAGGCCTGTGGCAACAGTTCAATATGTTTTTGAGTAGAGATAGGTTTTATTCCAGGAATAATTGGAACAGTTATACCTGCCTCCCTACACTTTTTAACAAATGCAAAGAACTTGTTGTTGTCAAAAAACATCTGGGTTACAATATAATCAGCACCACACTCAACCTTTCTCTTAAGGTATTCAATATCCATATCCAAATTTGCAGCCTCACAATGTTTCTCGGGATATCCAGCAACTCCCACACAGAAATCTGTAGGGACTGCATCCACAAGGGCATCATCAAGGTATTCACCCCTGTTCATTCTGGCAATCTGCTCCACAAGTTCATTGCTGTGCTTGTGACCGCCGGCAGTTGGGGTAAAATATTTCTCTCCAGGTATTGCATCCCCCCTCAACGCCATAACATTCTGTATTCCCAAAAAGTTCAGATCAAGCAAAAGATTCTCAATCTCGTTCTTGGTTGCACCTCCACAAATTACGTGCGGCACCACCTCCACATCAAACTTCTTCATTATGGCAGCCGCTATTGCCACTGTTCCAGGACGTTTTGTTACAGTAAGCTGGCGGAACCCTCCGTCGGGAGCCTGACGGTACTCTATCTCATCCCTGTGGGCTGTCATATTTATGAATGGGGGATTGAACTCCATAAGGGGCTCAATGGATTTGTACAATTTGTTTATATCCGATCCCTTAAGGGGCGGTACAAGTTCAAATGATGTAAAGGGCTTGTGGTCTCCCTTTAATATATCTGCTATTTTCATACTCCAAAATATTCAGCCTGTGGATGTGCCACAAGCAATCCGCAAATTACGGTTGTAGGATAAACCGCATAACTCTCTGTAAGATGCACTCCAAGCCTCTCCTCTGCCCCAAGCAAATCAAAGGCTGTACGTTTGAGCGCGTGTGACGGACACGCCGGATATCCGAACGCCGGTCTTATAATATGTTGCCCCATAGCCACCTGCTCCTGCACCCAGGTTGCAAGGGCATCTGTAAGCCTTGCACACAAACTGTGCCTCAACAGGAACTCGTATGATTTGTGGTCAAACTCCTTCTCCCTCAAATCCTCAACTTTAACTGCAAACACACCTATTACCGAATGGGCCGGATTACCTCCTGCCTTAGGGAAATAGTCCGCCACAGAGCGGTAGCCGCTACCCTCTCTGGTTTGCCTTGGCATTGGGAATCTTGCAATTGCCTCACCACCAGGCTTGTCATAAATGAGAATCACATCCTCACCATTCTCAACTGCAGAAGCCGCCTCATAGAAATTCACAACCGCAGAGGCTTCAAACTCTCCTCCAACCATTGCCTCCCCAAGCAGTTCCATTGCCTGCTGGTAAATTTTCTCCGCCTGCTCCCCTTTTTCATCTTCCCGATAAATTATTTCTGAAAGTTTCCCCTTGAAACCCCAGAAATGGAGCAAAGCACTCCAGTCTATATAATCGTGAAGTTCATTCAATGGAAGATTTTTCACGGTAAGATTATCCTCGCCATACCCCTCAACCTGCTGGAAGCTGTCGGGAAGAAAATCATATGCCATCTCCCTGGCCTCCTCTGTTGTATAGTATTTTATATTTCTGTTGTGGTATGCCTCCCTTATTTTTCCCTGGTCCAAAGCAATTCCTTGCAGGAACTCCTCCCTTCCGCCTGAAAGGATTCTCTTGCAAATGCCGGCTGTGGTAGAGGCATCCCCTCCATATATTACGGGGCCATCATACAATGGTGCCAGTTTCACAGCAGTATGTACAGATGATGTAGTGGCACCTCCCACAATTACAGGAATAAGATATCCCAGCTCCTCCAGCATCCTGGTTTTATTCTCCTGCAACATCTTGCAAAGGAGCTCCATCTGCTCCAATGACGGGGTAATAAGTCCGCTCACCCCTATAAGTGAAGCCTTATGCTCAAACGCTGCCTCCATTATGGCCGAATTTTCTACCATAACACCCAAATCTATAACCTCCAGATTATTGCAACTTAATACTATAGATGCAATATTCTTTCCTATATCGTGTACATCACCTTTGGCTGTAGCAATTACAACCGTATCTTTAACACCCTGGGCGCTGCTTTGGACCGCCTCTATATGTGGCTGCAAAATGGTAACCGCCTCCTTCATAACCTTGGCGCTCTTTACCACCTGCGGCAAAAACATTTTACCCTCCCCAAACAGGGTGCCTACCCTCTCCATACCCCTCATAAGAGGTCCTTCAATTATATCTACCGGCCCTGGGTATGCATCCAAAGCCTCCTCCATATCCTGCTGCATAAAAGAGGTGATTCCCTTAACAAGAGAGTGCGATATACGCTCCTCAAGGTTCCCCTTGCGCCACTGCTCTACGGTATTGTCTGCAGGAAGAGGCTCTCCCTGCTCCTTCATTCTCTTAAGGGCTGCCGCCGACCCCCTTATTTTGTCTGCCAGCTCCATAAGGGCATCTGTTGGTGATGCATATTTGTCTGCTTCATCCCCCAACAGAGATATATTATTAAGGACTACAGCCTCTACCCTACGTAGCAGCTGCGGCTCAATCTCATCATAAACCTGCAACATAGAAGGGTTTACAATGGCCATATCCAACCCTGTAGCAATTGCGTGGTAAAGGAATACAGAGTGCATTGCCTCCCTCACTTTATTGTTTCCCCTAAATGCAAAAGAGAGATTAGATATTCCTCCCGATGTCTTGCACCCTTTCAGATTCTCTTTTATCCACCTTACCGCCTCTATAAAATCAACGGCATATGCATTGTGCTCCTCCAGGCCTGTAGCAACCGTAAGGACATTCACGTCAAAAATTATATCCTCCGGAGCAAAGCCAACCTTCTCTGTAAGCAGTGTGTAAGCCCTCTGGCAAATTTCCACCTTGCGGCTGTAAGTTACAGCCTGTCCCTGCTCATCAAAGGCCATTACAATTACCGCTGCTCCCAACAGATAAACCTCTTTGGCTTTTCTGAGGAACTCCTCTTCCCCCTCCTTAAGACTGAGTGAGTTTACAATACCTTTACCGGTAGAGTTCTTGAGTCCCGCAAGAACAGCCTCCCAGTTGGAGGAGTCTATCATAAGGGGAACTTTGGCTATATCCGGGTCATTGCTTATGTATCTTATGAATGTTGCCATCTCGTGCGGAGCATCCAGCATAGCATCATCCATATTTATATCAATTATTGTTGCTCCATCCTCTATCTGCTTGCGGGCAATATCGGCCGCCTGAGCATACTCCTTTTCCCGTATAAGTTTTGCAAACTTTGCAGAACCCGCCACATTGGTACGCTCACCCACATTTATAAAGTTGTTTTTCTCTCTGTTTATAAGAAGGGCATCCAAACCGCTTGTCCACAAATCTGCGCCTCTATATTTACCACCGTCCTCTTGTATTTCTTCCTCAACGGCACTTTGCATAAAATTTCTTGGAGAAATCCCCTGCAACTCCTCTTTTATTGCCCTTATATGCTCAGGGGTTGTACCACAACATCCACCTGCTACATTCAAAAGTCCTTTGCGGGCAATATCTCCAACACATTTGGCGGTAAAGGCGGGCTGCTCATCATACCCTCCCATCTCATTTGGCAATCCGGCATTAGGATAAATGCTCAATGCACAAGGTATTCCTGCCCCAAGGTAGGTCTCCTTTGCCAGCTGCTCCATAAATGGCATAAGTTCAGCAGCTCCAAAAGAGCAGTTAAGTCCAAAACTTACAATATCATAATGGCTCAATGCGGTATAAAGGGCCTCTATATTCTGTCCGCTGAGCAATCTTCCGCTCCTGTCGTTTATTGTTGCAGAAACCATTACCGGAATATCACACCCCTTCTCCTCCTTTACTTTGGAAATTGCATAAAGGGCAGCCTTGGCGTTAAGGCCGTCATAAACTGTTTCCACAAGCAGCAAATCTGCCCCTCCATCAATAAGGCCCCTTGCCTGCTCCATATAGGCAGCTGCCATTGTATCAAAATCTGTTGCCCTGAGTTCAGGAGAATTGGCATCGGGAGAAAATGAGAGCATTTTGGTAGTTGGGCCCATTGAACCTGCCACAAGCACATCTGTACCCTCTGCCGCTTTACGGGCAATGCGGGCACCTTCAAAGGCCATCTGGTACACCATTGTTTCACATCCGTACTCCTGTTGCGAGATTGCATTGCTGCTGAATGTGTTTGTTTCAATTATATCTGCTCCAGCCCCTATATATTCCTTATGTATCTTCTCTATTACATCTGCTCTTGTGATATTGAGTATATCGTTGTTCCCAGGGGCACCCTTATAATCCTCCGCACTCAAATTCTCCCTCTGCAACATTGTCCCCATAGCTCCGTCGAGAATAAGAATTCTGCTTCTCATCCTCTCTTGCATATCACATTTTGTAACTCTCCCTCTCATTTGATTCTCAATTTTTTACAACAAAAAACTTTTGCCACAGCCTCCTATTGCAGCAAAATTGTAACAAAAGTATAAAAAAACTTATGATTAGTGCAATTTATATTGGAAACCACACAAATACCGCCACGTCCCAAAGGGCGTGCGAAAGTATTATTGCAAAGAACTGTTTGGGGAACAGTCTGTACATCAAACCCCAAGCCGCTCCGGCCACCAATGCTGCCATAATTAGCATAAAGTTGCACGAACCGGCGTGCACCAGTGCATATATTGCTGTTGAAACTATAAAGCCTGTATTGGGTGACCACTTTTCCTGCAATGTTTTCTGCACATATCCGCGCCAGAAAATTTCCTCTGCCGGCCCTATCAGGAACAGCATAAGCACTGTAAGGAGCCAAGGCGATTCCCCCTCCTTCATCCCATAAATGAGATCTACCTGCGGACGGGCAAAATTGAAAATTATCTGGGAGAGTTTGTCTCCTGTCCAGAATACTCCCCACAATACCACCGCAATCCCCACACCCAACAATACTCCCTGTACATTTATATGCACCTGCCTCCACCACCCGGGATTAAAGATGGAAGAAAGGATACTTAGAGTGCAGGCGGAGGCTGTCATCATCCACCAGAAATTGATATATGGAGCCGTTACCGGAAGGAACATTATACTCCACAGCACTGCCGCAAGGATTATTGTAAAAATGAGTTTTTTCATCTTCACCACAGTAACCTGTTATACCAATCCTGCAATTATGAACGAAATGAACATAAGCATACTGAAAACCAATTGCAGTTGGGCTGTTTTCTCATCTATTCCAACCATTGCCTGCATCCCCTCACCAGCATACTTCAAAGCCTTTTTGGAATTGTCAAGTGCAATTTTTGCAGCAGGGATTGCCAATATGCTCCAATGTGGCAAATATTCCAGTACCACACACCCCACAACCCATACAAATGGGAAAATCACCTCAAAACAATATAATCTTGCGGCAGCCTTTCCACCTATGCTCATTGCAAAGGTTCTGATATTGGCCCTCTTGTCCTGCTCTATATCTCTTGTATTGTTTGAATGTAGAATACCCACAGTTATAAGACCAACGGGTAAAGCCATAAGGAGAACACAGGTATGAATCTCACCTGTTGCCACAAATGATGTTCCAAGCATAGGGAGTACCGAGTATGTAAGGAAGATATCCAAATCTCCAAGGGCATGGTACTTTAGCCAAGGGTACATTATTGTAAGGAGTGCACCTGCAACACCAAAATACAATGTCTGCAACCCTGTAAAAAATGTAAGGGCCAAACCTCCTGCCACTGCCACTGCAAAGAGTGACAACGAAAGCCTCTTTATCTCCTGCGGTTTGAACTGCCCGCTTACAATTGAGAGTCCTCCAACTGTATCTTCACGGTCTACACCGTTTTTATAATCTTTGTAATCGCTCCAGGTGTTTCCTGCCGCGTGGAACAGCACTACATTTATTATTGTAAGCACCCCTATATACCAATTTGGCTCCAGCCCCTTCCAGAACAGGAATCCCAATGTTACCAACACCGGCATTGCCGATGCCGGAAAAGACCAGGGTCTTGTGGCAAACAGCCACTCTTTAAAAAAATGTTTCTTTGTCATATAATCTGATTTGAATAACCGGTGGCAAATTTATACAGAATCTCACATTTTATGTACATTTGCGGAGATATTGAAGCATTTTTATGGCTAAGAAAGAGGGTATTAGAAAATTATTTGACAATATAGCTCCCGATTATGACAGGCTTAACCACATCCTCTCCCTGAATATAGACAAAGGGTGGAGGAGAAAAGCCGTTAAGGAGCTTGTGGATACTGCCGGGCCACTGGAAATTCTGGATGTGGCTTGCGGCACCGGTGATTTTACCATTGAGATAGCACAGAAAGCCCCTGCTGGGAGTAAAGTTACCGGCATTGACCTTTCTGAGGGAATGATGGCCATTGGGCGGGAGAAGATAAAGGCTGCCGGAGTTGATGCGGTTATGGTTCAGGGTGACTGTGAGGAGCTCCCTTACAATGATGACACTTTCCACCGTATCTCTGTGGGGTTTGGAGTGCGCAATTTTGAGCACCTCCAGATTGGCTTGAATGAAATGTACAGAGTTCTTACCCCAGGGGGGAAACTGGTAATCCTTGAACTTTCTGTCCCATCCAACCCAATTATCCGCTGGTGCTACAAACTGTATTTCCTGAATATCTTGCCAACAATAGGGGGATGGATATCGGGAGACAGAGGAGCGTATGAATACCTGCCGGCATCTGTTTTAAAATTTCCTGCTCCCGATAAATTTATCCCTATGCTCCAGCAGGCAGGCTTCAGCAAGGTGATTCACAGGAGCCTCACTTTGGGAATTTGCAGAATGTATATTGGGATTAAATAAATTTGGGTGAAATGAAAAAATGGATTGAGGCAATGCGGCTCAGAACCCTTCCTATAAGCATCTCGGGGGTGCTTGCCGGGGTAGCCTGTGCAATTGTGCAGGGGGATTTTTCCCTGTTGCCGGCGCTGCTGTGCCTGCTGTTTGCCCTCCTGGCCCAAATTGCTTCAAATTTTGGGAATGAGTATTATGATTATAAAAACGGTGTAGACCGTAAAGGACGCCAAGGTTTCCGCAGAGGGGTAACTGAGGGGGATATCTCCCCTTCCGCTATGAAATATGCCACTTTCGGCACTTTGCTGTGTGCCGCCTGTGTGGGTTGCCTTATGCTCTTCTATGGAGAGTGGTGGCTGATTCCTGTTGGTCTGTGTATCGGTTTGTTTGCCTTGGGCTACAGTGCAGGGCCTTTCCCCCTTTCCCACCACGGACTGGGAGATGTGGCTGTAGTGCTGTTCTTTGGGGTAGTGCCGGTTACCTTAACCTGTTACCTGCAACAAGGGGGCTGGGAGGGCATTTCCGTTTCTCTTCCCGTTTCTGTTGCAGTGGGGCTGATGGCCGCAAATGTACTTATAGTAAATAACTATCGGGATAAAGATGATGATACAGCTGTAGGGAAAAAAACTACTGTGGTAATTTTTGGACGCAAAGTGATGGGATGGGTGTATCTTTGCTCTGGGATTGTGGCTGCAGGTATTGTTACTGCTGTTTTTAACGGCTGTAATTTTGCACTTGTGGCTCCTGCCGCATATCTTTTTCTTCATTTTGCCACCTGGAAAAAACTTGTTGCCAGAAGTGGTGCCGCACTTAACCCAATTTTGGGCGTAACTGCCCGCAATTTGTTGATTTTTACAATGCTGTTCTTAATAACAGCCTGCATACTTTAAATTATGAATACCATCTGGATTGTAATGCCTATACTGTTGCTCCTGATGTTCCTGCTTGGAACAGATCTTAACAAGGAGTCTTTTACCAATGTTGCCAAAAACCCTAAAGGGGTGCTGGTGGGGATGATTGGACAAATTGTGCTGCTCCCTGTAATTGCTTTTGCAATTGCCTGGGTACTTGATTTGCCCCCTGTATATTTTATGGGTCTGGTATTGGTGGCTTGCTGTCCGGGAGGAAGTTCCTCAAATGTATTCTCAATGCTGGCAAAGGGAGATGTGGCCCTTTCGGTTACCCTTACTGCCATAAGCAGCATAATAACACTTTTCACTCTACCATTTATAATGGGTGGTGTTTCCGCATTTGTATCACAGCAGGCGGGGGTGGAGGTTGTGCTCCCTGTGGGAAAACTGCTTATGCAGAATATTGTATTGCTGTTTGTCCCTATGCTATTGGGTATTCTGTTGCGCCATTACAAACCGGTAGCTGCCGCAAAGGTTAACAAGATGTTGGGCAAATGTGCCTTCCCTGCCCTTATGCTGTTGGCCGGAGTATTCTTTTTGCAGTACACCTCAGAGATTATTGCCAATTTCCGCGTACTTGGACTTGCAGCAGGTTGCCTTATCCTTATGGCTATGCTGTGCAGCTCGCTCCTTTCACGTGTAGGCGTATTCAGCGACGGTGTCCGCCGCACCATTGTAATTGAGGTAGGTATGCAGAACGCTGCCCAGGCCATTGCCATTGCCACCTCCCCATTCATCTTCAACAGCGGAGAGATGGCCATTCCTGCCATCATCTACGCACTGCTGATGAATGTTATTCTGTTGTTGTATGTATGGGGAATCAGGCGTCGTAGGCATATTCAATAGCCATATTCACCTTCTTAATAAAGTTACTGCAGCTCCTGAAATCCTTTGCTATATTGTCCAGTGCATCAGATGTACAAACGTAACTGTCATCAATTGGTTTTATGAGGGCAAAGGTTTTGTATCTGAGAAGTGTGTGCCATTTGTCGGGAGCAAATGAGAACTCTGCAGGAACTTTTCTCAGCATATCTGATTCCTCGGGGTAGAAATCTTCCGCCTGTCTGATTGCATCAAGAAAAGAATCTCCGTTCACAGAAATTTCATCCCTTATGCTACGGAGTACCTTTGATTCATACTTATATGTTCCGGCAATTATAAAACTCCCTCCCATAGAGAGAGGTGTTTGGGTGTGGACACCTTTCTGCCCGTCACAGGGAAGAATCTCTCCTCCCGACGGCTCTATGTGAAGATAATATCCTGCATTAGGGGACTTCTTTCCCCCTTTGCAAATGAAGATTCCCATATGGGTTTTGTACGGTTCCTTGTTTTTGCTGAAACGGATATCTCTGTTTATCCTGTAGGTACAATCTTTTACTTGCAGATCAGATGCCGCCACATCCTCATCCCACTGCGCAATTCTTTCTATCAGATTCTGGGCAAAAGCCTCAAATCTTTTCCTTACTGTCAGGTAACGTTGTCTGTTTGCATCAAACCACTCCTTATTATTGTTCTGGGAGAGTTCTGCCAGGAAGCTGTAAATCTCTTTCATAATGCACAAAGCTAAGAAATTATTTCACCACCTCCCACAAACCTGATTTGAAGTCAAACCATATTTCTTCTCCAACCTGCATAAAAAACACACTTGGATCATCTGTAAATGATTGGGATTTCTTCAGCTATGGACACTTCTTTTTCAGGCACATATTTATCCCCCTTCAAATGGCCCAAATATGCAGATATGATACACGAAGAGAGCCCATCCGCATCATATGCAGGATAACCTATCCTCTCAAAATACTTTACCAGTCTGATTAGTTATATCTGCTTATAAAAAAACAAAGATTGTGCCAGTGACAAGTGATTTTCAGTGCGTGCGATTTTTAGAATCAGAAAATCTTAACAAACTTTTTCTTTTTTCGAAAAAGTTTTTCGGGAATTTTTTGCATCTTGCAACCGATGCAAATAATAATAACCAGTGGGACGATTGAGGGGGATGCAAAGGTTAGTGTGCAGACTTGAAAAGAGTCCCACACAAAACCTTAGTATTATGGAAACTGATTATTTAAACTGTGTTGAGGAACCTAAAGTCCTGTACCCTAAGAAAAAAAGTGTAAGCAAGTATGTAAGTCTGCTCTCTGATTGCGGATTCAAGTACGTGTTTGGCAAGATTGCAAACAAGGAGATTATCATTGCTTTTCTCAACGAAGTTATTCCCGACAGAATAATTGTTGATATTGAGCAACTGAGAAATGAGCAGCTTCCATACTTGATGAATGGGAAGAAAAGCCGGTTTGATTTGTATTGCAAGACTGATGACGGTTCAAGAGTGATAATTGAGATGCAGAACCAGGAGGAGGCTGATTTTGTTGACAGGGCTATATACTACAGTACATTCCCTGTACAGGAACAGGTGGAAGAAGGACAGGAGAACTACCTCTTCGCTCCCATTTACTCAATAAGCATCCTCAATTTCAATATGGATGAAATGAAAGGTGAAACAGGAGTAAAATCCACCTTCAGGCTTAAGGAAATTGAAACAGGCAAAGTACTTTCCAACAAGTACACATTTATATTCATTGAACTTAAGAAGTTCAACAAGGCATTGGAAGAGATAGAACAGGGGAATATCCTTGAGCGTTTCTATTAT